>JAPLCW010000183.1 GCA_026392015.1 Candidatus Auribacterota bacterium | reverse complement strand
CGACCAGGTTTATTCGCAGGCGGGTAGCGGATATGGAGGGAGCTTGAGCTTTGGCTGGTTATCAAGCGATGATGGCATGTGGCACGGCACACTCACCGGTTTCAGGCGAGGCTATGGATGCTGGTATAAGACAGACGGCAGCAAGAGCCCGTTTAGCTGGATGAATCTGAAACCATACAGCGAGCCGCCATATTAGGATGTTGTGGGAGGGCCATCCTGGCCCGATTATAGCAGCACAGGAAGTTTATGCGTCCCAGGCGTGCTGCTCCCACAGGTAATGGTTCACTTATGGGGAGTGTACCTTTCAATTGTCATCCCCGCGGAAGCCTGCCTATGCCGAAGCGGCTTCGCGCAGGCAGGCGGGGATCCAGTATGAAACCCGGATTCCTGCTGGAGTTTACCCTCGTGAAAACGGGGGCAGGAATGACATATTCAGCAATGTACCACCCATAAGTGACCCATTACTCCCACAGCCCATTTGTTATTGTCCATGGGCCGATATCCTGCTATAGTACACCTTCTTTGATCAATACACGCGGCGGTCTCGACGACGACACTATAACTCAGTCGAAAGGATATCGATATGAAGGGGATTCCGGTAGAAAAGGTAAGGACATTCGCACTCATCGGCCACGGGGGTTGCGGCAAAACGAGCCTCCTCGACGCGATGATGTTCCTCAGCGGAGCGCATGACCGCCACGGCCGGGTTGATACGGGATCATCCATCGGCGATACCACTGACGAAGAGAAAGAGCGCAAGATCAGCATCCAATCTCACCCGCTGCACTGCTCCTGGAAGGATCACAGCATTTTCCTCATCGACACCCCGGGCTACATGGATTATATCGGTGAGGTCGCAAGCAGCCTCAGAGTGGCGGATGCCGCGCTCCTTGTGGTGGATGCGCTTTCGGGCATCGATGTGGGGACAGTCCGCACCTGGAATTTTGCCGACCAGCACAAGCTTCCCCGGATGATTTTCATCAACAAACTCGACAAGGAGAACAGCGATTTTCGCAAGTGCGTGGAGTCGCTCAGGAAGAGCTTTGGGGAAAAGTGCATCCCCCTCGTTCTTCCTGTGGGGAAACAGAGTGCGCTAAGCGCCGTGGTCGATGTGATCTCGGGCAAGGGCGCCGAAGGACTCGATGCGGATTTGAAATCCTCCGTGGAGGAGTTCAGAGAGAAACTCATCGAGGCGGCCGCGGAGACGGACGACACGCTCCTCGAGAAGTATCTCGAGCGGGGGGCGCTCTCTCCCGAAGAGGCGGCGGTGGCGCTAAGGAAGGCAGTCTGCGGCGGCTCGCTTATCCCGATTCTGTGCGGTTCCTCGGAGAAGGAGGTGGGAGTGCGGGAACTTCTTGATGCCATCTGCGCTCTCCTCCCCGCTCCCGGGGATAGGGGAGAGATCAAGACGAAAAGTGATCTGGTGGTGCATCCGAAGAAGGAAGAGCCGTTCAGCGCCTTTGTTTTCAAGAGCGTGACCGACCCGTTCGTGGGGCAGCTGACCTACTTCAGGGTGTGCTCTGGGACGCTTCCCTCAAACAGCTCTTTCTATAATGCCACTGCACAGAAGTCAGAGCGAATCGGGCATATCTACCTTATCAAGGGAAAAGAGCAGCTCTCCATTGAGGAGGCGGGCCCCGGGGACATCGTCGCCGTGGCGAAGCTCAAGACCACCGAGCTGGGGCACAGCCTGTCGGCCGATGCCCGCCCCGCGGAATTTGAGCAGTTATGGCTGCCAAAGCCGGTGATCTCATTCGCGGTCTACGCGAAGAAGCGCGGCGACGAAGAGAAGATCGCGACCGGAATGCACCGGATCACGCAGGATGACGCGACCCTTCATGCCTCCCGGAATATTGAAACAAAGGAGTTCATCATTTCTGGGATGGGAGACCTCCATATCGAGACGGCGGTGCAGAAGCTCAAGAATAAATTCAATGTGGAGGTTGACCTTCGTATCCCGATAGTGCCGTATAAAGAGACCGTCAAGATCAACTCCGATGGCCACGAGAGGCACAAGAAGCAGACGGGGGGGCGCGGCCAGTACGCGGAGGTGTACCTGAAAGTCGAACCGATGGAGCGGGGGAGCGGGTTTGAGTTTGTGGACGATATTGTGGGCGGCGTCATTCCCCGCGGCTATCTCCCGGCCATTGAAAAGGGCGTGCGCGGATCCATGGAAGCGGGCGTGATCGCGGGATTCCGGGTTGTGGATCTCCGCGTGAGGTGCGTTGACGGTTCCTACCACGACGTGGATTCGTCGAACCTCGCATTCGAGCTGGCCGGATCCAAGGCGTTCAAGGATGGAATGGCAAAGGCAAGACCGATTTTGATCGAGCCTATTTACATGCTCGAGGTGACGGTCCCTGCCGAGTACATGGGGGCGATCACCGGCGACATCAACAGCAAGCGCGGCCGCATCATGGGCATGGAGCAGGTGGGAGAACTTCAGAAGATCAAGGCGCATGTGCCGCTCTCCGAGATGCTTCGCTATTGCACGGAACTCAGATCGCTCACCGGCGGGCGGGGAACGTTCGAGATGGAATTCTTATCATATGAGGAGCTGCCTGCCGCGCTGCTCCCGAAGGTCATCGCGCAGTCACAGGCAAGGAAAGAAGAAAAATAGGCAAATCCAGCAGTAAGGATTAAGTTGTAAGAATTAAGCAGGAACTTTGTTACATGCTTAATCCTTAAATCCCCTGATATTTTTATCTGCTATTTGGCATTCATTTCCTATACGCAATGATTGTTCCTTCATATATCAATCTTCATCGCTCGGGCGAACTCGCGCATAGCGTTGAACAAATTTACGAGCTCCAATCGCCCTGCCGCCTTTGCCCGCGCGCATGCGGTGTAATGCGCCCCCGTGGGGAGCGGGGAGCCTGCGGAGGAGGGGACTGCGCGAAGATATTTCGCTGTTCTCCCCATTTCGGCGAGGAGCCCCCGATTACGGGGAGCGGTGGTTCAGGCACCATATTCTTCAGCGGCTGCACGCTCAATTGCGATTATTGCCAGAACTACACCTTCAGCCAGGGCGGCGCCGGGCGCGAGGTCGCGTGTGAAGAACTCGCACAAATGTTCCTCACCCTGGCGGGGCAGGGGTGCCATAACATCAATCTCGTAACGCCAACCCACTTCATCCCTCAGATACTTTCGGCGCTCACGCTCGCAGTGGAGCGGGGGTTTGATCTCCCCCTCGTGTACAACACGAGCGGCTACGAGTCGCTTGGGACGCTCCGGCTGCTCGAGGGGTGCGTGGATGTCTACCTCGCGGATATGCGCTATGGCTCGTCTTCCGCTTCCGCCCGGTACTCCGGAGCCCATGATTATCCGGAGATCAACCGCGAGGCGATACGCGAAATGTGGAGGCAGACAGGTCCCCTCGTCACCAATGCCGCGGGGGTCGCACTCAGGGGGCTTATTGTGAGGCACCTCGTCCTGCCGCAGGATATGGCGGGCACAAGGGAAGTGGCGCGATTTCTCAGGGAGGAAATCTCGCCGGATCTGGCGGTGAGTCTGATGAGTCAATATATTCCGTGCCACAAGGCGGTCGGCGATCCGATACTCGGGCGAAGGATTACCGAGGAGGAGTATGGGGAAGCGCGTGAAATCTTCGCCGCGTACGGATTCACAAATGGCTGGATTCAGGAGTGGTCAGGAGAGGGGGGCGACTCCGCGTTCCTCGGCGCGCGGATGGAGGGAAATATTCACTGCGGCTGAAGTTGCTTCTGATCACCGGTTCCTGGCAGACGTATATTCCGTTCTTTCTCTTCCAATGAGAATGAGATAGAATCTTGGGCGGCTAGACGAAAGGGGAGATACTATTATGAGCGGACATTCAAAATGGGCGAGCATAAAGCACAAAAAGGGAGCCCTTGACCAGAAGAGAGGCAAGGTATTCAGCAAGATCGTGCGGGAGATTTCCGTGGCTGCGAAGCGTGGGGGAGGGGACCCTGATGCGAACCCCCATCTGCGCGCGGTCATCCTCAAGGCCAAAGCCGTCAACATGCCCGCGGATAACGTAAAGAACGCGATCAAGAAGGGGACGGGAGAACTCCCGGGGGTCATCTACGAAGAGGTTGCCTATGAGGGGTACGGGCCGGGGGGGGTGGCGGTCATGGTCACATGCCTGTCCGACAACAAGAACAGGACCGCCTCAGAGATCAGAAATATCTTTGACAAGAGGGGTGGCCACATGGGCGGCGCCGGTTCGGTCGCGTGGAATTTCGTCAAAAAGGGCTTGATCACCGTTGACAGGGCTACGGCGAACGAGGAAAAGCTCTTCTCCATAGCCCTCGATGCGGGGGCGGAGGATTTCAGCGCCGATGAGAAGGATGTGTTTGAGATTTACACGCCGCCGGAGAATCTTGAGGATGTGAAGAAGGCGCTCGATGAAAAGAAGATCAAGTATACCGTCGCCGAAGTCACTCTGGTCCCCAAGAACACGGTCAAGGTGACGGGGAAGGACGCGCATCAAATACTCGAACTGATGTCCGAGCTCGAGGACCAGGAGGATGTACAGAGCGTCTCCTCGAATTTTGATGTTCCTGATGAGATCATGGAAGAGGCAGAGAGCGAGCAGTAGCGCGTATCGGAGCGTGGCGACAGTGCGGATTATCGGCGTGGACCCGGGGACACTCATCACAGGCTACGGAGTCATTGACGCGGCGGAGGGGCGCCTCGTGTATGTGACCGGGGGGTGCATTCGCAACAGAAGCGCGACGCCTCTCCCCGGACGTTTTCTCATAATTTATCGGGAACTCAGGAAGATATTCGAGCTGCACAAACCTGACCAGATGGCGGTAGAGGGCTTGTTCTTCTGCAAGAATGTGAGGAGCGCTCTGGCGCTCGGGGAGGCGCGCGGAGTGGCGATGCTGGTCGCGGCGGAGAGCGGGGTGGAGGTTTTCGAGTACGCGCCGCGGCGCGTGAAGCAGGCGGTTATCGGGAGTGGAGGAGCGCAAAAAAGGCAGGTACAGTTCATGATTAAATCCATTCTCGACATGGATGGGGAGTTGCGCCCGACGGACGCAGCCGACGCCCTCGCAATCGCAATCTGCCACGCATTGCAGATAGGCATACGGTGCGCCTGCAATCCTGCATTGCGGGGTGCAGGTTCAAAAGCATGACGCGTTACCCCGCGATAGTGAGGAACGATTTTCACATTGCACTTTCTGATTCTCTTCCATGTTGTGTGGATTGCTTTCGGTATTTCCTCCCCCCTCAGAAGGGGGGAAGTCGGGAGGGGGGTGTTATCGATCACCCCGCACATTGATGATACAACGCCATATAACAGCTATTCCTTGCTACAGGGAGACACCCCCATCTTCACTCTTCCCTCGGCAGGATCCCTTCGACTTCGCTCAGGGTCTTCGACGGGACAGGCTCCCCTTATCAGGGGGAGGGGATAATTGGTTTTACCCACACGGAGTGGAGAAGAACCCACTTTCTTCTTTCTTGTGGAGCATGTCGACATGATCACCTTCCTGAGCGGAGAACTCCTCGCGGTCCAGCCCACGCGCATCGTGCTCGGAGTGAACGGGGTGGGGTACGAGATCGTCATTTCGCTCAGTAGTTTCGATCGCCTGCCTGTGAGAGGAGAGAGGGTTACCATCCTCACGCACCTTCAGCTCAAAGAGGACGGGATGGTTCTCTACGGTTTCCTCACGGAGGAGGAGCGGAGTCTCTTCCGATTGCTGATCGGCATCAGCGGGATAGGACCAAAAATTGCCATGAGCATCTTGAGCGGTATCTCGCCGGGCAACTTCCGTCTTGCAGTGAGTCAGGGGAACGCCCCGATGCTCGCAGCCGTGCCGGGGATCGGGAAGAAGAAGGCCGAGCGGATCATTGTGGAGCTGAAGGATAAGGTCGGGGCGATCGAGGGCGCGGAGGGATCGAGGGAAGTCTCGCCGGAGTCGCACATTCTTAACGACGCGAGCCGCGCGCTTATCTCCCTTGGGTACACGCAGTCGGAGGCGCAGAAAGCCGTCGCTGCCGCCATGGAAAGGGCCGGAAAGAAATGCGATGTGGAGACGCTCATACGCGAGGCGCTCAAATCGGCGTAGGGGGATAGCAGTAAGCAATAAGCTATAAGCAACGGGATTTTGAAGTTTGTATTCAGGGGGATTGATGGAAGCTGTAGTGGTGTATGCAAATAAGTATCTCTCCATGGCGGAGTTTGTGAGGAACCTCCTCCAGAGCGAGGGAGTTGCGGCCACCGTGCGCGCGCGCGATCCGTTCGGGGCATTCGCTCGCGGGCCGCATCTGGGAACCTATCAGCCGACGCCTTTCTCCGTGTATGAGGTATTCGTCCATCCGGCACAATCGGATCTGGCGAGGGAGCTCATCGAGGGAATCGCGCAGGATGGCGTGGAGGGGACAGCGGATGAGTGAGCGGTTTATAGAGAATGCATTGCAGGAGAAGGACATCCAGCTCGATCTGACGCTGAGGCCGAAGGAGTTCAAGGATTTCATCGGTCAGCAGAGGATCAAGGACCGGCTCGAGATATTTATCCGCGCCGCGCGGGAGAGGGACGAGGCGCTCGATCACACGCTCTTCTCGGGGCCACCTGGCCTGGGGAAAACGACTCTCGCATATATCATCGCCAGCGCCATGGGGGTGGACGTCAAGGCAACCTCAGGCCCTGTCATCGAGAAGGCGGGAGACCTAGCCGGTCTGCTCACTAATCTCAATAAAGGCGACATCCTCTTCATCGACGAGATCCACCGGTTGAACAAGGTGATCGAGGAGTACCTTTACCCCGCGATGGAGGACTACACGCTTGATATCATCATAGACACCGGGCCAAATGCGCGGAGCGTCCGCCTCAACCTGGCGCGCTTTACGCTTATGGGGGCCACTACGAGGAGCGGTCTGATCAGCGCGCCGCTCCGCTCACGCTTTGGCATGGCGATACGACTGGACTATTATCCCGCAGAGGATCTTGAACGGATCATTCTCAGGAGCGCGAAGATACTCAACGTAGACATCACGCCCGAGGGGGCCCGGGAGATCGCCGCGCGGGCGCGCGGCACTCCCCGCATCGCCAATAGTCTTCTCCGCCGTGTCCGCGACTATGCCCAGGTGAAGGCGGACAACAGAATCACGCCGGAGGTGGCGGATGCAGCCCTTGCCCTCCTCGATGTGGACGAGCATGGCTTGGATGAGATGGACAAGCGCCTCTTGAAGACGATTATCCACCAGTTCAGCGGAGGTCCGGTGGGGATAAGCAGCCTCGCCGTGGCAGTCGGGGAGGAGGCGGGGACGCTCGAGGAGGTCTATGAACCGTACCTGATCCAGCAGGGATACCTCAAGCGCACCTCCCAGGGGCGCGTGACAACCGATAAGGCGTACGCAAAGTTCGGCGCGAAGGACACTCCGCGCGAAGCACAGGGCCGACTCTTCTGACCCAAATCATTCATGAATGGGAAATAGACAACCGCGGATTATGCGGATTCTAAATAGATAAAAAGATAGATTTTCTTCCATTTTGTGTGGGTAGCCAGAATTATTCCTCCCCCCTCTGAAGGGGGGAGGTGAGGAGGGGGTAAGGGGTCACTTATGGGGGGTACATTGCTTAATATGTCATTCCTGCCCCCCTTTTCACGAGGGTAAACTCCAGCAGGAATCCAGGTTTCATACTGGATCCCCGCTTTCGCGGGGATGACAAGTGAAAGGGATACCCCCCCAGACTGACCCATTACAGGAGGGGGGTGATTTCTGTTGCATCCGAACATTCAATGCGGGAGTAAATTACACGCTATTCAAATTACAGTTGCCGCACACCCCCACCCAGACCCTCCCCCTTCACAGGGGGAGGGGAAGATGTTTCTACCCACACAAAATGGAAGAGAATCAAAAGATATGATGTGTCGGTTTTTAAGATGATTGAGTATCTTGTTGCATGTGAGGTTTATAATGGTTCTAAATCCGCGTAATCCGCGGTTTAAAAACATTATGTTTGTGTGAATACATCGCATTGAATCGATCTCTAATCGAGGACGGGCTCACGCGCCTGCGGAGTGGGACGGGATATCGCATGGACGATTTTCAGATGTTGGGCAGGTTACTTATAGCCGCGGGGCTGCTCCTCTCCCTCATCGGCGGGCTTTTCCTCCTCGGCGACCGGGTTTCATGGATCGGGCATCTCCCGGGAGATGTGAGTGTGCAGCGCAGGCATTTCCGGTTCTACTTTCCCCTCGGCACCTGCGTCCTCATGAGTTTTATTCTCACCCTTCTCCTATGGCTCCTCCGGCGAAGGTGACGCATGACAGTTCCGCAGGATTCCCCTCTCAGGACGTCTGATTTCTCCTTTGATCTGCCGCGGACCCTCATCGCCCAAGAGCCCGCGCCGGTGCGTGAGGACTCACGCATCCTTGTATTTCATAGGAAGTCCGGCCTCGTGGAGCACGCGCGCTTCAGGGACATCAGGGCTTTTCTCGGCCCCGCTTCATTGCTTGTGCTCAATGATACGAAGGTGATCCCGGCGCGGCTCATCGGGAAGAAGAAGGCAACGGGAGGCAAGGTGGAGGTTTTTCTTCTGAGGGCTCTGAACGACCGGGAGTGGGAATGTCTCCTGAGACCCTCGGCGCGCGTGAGGGAGGGAGAGGTTGTCATTTTTGAGCGGAGCCGGATGGTCGCGCGCGTGGGAAAGAGGGCTTCCTCCTCGACCAGGTCCATTGGTTTTGAAGGCGCGGAAGATGTTGCCGCCGAGGTTGATTCCATAGGCCATATGCCCTTGCCGCCGTACATTAAAAGAACGCCTGACGCGTCACGGTTCACGCAGATCGATAGAGAAAGGTATCAGACCGTCTATGCCGCGAGGCCGGGGGCAGTCGCCGCACCGACCGCGGGGCTTCATTTTTCCCGCGATCTCCTGGCGAAACTCCGGGAGGACGGAATAGAGACCGTTTCCATCACGCTTAATGTGGGTCTCGGAACTTTTCAGCCGGTGAAGGAGGAGTACGTTGCCGATCATAGAATCCACAGCGAGTATTTCGAGATCAGTGAATCCTCTGCGGAGAGGATTAACCGGGCGAGGCGCGACGGGATGAAAATAGTGGTTGTGGGAACCACCACCGCGCGCGCACTCGAGACGGTCGCGGATGATCGAGGGGATGTCCAGTCGCGCAGCGGATGGACGGAGCTCTTCATCTGCCCTCCCTACAGGTTCAAGGTCGTTGACAGCCTCCTCACGAATTTTCACCTCCCTCGCTCTTCGCTGCTCATGCTCGTCGCAGCCCTCGTAAGCAGGGAGAGAATCCTCGACCTCTACGCGCTCGCCGTGCGTGAGGGGTATCGGTTTTACAGCTATGGAGACGCGATGTTGCTACTCGATGAAAAATAAATCCCAAATCCCCCGCCTACGCCGAGGCTACGACGGGCAGGCAAATCCCCTGCCTTCTCCGAAGCGGAACTCCGGCTCTGAGCAGGCAGGCAAATCCCAACCAGAATTCACGGTTCTGCGCAAGGATGACATAACCGGAGCCCGGGCGGGAAATCTGACGACGCGCCATGGCGTGATCGAGACGCCCGTCTTCATGCCCGTCGGCACCCAGGGGACGGTCAAGACGATGAGTCCTGAAGAGCTCAAGGAGATCGGCTTCGGGATAATTCTCGGAAACACCTACCACCTCGCCATGAGACCGGGGGTAGAGATTATCCGGAGGGCGGGCGGCCTCCACAGGTTCATGAACTGGGACAGGGCGATCCTGACCGACAGCGGGGGATATCAGGTGTTCAGTCTCGCGAGCCTCCGGGAGATTAAAGAGGATGGCGTCACATTTCAGTCACACATTGACGGCAGTCTGCACTTCCTCAGCCCGGAGAGTGCCATCCGGATCCAGGAGGGGCTGGGGTCGGATATTATGATGGTGCTCGATGAGTGCACACCCTATCCGTGCGAGCATGATTATGCTTGCAATTCACTGGAGCGGAGCCTACAATGGGCGATCCAATGCAAAAATACCCGCTCCTCATTTGATGCGGCCCTCTTCGGGATTGTGCAGGGGGGCACCTACGCTGATTTACGGAGGAAATCCGTTGAGGAACTGAAAAAGATCGGTTTCGACGGATACGCAATTGGCGGCTTGAGCGTGGGAGAGCCGAGGGGCGTGATGCTCGAAAATGTGGAGCTCTGCACCTCTCTCCTTCCGGAGGATCGACCCCGCTACCTGATGGGCTGCGGTACGCCGGTTGAGATTCTCGAGGCGGTGGCGAGGGGCGTGGACATGTTCGACTGCGTCATGCCGACGAGGAACGGGAGAAACGGAACGGCATTCACGCGCGCCGGCAAGCTCCCGATCAAGAACGGAGCGTATAAGGAAGACCTTGCGCCATTGGAGAAAGGATGCGGCTGCGTTGCATGCCGCGGCTACACGAGAGCGTATCTGCGGCATCTCTTCAATGCAAATGAGATTCTCGGGTTGCGGCTGGTGACGTACCACAATTTATTCTTTTATCACTGGCTTATGGCGGAAATACGGAGAGCGATTCTGGAGGGAACATTTCCAAGATTCAAGGAAGAGTTTATCGCGGGATACCGGTCCCAGGACAGCAGTAAGCAATAAGCCGTAAGCAAAATGCTTACTGCGGGATCGGGATTTTGAATTTAACATGGGGGGGCAGGAGTGAAGACATATTTCATGGCATCGGGCATCGGACATCTGATCAGGCTGTTGGGAATGGCGTCTCCCCCGGGAGCGTCGGGGGGGCAGGCGGCGAACCCATTCCAGTTCCTCCCGATGATCGCGATCGTACTGTTCATCTTCTATTTCCTCAGTATTCGTCCCCAGCAGAAGAAACAAAAGGAGCAGAAGGAGCTGCTGGCGTCGCTGAGGAAGGGCGACCAGGTGATCACCTCGGCGGGGATCCACGGCGTGATTGCGGGGGTGAAGGATGACGTTGTGGTGGTGAAGGTGGCGGACAATGTGAAAATCGAGTTTTCGAAGAGCGCGATCGCCACGATCACCAAGAGAGAGGCGGAGCCTTCGTGAAGCTGGTGACGCTTGATACGGTGAGGGAGAACCACTCGGTCCGGGATTATCTGGAGAAAACGGACCGCTGCATGATCTCCATGGGCTACACGGAGCACGGCGTGCGGCATGCGGGCATTGTTGCCGAAGGCGCGCGTTCGATCCTGATCAAGCTCGGCCGTGACAGGCGGCAGGCGGAGCTGGCCGCAATCGCGGGGTACCTGCACGATTTAGGGAACCTCATCAACAGGGAGAACCATGCGCTCACCGGCAGTTCGATCGCCAGGGATCTTCTTGAGGATATGGGCATGGCCTCCACGGAGGTTGCGGATGTCGTCGCGGCGATCGGGCATCACCAGGAGGAAAACGGTGATCCGATGAGCGACGTCTCGTCCGCGCTTATCCTTGCGGACAAGATCGATGTGCACCGGGGACGCGTCCGCAAGAGAAATAAAATGGATTTTGATACGCATGACCGGGTCAACTACTCCGCAGAGCGTTCCGTGGTGCAGGTGAGCAAGAAGCGCAAGATGATCCGGTATGAGCTCACGATAGACACGAAACTATCACAGGTGATGGAATATTTTGAGATCTTCATGTCGAGAATGGTGATCGCGCGCAGGGCTGCGGCGTTCCTCGGGTGTTCGCTCGGGCTCGTCATCAACGGCGCCAAGATGCTTTAAAAGCAATAAGCAGTAAGCGGTAAGCGGTAAGCAGCAATGCTTAATGCTTACAGCTTATCCCTTACTGCTTCTTTAACGGGGGGTATAATGAACAAGAATCTTCGCATGAGAATTTTTGTGGTTTTCTGTGTGCTTCTCGTCTCCGTCTACTACGTCTACCCTACCATCCGCTGGGCGGGCCTGTCTCCGGATGAGCGTAAGAGCCTCGAAAAAGAGTGGCAGCAGCGTGATGCTGAAATGACCGATGCGACGTTCAACACGAAACTTATCTACTCGATGGAGAAGTGGTTGCGCGGGGATCCTCGCAGGGTGCTCAACCTCGGGCTCGACCTCAAGGGCGGTATGCATGTGGTGCTACAGGTGGAGATGGAGAATCTCGGCGAAGAGGCGAAAAAGGATGCGGTGCCGCGCGCGGTGGAGATCATCAGGAACCGCGTTGACGAGTTTGGCATAGCCGAGCCCGTGATATTCCCGGAGGGGAGGGACCGGATCGTGGTCCAGTTGCCCGGAATCCTTGATCCCGAGCGCGCAATCAAGCTCATTGGCAGAACCGCGCTTCTCGAATTCAAGCTTGTCGCGGAGGATAAGCTTACGGAGAAGGTCCTGAACCGCATCAACGAAAAAAAGCCGATACTCACGAATCTTGAGAGCGAGCGGGGCTCCACGTCCGAGGGCGTGGCGTATACCTACTGGCAGATACCCGAAAAGAAGCTCCATCTCGTCGAGGCGATATTGAACGCCCCCGAGATCAAGGGCCTTATCCCCGGCGACTATGAGTTTCTGTATGGGCGCTCCCTCCCCGACCTGCGGACGAGAGAGATCATGAAGGGGCTTTTCCTTGTCAAAAAAGAACCGATAATTAAGGGGATTTCCTTGAAAAACGCGCAGATCGGGCGCGGCAATATGTTCCAGTCGATTGTCCACCTCGATTTTGACCGCGAGGGGATGAGGAAGCTCAGAATTGTCTCCGGCGAGGCGGAGAGGAGGTACAAGAATCCCCAGAACCCCGTCGTGACGCGGCTTGGTATCGTCCTCGACGACGTGGTCTACTCCGCGCCGCTGATGCTGGTCAAACTTGACTCGAGTCCCATCATTGAGGGGAAGTTTACCGTTGAGGAGGCAAGGGATCTGGCAATCGTGCTGCGGGCAGGGGCGTTGCCGGCGCCGGTGAAGATAGCCGAGAACAGGGTCGTGGGGCCGAGTCTTGGGCACGACTCCATTATTGCCGGAGTGAAGTCATCGCTCGTCGGGCTCTTTCTGGTTGTGCTGTTCATGGCGGTGTACTATCTCCGGGCCGGAGTGATCGCCGATTTCGCGCTCATGGTCAACGCGCTCATCGTCATTGCCGTGCTCTCGCTGTTCCGCGCCACGCTCACCCTCCCCGGTATCGCCGGTATCATCCTCACCCTCGGAATGGCGGTGGACGCCAACGTGCTCATCAGCGAGCGCATGAGGGAGGAGCTCGCGCTGGGGCGCAAGGTGCGCGCGGCCATCGCGAACGGCTACAACAAGGCGTTCGTGACGATCGTCGATTCCAATCTCACCACGCTCATCGCCGCGCTCATCCTGTACTGGATCGGCACGGGGCCCGTGCGCGGGTTTGCCGTGACCTTGAGCATCGGTATCATCACCAGCATGTGGACATCCCTCTTCGTCACGCGGGTGATCTTCGACAGCCTCTCCCTGAGGGAGTCGTTCACGAAGGTCAGGATGCTCCAGTTCTTCAAGATGCAGAATATCGATTTCATCGGCAAGATGTGGTACGCGGTCGCCCTCTCGCTCATCGTCATAGCGATCGGGATGTTCAGCTTTTTCCACAAGGGATGGAGGAACAACTTCGGGGTGGACTTCACCGGTGGTGCCCTCCAGCAGTTCGGATTCGAGAAACCCGTGGACATAGCCTCCATCCGCACCGCGCTGAGGGAGGCGGGCATCCAGGAATCGATGCTCCAGCACGTGGAGAGCGGCAGGGAGGTCATCGTCAAAACGGCCGATGAGAAGAGCCACGAAATGCTTGAAGCATTCAAGAAGTATATGCCCGGCAATCCCTCCATCCTTCTGAGGTCCGAGATGGTGGGACCGGTGGTGGGCCACGCGCTCCGGCAGCAGGCGATAATAGGACTCCTGCTCTCCTTCCTCGCGATCATCGTGTACGTCTGGTGGCGGTTCAGGAAGCCGCAGTACGGCATCGCGGGCGTGCTCGCGCTCGTGCATGACATCATGGTCACCGTGGGCTTGTGCGCGCTCACGAACAGGCCGATCGATCTCGGGATCGTCGCGGCGCTTCTCACGATCGTCGGCTTCTCGATCAACGACACGATCGTGATCTTCGACAGGATCCGTGAAGATCTGAAATTGACGAAGAAGATAAGCTTCAAGGATATCATCAACCTCGCCATCAACCAGTGTATGTCGCGCACCATCATTACGTCTTTTACAGCCCTGCTGACGGTGATCTGTCTCTTTATATGGGGAGGCAGCGTCATCCACGACTTCTGCTTTGCCCTCCTTGTGGGTATGATCTCAGGAGTTTACTCCACGGTGTACATCGCCGCCCCGGTGCTCATTCTCTGGCCGGGGATGCGCAAGATCACGGGTGTCACGAATTGATCGCCGTGCAATGCGAGAACCGAATACCATTCTCGTGCTCAGCCTCGGGGGTTTGGGCGATTTCATCTCCCGTTGGCCCCTGTGGCAGTCGCTAAGGCGTTCCTTCCCGAGGGCGAGGATTTCCTATCTTGGCTACCCGCCCCACGCAGCGCTGCTCGGTGCTGCGTGGCTCTGTGACGAAGCGCTCGACTTCAACGAGGCTCGCTGGGCAGCCGGCGGTGCGCTGCCCGGGGGGACAGACCTGATTGTGTCGGTCCTGGGCGTTCGGGGGCATTCATGGGTGAGGAGACTGCGCGGGAAAGGGGAGTGCGATATCCTGGAGATCGAGCCCTTTCCCGGTGAAGGATACGCGCACTCAGTAGGCGAGCACATTATTTCTCAGATTCGTTCCCTCGGCCTGTCAGAACCCGGCCCCACGCGCCTCCCGAGTTCCGATTCTGCGATGGGGTGGGCGTGTCGTTACTGGCAGGATCAAGGGTTTCCCGGGCAGAAGGTGATCGCCGTTCATGTGGGCAGTGGTGCAGAGTGGAAGAATTGGCCTGCCGACAGGTTTGACCAGCTCGCGGCGAGTCTCGTGTCCGCCGGAATGGCGGTCATTGCGGTATCGGGAGAGGCGGAGAATACCATACCCGTACGGATGCGCGAGGGAGTGCGAACGCTGGCGAACCTTGATTTGCTGAGGCTGGCTGCGCTCCTCAGCCGGTGTGACGGGTACGTCGGAAACGATAGCGGTGTGTCTCATCTCGCTGCGCTGACCGGGGCGCCGACAACAGTGATCTTCGGCCCCACGGATCCGGTTGTATGGGCGCCGAGAGGGGAACGGGTTACGGTGGTGAGGCATGCGATGCCCTGCGCGCCGTGCGGAGAGGAGACTGCGCGCACATGCGCGGTGAGGCGTTGCCTGCTGGAGATCGGCATGGAGCAAGTAGTTAAAACAGTAGTTAGTAACCGGAAGACAGTAGTTAGTAGCTAGTAGTTAGGGAAAAATGCAGCAACGGTAGCCGAAAGCAGGTAATTAATAGCTAGCAGCTAGGGAATGGGGAAAATTTACAGGTTACGTTTATCCCTAGCTACTAACTACTAGCTACTAGCTACTAGCTGCTTCCTTATAGCTACTTTCTTTATGAATAATCGCTGGCGGTGGTTGATCATTGGCTGCTACGCCTCCTCCCTTCCTTTTTTACGCGGGGTGTGGAACCTGCTCACGGAGGGGGGATCTGCGACGGGCAGCGCCGTTCCAATTGCGATCGGAGCGGTATTCTGCGCGGTGCTCGTCTCCTATATCGTTGGCGTAAAGAGGGAGAAAAGGCTTAGCGTATACAGCGCTTTCGTTCTCTTTATTCTCGTCTGCACACGAATATTCTTGTCGATACGGGAGCCGATTGAGAGGGTTCATCTCGCCGAATATGCGCTCCTGAGTATGATGGTCTTCTGGGCGATGTCGGATGGGACCGAAGGGTGGGGGCTCTGTATCTGGGCCGTTGTGGTAACCATGGAGTTGGGACTGGCGGACGAATTAATTCAGGGGATTCTCCCCGAGCGGATATACGATTTCAACGACGTCCTTCTCAATGCCAAGGCGGCGGTTGTCGGGCAGGGAATGGTCGCATTCGTACTGCGCCCCTGGGAGGCGTCTGGCCGTGGTTTGGGAGCGGGAGGCCCGCGCTCCGAGGGGAGTTGCGCGTACAAACTCTGGTGGGCTTTTGCAATTGTGGTCCTGCTTGCGGCGCTTAATGTCTACATCGTTGAACGGGGAACCCCGACGATTGCAGCCGATGTGCTCAAGGGGACCGGGGAGTTACGCTATAGAGATGGATATCGGTTCTGGAATTCCTCCGTTGCGTGTGTAAACGGTATTCTGAGCTCTGTATCTCTTGCAATTCTGCTTTCGGCCCGGTCTTCCACGGCAAAGGGCGCGCGCGCCCTGAGAGCCGCGGTCGTATGCGGCCTCCTCTCGCCTTTAATCTTGTTGGTGGGATGGTTCTCCGGAGCGCATTTCCGATGAGGGGGAACTTTGGGGGCGGAGGAGCGCATTCCCCGTGCACGTCGGATAATTAGGACGCAGATGAACGCAGAATTCGCAGATTGCGGGTACTCCCTGCGCGCGACAGCTTTTTAGCCTGGATTATTCATCAGACGAATAAAAGAGCGATTTAAACAGCCTGACATATGCAACCGCGGATTCTGCGGATTAGGCGGATTACACAATGCAAATCTGCATAATCAGCATAATCCGCGGTTAAAACATTAATAGTTGGTGAATAATCCAGGTTAACCTGGATTATTCATCAGACGAAGAAAAGAGCAATTTTAACGGCCAAACATATGAAACCGCAGATTGCGCGGATTGGGCGGATTAAACAATGCGAATCAGCGTAATCCGTGTAATCCGCGGTTAAAATATTAAAAGTTGGTGAATAGATCAGGTTAGGACATTCCTTAAAATATTGAGCATTAAATTCATTAGTGACTAATTATCAGTCAGATACAAACTTTAGCATCTGTAGTACTCCACGTTTGGGAAATGAGCGGATTATATATTTTACCGTGGAGACGCGGAGAATGCAGAGATGATACATCACACAGAGAATCAGGCTTATTTCTCTGCGATCGCTCTTTGTGTGCTCTGCGTCTCTGCGGTGAGCTATTAAGCTTTTTAGAAAAAACGGGGAAAGTCCAGAACAGCTTTTCCCTTGCTTTCAAGAGAAAGGATTGATAGCGTAATGTTTCACGACATGGTGTGTGCCGGGTGAATGTGAAAACAGTTCTACTTATTGTTTCTTTATGGTTTCTCGCCGCCTCTCTCTCCGCCGGGACGCCGGCGCCGGGAAACAGGATTGATCTCGAGCGGTTCACGCTGGATGGGATCGGCCTGGCATCCTCCTCGGAGGAGGTGCTGCGCGCGCTCGGCAAACCCGATGAGGAACAGAGAATCTCCGGCTCGGAGGAAGGGAAAGAGAAGCGGGCGGAGGAGAAGGGCGGAATTGTTGAGAAGAGACCGTCCGAAAAGTTGTCTGACAAGATCATATTTGCCTACTTCACAAAAGGAATCAGGATAACTTTTGAGGCACAGGAGATGCGCATCGTCAGTATTGGGGTTTTTGTTTCACCTTCACCACCCTACGATGCAGCGCAGGGATCGTTTGCACAGGGGATTCCTCTCCAGGTGAGGGAGGTGACGCTGCTGAGAAGACATGCGACCCAGGTATATAAGGATGCGAAGGGTTTTCTTGCCCTGAAAAAGGATGAACAGAGCCCGCTCCGGGAAATGGCGGTGCTCTCATTCAGCCCTGAGGGCTGGCTCATCAAGATAACATTCGCATGGGAGGAGAATCTACAGATCGATATCGACCGGTTCTGCGTGGGAGGGATTTGTCTCGGCAGCCTGGCAAGCCGCGCCTCGGATGTGCTGGGGCCTCCCGCTGCCTTCAGCGAACACGGCGGCAGGTACATCTCCGCATGGGACAGGGAAGGCGTGAAGATAGATGCGGACAAGCGCAGTTTAAAAATTCTCACCATCCGCATCGACGCACAATTTTTTGATGGCGGTTTCCTCCAGCCGCTCTCCCTCACACAGAGGAAACAGGCATTCCGCGAGTACCTCCTTGACCGGATATACATAGAGGGGGCGTCGAAGATCTGCGCTTACAGGGCCGGTCAGCCCCTTAGTGCGGAGAAGGTTGTCCTCACATTTGATGAAGATGATCGCCTGTTCTCCATTGTTTTTAACACAAGTTCAAACGTGGAAGTCAATTTTGCGCAGATGAGCTCAGCGGGGGTACAGGTGGGAGATTCTGCGAAACAGGTCCAGAGGCTCCTGGGGGTGACGAGGAAGTGGCGTGAGACAAGGGAAAGCATTGTGCTTGGTTATCCTGGATATGGGATCAGGCTCACCATGGCGAAAAACGCGCCGGGGGGCTGCAAAAGGCCGGAGGAAAAGGCAAGGCCTGTTCCGTGGGGAGAAATGGGGCGGGTAAAGAAAATAGAGGTGTTAACGAGGGACTGCTCGAGGCTCTACTCGACCCCCTTCACTCTTGCCGAGACATTGGATTCATACAAGAAGAGAGCGGCAAAATACATCTTCCGGCAGAAAGAGGACACCCTTTATATGAGCAGAGACGGCAGGGCCCCCGATCCGGGGGTCGCGTTGCTGCTGGACTTCGAGAGGACTGGATGGCCGTTGTCCGTCACATACAAGGAGTTCCAAAATATCATGGTGGATATGAAGGCGTTCACCGTAGCGGGGATCGGCCTGGGGACGCACGCGGATGAGGCGTACCGGATCCTCGGCAAACCCGAGAAGGCCCGCGAACTCAGAGGACAGAACCTCTCTCTCGTCGAATATCCCCAGAAGGGGATTGCCATGGTGATCGACTCCCTGAACCGAAGCGTCTGCAAGATTACGATCGATATGGAGAGGTATGAGGGAGACTTCGCGCAGGATCTTTCGATCGACTCGGACGCCGATGATTTTGAGAAGGTGCTGCATGCACAGATCTATAAGCAGGATGAGAAGAGGTTCTGGTTTACTCGCGATGGGAAACCGCCGGTCTGGGAAGACGGCCTGATTACCTTCGGGCTCACCGGTGATGTGGAGAAAATCAGCTTTCTTACGCTCGGTGTGAAAAAAGAGGGGATTCTCCTTGACATTACGAAGGAGCTCGAATAAAAATAGTGTTTTATAACTGGAAGGGAATGACAAATGATATAATGTTTTGTAATTTGAATTTTGTCATTTCTTATTGATAATCAGTGGATTTTAATATTCATCACCTACAACAGGGAGGTATACAATGGCAGAGGGCTACTGCGTCAAATGCAAGGGGAAGAAAGAGATGGTTTCTCCGGAGGAGGTTATCCTGAAGAACCAGAAGAAGGCGCTCAAGGGCAAGTGTCCGGATTGCGGGACAGGCATGTTTAAGATCACGGGCAAGGCCTGATCTGGTGTGGATGAATGTAGGGAACAAGCAGGATGAGTAATATCATTCTGCTTGTTCCCTACTACGGATCGAACTGCGACGGTGGAAGTCGCACGCAGTATGGTAACGGGTCAATCATGGGGCGGGGATATTTTGATGTAATCACGAATTACATGAATTGATCGGATGTAATGCGTGAGATTCCTGCGTGGCGCTGGCCGGCCGGCGGCAGTTCATGGTTTAACCCACCGTAATTGAGGCATCCCGCAATACTGTTGTTGAAATTGCCGGTGCGGACCGGTGGCGCTTTTCCGCGCCACCCGCTTTTGGCTTTGGACTGGAGTAAACAATGGCAGAGGAACTCGGCTTCGTGGTGATCAACCCGTACACAATTCGGAAATCCCGAACGGGGGGGGTGATCGGAAGGCTCCTATCCCGCAGCAATCTCGAACTCGTTGCCGCCAGGATGTACGCGCCTTCTCATGAGATGGTGCATGATTTAATTGAGACAATACCCATCGAGAGGTCGAAGCAAAACTGGCAGATTCGGAAGCTTCTCAAGGAGTACATTCAAGAGAACTACGCGCCGGACGCGACGGGGGCCAGGCGCAGGGTGATGTTTCTTCTTTTTCGCGGAGAGGATGCCATCCACCAGCTCGTCGAGCACGTGGCGGGACATATCACGCGCTCCAGCCTCTCGGGAGAGACTATCCGCGACACCTACGGCGATTGCATCAGGGATGCAGACGGAAATGTGAAATACTTTGAGCCGGCGGTCATCGTGATCCCCGCCGGTGAAGAAGCAGATCCGGCACTGAGGGTATGGGCGCGCTATGCGAAGAGTGACGGGGGATTGCTCAGGGAGGTGATTCCGTGGCCGGAGGGGAAGAAGCGCGAGGAGACCGCCGTGCTGATAAAGCCGGACATATTCAGTTCGAAGAGCATCCGCGCGGGGAATGTCATTGATATCTTCTCTAAGGCGGATCTCTATATCATTGCGGTGAAGGTGCTGCAGATGAGCGTGGCGCAGGCCGAAGAGTTCTATGGTCCCGTGAAGAAGGTGCTCATCGCGAAGTTCAAGGGGGCTGTGACCAGCCGCGCAAAGCTGGCTCTCGAAAGGGAGTTCAGCTTATCCTTGCCGAAGGGAACGGCGGATGAACTGGGCGAAAAGCTGAACACGCTTGTTGCGGAAAATCAGTTCAACCAGCTTGTGCAATTTATGTCGGGGAGAGACAGGACGAACGTTGGCTCGGCGGAGAGGATCGCCCCGGGGCTTGTCCGCTGCCTTGCGCTTGTGTACCAGGGAGAGGATGCGGTGAGTAAGATACGCGCCATCATCGGCGCGACGGATCCGAGCAAGGCCGAGGCTGCGACCGTGCGGAAAGAGTTCGGAACGGATGTCATGGTCAATGCGGCGCACGCATCCGATTCCGTAGAAAACGCCATGCGGGAGATGGGAATTATCCGGTTCGAAGAGAACGAGGTAGGCCCGATCATCGATGAATATCTCCACGGCGGTTCAAAGTTGAGGGAGTGAAAGTACAGAAGAATGATTCCTCGGAGGAAGGCGGGGGGAGGTAGCTAGTAGTCAGTAGTTGGTAGCCAGGGATTAAAAGAAAGAATAGAGTCTGGTGAACCCAGACTCGCTACTCACCGCGGATAGCTGCGGAAGATAAAATAAGGATGAATATGAATGGAGTCAGCACCGTTTTCGAAACTCATTAGCGCCATTGAACCGTCCCAGACACTGGCGATTGACAGCAGGGCGAAAGCGTTACGCGCTGCGGGGAAGGACGTGATCGGATTCGGTGCCGGGGAGCCTGATTTCGACACTCCGGAGAGCGTGAAGGAGGCGGCGCGGAAGGCACTCTCGCGCGGCTACACGAAGTACACCCCTCCCGAGGGTGACCGTGCGCTCCGGGAAGCGGTTGCGGCCAAGCTCGAGCGAGACAACGGAGTTCGCTACACCCCCGAACAGATCGTCATCTCCTGCGGCGCCAAGCACTCCCTCTATAACACGGCGATGGTACTCTGTAATCCGGGCGATGAGTTCATCATCTTTTCTCCTTACTGGGTTACCTATCCCGCTCAGGTAATCATGGCGGGCGGAACGCCGGTCTTTGTGAGCACGAGCCCGGAAGATGGCTACAGGATCGACGCCGGCAGACTGCGAAGCGCCGTCTCGCGGCGCACAAAGGCCATTATCCTCAACAGCCCAAACAACCCCACCGGGTGGGTCGCGAGCCGTGAGGAGCTTGAAGCGGTTGCAGCGGTCGCGATCGAGCATGGTCTCTTCGTCATCTCAGACGAGATTTACGAGAAAATCATCTACCCTCCTGCGGAGCACACGAGTATCGCCTCCCTCGGCAAGGATATCAGAGAGCTCACCATCCTGATCAACGGCGTCTCAAAGTCCTACTCGATGACCGGCTGGCGGATAGGGTATCTCGCTGCCGCTCAGGAAATTGCAAAACTGGCTACGCGCATCCAGAGCCACAGCACCTCCAATCCCACCTCGATCGCACAGGCGGCCGCCCTCGAGGCGTTGAACGGCGATCAGGGATTCACGGCGATGATGGCCCGGGAGTTCCTAAAGCGGCGGGATTACCTTCACAAGCGCCTGTCTGCGCTTCCGGGAGTCTCGTGTTTCTCTCCCCGTGGGGCTTTTTACGCGTTTCCCGACATTTCTGGCCTCAACATGAAGTCAGACGAGTTTTCGATACAGCTCCTCGAGAAAGTGCTCGTGGCCGTGGTCGCCGGCAGGACGTTCGGATCCGACTATAATATCCGCCTCTCCTTCGCTACATCCATGGAGAATCTGGAGAAGGGGATGGACAGGATCGAGGGTTTTATCAAGAGCAAATTGTAGTTCCGCGTAATGGGTCACTTTCGGTGGGGTCTAGAATCATATCCCCTCCCCCTCCGAAGGGGAGCCTGTCCTGAGCCTGTCGAAGGAAGGGTGGGGGTGGGGGTGTATCTCTCACCCCATAACAGACCCATTACAGTTCCACCTGCGAGGCGTAGCACACGACTCTCGCATGTGTGAAGGTATTGCCATGCCAGAAAAAATATCTCTCAAGCCGAACGGATCGCTGTGTGTCACCGATCACCCGGTCATCCCGTTTATCGAGGGGGATGGCGTCGGCCCCGAGGTGTGGCGGGCAGCGCGAAGCGTCATTGATGGCGCCGTGCAGAGTGCATATCGGGGCGAGCGGGCAATCGGGTGGAAAGAGCTTTACGCAGGTGAGAAGGCGGAAGGGAAATTCGGGGAAGGGGTTCTTCTGCCCGAAGAGACCCTGGAAGGGATCGAGGAGCATCTCGTTGCGATCAAGGGCCCGCTCACCACTCCGATAAGCGGCGGCCATCGTTCTCTCAATGTGACACTCCGGCAGAAACTTGACCTTTACGCATGCGTGCGCCCCGTGCGCTACTTCAACGGTGTGCCCTCGCCCGTGAAGCATCCTGAAAGGGTGGATCTGGTCATCTTCCGCGAGAATACGGAGGACGTATACGCGGGAATAGAATGGCAGGCCGGTAGCGAGGGCGCCGAGGAAGTAACACAGTTCATTAAGCGCAAGTTCAATATCTCGATCAATCCGGGAAGCGGGATAGGCATAAAGCCTATCTCGGAGCACGGGAGCAAGAGGCTTGTGCGCATGGCAGTCCGCTACGCCATCGCGAACAGGAGGAAGAGCGTCACGCTTGTCCATAAGGGTAATATAATGAAGTGGACCGAAGGCGCTTTCCGGGAGTGGGGTTACGAAGTGGCTCAAGAATTCGGGGGACTGGTTGTGGGGGAAGGGGAAGATAAAGAGGGCAGGGTCGTCATGAAGGACCGCATCGCCGATTCCATGTTCCAGCAACTCCTCCTCAGACCGGAAGAGTATGACGTCATCGCCACGACCAATCTGAACGGAGACTACCTCTCCGACGCGTGCGCCGCACAAGTAGGAGGCTTGGGGATGGCCCCAGGCGCCAATATCGGGGACAGGGTCGCGGTATTTGAGGCGACGCACGGGAGTGCGCCGAAGCACGCCGGAAAAGACAGGGTGAATCCCGGTTCACTCATTCTTTCGGGGGTCATGCTGCTCGAGCATATAGGCTGGATTGAAGCAGCGAATCTGATAATGAAGGCTATCCGCGAAACCATCCTTTCCAAAGTCGTCACCTATGATCTTGCCCGCCAGATGCGAGGCGCCCGCGAGGTAAAGTGCAGCGAGTTCGCAGGCGCGATAGTCAGTAATTTCTCGCGGTCATTATAATGTCTCTAAATTCTTCACAAAGACTTCCCCATTTCGCTATTCGATATCTGGTGCAAAAGTTTCTATTTTGCCCGTCATCCTGCAATAAATTATTCTCCGATACGTCAACGCTATTCAATAGTAGCTCAATTCGGGTGGCGTTGATTTATAGGAGGGAGATTTATCGAACCCGGGCGCGATAAAACTTGTCCTGAGCTTGCCGAAGGATCGCGCCCCCACAATATGGAATAATTGTATGCCACGTACAGTTGAAGCACTCCTCGCTGTTCTGTTTATTCACAATCTAATTAATCCATCTTCGCATAAAAGGACTTCATTGAAACTGTATGTCAATAGCCGAAGTGCCCCTTTTTGCACCACATCAAAATGTGGCCAAAGTCTTATTTATATTTAAACGGCGGAAAATACTACAGAGGACTATATAAGAATACATAATTTTTCAAAGCACATAACATATTCCATAGCAACATATAAGAATTCTAGTAATTCGAAAATCATTCAAATTAAGTGCATCTATTCTCCCGCTTTCTTGTGTATATCTGAATCATATATTAAATGTACAAATTGGTGCATAAAATGCACTATGGTGCTCAGCATGCCGGAGTAGGGTTATACTATGACCGTTCACAAAGGCTTGTGGTTTTTTCCTCGGATCAAGACCATCGCATAAGGCCTCATAGATTTGCTCTTCAGGAAAAGCTTTGTTTCAACAGGCATAGAAGAATCATGGTTTGGTGCAAAAAGTACGTTGCGACAGGTATTATTACATGAGTAGGATATACTACAATTCTTCTATAGGTTTGTTAGGTTTACTCCTTCGGGTAAAAACCATTCGTAGAGCCCCTTTGTTTCGCTCTTCAGATAAAGTTTTGTCACAGGAGACCTAATT
>JAPLCW010000058.1 GCA_026392015.1 Candidatus Auribacterota bacterium | reverse complement strand
ATGAATCTGGCCACGGCGGCGAAGAAAATCTGACCAGGGGCGGGAGGAAAAGTCTCTTTCAAGTATGAAGGGGGATGCAATAGCCAGTGCTCTCGCGTATACAATCCGAAAAATACTTTTTCAGGAGACCCTAATTATCTTTGCCTTGGCGCTCTTCGCAGCCTCCGTTGCCAATGCCTTACCCGTCAATGCTTCTTTTCCTCAATGCTATAATTTCCCATTCCTCTCCAACTTGGGAAAAAACACCGAACTCCAGCAACCAAGCGTGACCCCGGCGAAGATCGGCAGAATCATTACAGGCTGCGACTTGGTCTGGGGGGAGAATGCAGGCTGGATCAATCTCAGGGCGACATACGGCGACTTGAAGATCGGCTCAAATATGCTGGCGGGCTGGGTCTGGCTTGAGAACTGCGGCTGGGTATGCCTCGGGGAGGGGCGTCCTCTGGATGGGATGCGCTACTCCAACCGGGGTGCCTATGACTGGGGAGTCAACAACGATGGCAAGGGAAATCTGTCTGGCTATGCGTGTTCGGAAGTTACAGGCTGGATTAACTTCCGCACCGGTCATTCGCGCGTGTATCTTGATAAGACCGGCCAGTTTTATGGTTATGCGTGGGGAGAGAATATAGGGTGGATGCATTTCGGGCCCGGCGGGAGAGTAAGTTATCTGGCGAAGGCCGATCCTGGGCCATGGGGAGACATCGGGCAGGAATCGGAAGGTAGACTGGCCAGAGGCCCTGATAATTCAGAAATATGCGGCGGTTCTGTTCCCGTGACAGGCCTGAATATCACCCATGAAAGATATAACAAAGATGTCTGCACTGTATGTCTGTTCAAAGTTGTAAGAGATGATTTTTGTACGCATATCCGGTGTTGCGATACGCCGGTTTATATACGCAGTCTTGCCACACTTACTCCCATTCGCGCCCCGCCGGTAGGTATTTGATCCTTTTGCATTGCGAGTGCTGCAGTCCCGCTGAGCGGGACGTGGCAATCGCGCCATTATCGATTTCAAGATGAATCAAGAAAGGATTGGTACCAAAATGAAAAAGTTAATCACAGTGGCTCTGAGTTTGTTGTTCGTGGTATGCCTGTCTTATACGGTCATTGCCGGGAGTCTTGACTCTCCGGGAGCCCCGTCAGCGGGGAGCGGGATGTACACGCTCCAAAACTTGTATGACTACCTGACGAGCGGCACGGCGCTCACCGTTCAGAGTAGCTTCCAAGAGCCCACGTCAAGCCCCGGCTCGACTATGAAGAGCACAAAGGAGATCGGTGATAACATTAAGGCCAAGTTTGACCTGTGCGCAACCACGACTGCCGCAAATGTGGAATCGGGCAAGCCATTCTTCTGTACGCAGCCGGGAAGCTGGGGAGTGCAGACAGGTACCGGGTTAATGCAGCCAACCCCAACCATAACCCCAACCAACACCCCATCCCCAACCCCCACACCAGTATGGGATTCGGTTGAGTGTACAGCGAAGGGCGGTTACTGGTCGTTGCTAGGAGGCGGTCTCTCGGGATCCGGGTGTTGGTTCAGCCCGTCGAGTGACCTTTCGTGCACCGCCACCTGCTCGGCCATAAGTGGATTGGAATGCGACCCCCGAAACTGGGATGACAGCAGCACCTGCACAGTATGCGTTTACTTTCGTAACCTATGGGGGATAGCGGGCACGACGTGCAAGACTGTCGGCACGAATAACTATTATCCTTGGTTGAATCGGGATGACGGCAACTGTCATTACGGGGACCGGACACCAGGCTCGTGTGGTTACACAACCAACTACGTCAACGGGCGCCGCCAATGTGTATGCCGCCGCATCTAGCACGTGACCGTGGCCCTGCCGCACCCCTCACCGTTTGATCATCCGCAGGTGGGCGAGCGCTGTGCGCTTTCCCACCTGCGGCGATAACTCCGAATCTTCTCTGGAGAAGATCCTGGCTCTTTAAGCCGGAGTAACTTCAATTTCATCCGACGGATGGATTCGGATGAAATCCCGATGGATTAGTCTGGAAAAGGAGGTGACGCGATGAGCTGATTCCATTTCGTTTTGTCTCAGGGTGGCCCGGCCATTCGGCGGGCAATGATCCTGGGTTCATATAAACGGGCACTAGTTTCCAGATAATGAATAAAGAATCGCATAATCACTAACAATCTGGACATGAGTGAAAAACAGGCAAGCAGTGCATAATGAAAGGAAGGTGGAAAGATGAAAAGGTTGATGACTGTAATGATAAGTGTGATATTCGCGGCATGCATGGCGGGGATGGCCATCGCCGGGAGCATTGACTCCCCCGGCGCCCCCTCAGCGGGGAGCGGGATGTACACGCTCCAGAACCTGTATGACTACCTGACGAGCGGCACTGCGCTCACGGCGCAGACCGGTTTCCAAGAGCCAATCGCGGCTCCCGGCTCGACGATGAAGACGACAAAGGAGATCGGGGATACGCTCAAATCCTTGTACGAGCAGTGCCCCGCCACGGCTGACAATGTGGAGTCAGGCGTGAAGTTTTTCTGCACGCAGTCGGGAAGATGGGGAGTGCAGACGGGAACCGCACTGCTCATGCCGACACCAACACCAACTCAGACGCCAACAGTAACACCAATACCTTGGGGTCCGACCCCATGCGCGGCGAAGGCTGGCTATTGGACCGCGGACGGATTGGGTGGGAGCGGATGTTGGTTCCAAACTGGGGAGCAAGTTGATTGCACAGATAAGTGCGTATCGGTAGGGCTTGTTTGTGCTTCAAGGCAGTGGAATGGCGGTGACAGTTGTGAAATATGTAAGCATTTTTATCCCAGTGCCGGAAATTGTGCGGTTCAGAATCAGAGCTTTCAACCCTGTTATTGGGCGCAATATAATGAATGTGATAGTCGTGTGAACGGCGATACTCATTTATCCTGCGGCACGGAGGGGCCGTATAACCGGTTTTGCGTGTGCGAGTAACACGTTATCTTTGTAATATTGCCGTAGCCTGACTGATCGCTTGGGCACGTTCAGCCTGCCGGGTTAGCCTGTCGCTGGTTGGAGAGTGCGGTGTCCTCATCGCACCCTCCCATCGGAGGAAATAGCTCCGGATTTTCTCAGGAGAAGATCCTTGCTCTTTAAGCCGGAGCCCGATGGAACCGTCTGGACAAAGCTTATAGCCCAGATAAGGGATGAGATCTGATGTTTTGCCGGCGAAGGTTTTGTTATAGCGGGTAGACAGGAATGATGAAAAGTAAAAGTACATGGGTCTGGGATTTTGGAAGGAGGTGATGCGCGCGAGATTTTTCGAGTCTTTAGGTCGGTGTTGGCATAATAATTTCATAAAAAAAGTGTAATGGTTTAGACTAAATTGGACTTTTTCGGGTTCTTGATTTGTATGAATCTCGCCTCCATGGATGGTAAGATTTTAGCATAGAAAGGAGGCGGAGAGATGGAAAAGAGGAAGTTTAGTCCGGAGGAGAAGTATAAGAT
>JAPLCW010000209.1 GCA_026392015.1 Candidatus Auribacterota bacterium | reverse complement strand
ACTACCTTTTTGACCTGTCCGGCTGGATTGAGCGGAGCCCTTGAAGGCTCAAGCTCAAGCCAGCCAGTAGGATACGTCGGGCTTCATAAATGCAGTCTCGCTAACTCCGTGCAAATTCTTCACAAAAAAGTGTCATGAGCCGTATTTTCTTAACACGCAGTCAGGCTGGTATTGGTCCTCTACCACGCGGCCGGACTCTACCGGTGATGCGTTGCCCGCGCGATTCGACTCCGGCGACGCACCCAGCACCAGTAAGGGTACTAGCAACTATGTCAGGGCCGTCCGGGGCGGTGAGTAGACGCCTTTATGATAATTTGACGTAGGATGTTCCGTGCGACTCAGCCTGTATGCGTCGCCTCGCGTTGAAAAGTCCGTGCAGAGGGGGATATTGGCCATCGGAATTGGGACAATCTGCCCTTCGTCGCGCTTGAGACACAGGCCTCTCGATAGAGGTGGAAGTTTGCTGCCAGCAGTGGTTCGACCGTAGCCGAGACTTAAGTCTCGGCTACGATTGCCGGGTGTTTCGCGCCCGGTGGATAAAAGTTATTCACAGCATAGCCGGCCCTTAAGGGCCGGCTGCAAGTCTTGGCTAAGGAGGTATTTTGTGGGCGAGAAAGTCAGTGGTGGCGCTTTGGTTTTTTGAGGTATTTGACCATCTTTAGCTCTGTCCCTACCCGGGGGCTGATGTCGTACCAGACCACATCCATATACTGCTTTATAAGATATACTCCCAGCCCTCCGGGTTTTATATCATAAAGCTCCCTGTGCCGTATGCGCGCGGGATGAACCTTCTTCCCGAAGTCTTTTACCATCACCTCGAGGCGATTGTTGTGATCCTGGAGCGTGATGATGATCTTCTTCTTAAAGTTGCCGTCATAGCTGTGTTTAATAATATTGGTGCATGCCTCGTCGATGGCCTGGATCACCTCGCTCCGGGATTTTACGGAAAACCCCATTTCATACGTCACCTCGTCCACGAGAGAGCGCACCGCGCGCAGGTACTTTGGGTTGCTTGGTACGACGATGGTGATGGTATCCTCTGGTTTGCGTTGTATAATCATGATTTATCCGATCTTAATTGCCATTGCGGTAAGGTCGTCGTGGCGCGGGACCTCCTTCGAAAAGCCCGAAATCCTGCGCATGAGAGTCTTCACCGCCGCCTCCGGTCCGCTGATCTTGCGGGAGAGGGCGCGTTTCAACCGCGCCATGCCGAACTCTTCGCCTTTCCTGTTTCTGGCCTCGACTACCCCGTCTGTATAGAGAAAATACATATCTCCTTTCCCTGCAGGCTCGGTATGCATGGTATAGCGCGTCTCTCGCGCAATGCCGAGAGGAATGCCGGTAGCCTGACCGAGGAGCTCGATGCCGGCCGCTCCGGCGCGCTTCGCGATGATCGGGGGATGGCCCGCGCTTGCGTAGGAGATAGCACCGGCCCCAACGTCCACGATCAGGTAAAGAACCGTGACGAACATCCCGCTCGTCCCATGCTCGAAGAGGCCCTCGTTGAGCGCATCGAGGAGCTTGTCGGCTCCCGGAGCGCTCGGTGCGTGAAAACGGAATTCGCTCAGCGCCTTCACCATGTAGAGGGCTGCGGGCACGCCCTTTCCCGAGACATCGCCGATGACGGCCCCGACGCGGCCCTGGCCCAGTTCCACCACGTCAAAGAAATCACCCCCCGTTTCCCACGCGGGCAGAGTGGATGCATAGAGTTTTACACCGGGAACTTTTGGAAATGAAGAGGGCAGGAAGTTTTGCTGAATCCTGTGCGCGATCTCGAGCTCTTGCTCCACGCGCTGCTTCTCCAGCAGTCTCGCATGCATTCGCGCACTCTCGAGCGCGACGGCGGCCTGGCTTGCGAACGCGGTGAACAGTGCGAGGTCGTCCTGGCTGAATCCCGCAGGGCTTTTTGAATTGATGGCCTCGAGCACGCCGATTATCTTGCCCTGCGACTGAAGAGGGACGCAGAGGATGGAGCGGGTCGTGTGCTTCAACATCTCGTCGGTCGTCGGGTCGAAACGCTTGTCCTGGCTCACGTCGGGCACGAGGAGGGGCTCGCCGTGCGTTGCGACCCAGCCTGCGATCCCCTTGCTCATCTTCTGGCGAAATTTCTCCGTGGGGTGCTTGCCCTTTTCTCCGAGCGCTACACGATAGAGGAGCTCGTCGCCGCGCTGATCAATGAGCATGAGAGAGCCGCTCTCCGCGCTCAGGACCTGTTTGATGATCTCCATGATCATGTTGAGGAGAGTATCGAGATCAAGCGTGGAGTTAATGATCTTGCTGATCTCGACCAGCGCCGAGAGGTTGGCGATCTTGTGCGTGGCAAGGTGGAGTTGCTCCTGGATCGCTCCGAGCTCGGCGATTTTGTCCTTGATGGCGGCAGTATCGATATCCATGGCCTGATCTATGCACCAACTGATAACTTTTTTAAACTGCGGATTGGACGGATAAAAGAGTCACTATAACCACCATTAGGACAGATACACACGGATTAAAACAACAGCATAAAACCAAAGGCCACAAGCTTGTCGTGTTCATCCGTGGTTTTGATATCGCATTCTCTTTTATAATCCGCCAAATCCGCGGTGAGAGCCTCTTCCCCACTGAGATCACTGAAGGCACTGAGAATCAATAAATTGCCTCAGTGTTTTCAGTGTCCTCAGTGGTTATACCTCTTTTCAAAATCCGCGTAATCCGCGGTTATCCATTCTTTGTTCACGAATGATTCAGGGGAAAGTGGGGCGGCGTATCAGCGCGGTGGTTTCCTCCCGACCAGTTCGTAGATCACCACCGGTTTTTCCTTCCCCTTGACGGTTACCTCTCCGATCAGGCGCGCCTCCACGATGTCGCTCACCAACCGGTATGTGAACTCCGATAGTATCACATTCACCCCGTAGGTTCTAGTGAGCCCCTCGAGGCGCGAGGCAAGATTCACATCATCTCCCAGAACCGTGTAGTCCCAGAAATCCGTCGAGCCCATGTTTCCTACGATCATGGGTCCGGTGTTGACCCCTATCCCGAGGGAGAGGCATTCGACGCCGCGCATTTCCCATGATTCGTGAAGGCGCTTGAGTTCCTCCGTCATCTCGATCGCCGCGAGCACGGCCCGCTGCGCATGGTCTTCCTGAGGGAGTGGAGCGCCCCAGAACGCCATCATGCCGTCACCCATGTATTTGTTGAGCGTTCCGTCGTACTTCCAGACTACCTGCGTCATCTTGTCGTGCAGCTCGTTGAGCCTCAGGGGCACCTCCTCGGGTGTGCGCTTTTCGCAGAATTTGGTGAAACCCTTTATGTCGGTGAAGAGGACAGTCAGTTCCTTGCGCGCCCCTCCCAGCTTGAGCTCGCCGGGGTTTCTCAGGATCGATTCCATTACATTGCGCGACAGGTATTTGCCCAGAACGCCTCTATAGAACTTCCGCTGCCTCTCCTCGGTGGCATAGCGGTATGAGGTGATCAGTGTGAATACGAAGACAACCATGAGGGATCCGGACACCATGGGGATGAGGAGCATCGATGTGAAAAAGAGAAGGTAGGATAGGGCGCAGAAGGCGCACAGGCAAAGGACCGAGATCAGGAGGCTGGTCGCGGCGCGAAGGGATGCGGTGATGACGGCGACTATTACCCCGATGAGAAGCAGGAGGAGCAAGGTCGAGTAAGGCCCGGGGACCCCGGGGAATGTGCCGGAGAGTATCGTCGAGAGCGCATTTGCGTAGGCTGTGAGAATGGGGCTCTCCGGAGCGAGGGGTGTCGGTTTCATGTACGATTCGATAACCCCGGTGGCCGTCACCCCGACGAGAACGAGCTTATCCTCGAAGTCCGCGAGATCCAGCGGGGCGTGCAGTCCCTGCTGCTGCCGGGCGAGCGACTGAACCACCTGGATGAAGACACTGTGTGGAAACTCGTTGTTCAGCGCCGTATAGTTGATGATCATGTCTCCGTGCGCATCGATGGGGATGGAGATGTGAGGGCCTTCGGGGATGTCGAATTCAACCATCTCTCCGAGGAGGACGTGGACATCCTCCAGGTCGATATTGTAGTAACGGAGCGCCGTCATGAGAACGAAAGAGGGATAGATTTTCCCCTTGTAGCCCAGCACGATCGGCATTCGCCTCACCACGCCGTCTTCCGCATCTCCCTGAGCATTCGCCGAACCGAGCGCCGCTCTTTCAGCGAGGGGAATGATGGGAAGTGTTACCTCCACCGTTTTCGGGAGTTGATCGGGAGATCCCTCGACGTCGGTGAGCGCGAACTTCTGGAGGAGCTTCGCATCCTCCTCCGCGGCTCCGGGAGGTTTGATCAGAGAGGAAGAGTTTTTTTCACCGTCATCGAGGTCAAAGTAGTACGGATAGACCAGATCCCCGAGCTTTGCCGTGGCGCTCACGAGGCGCTCTTCATCGCGCTTCTCCTGGCCTTCGGATGACGGGAGGAGGATCGCGTAGGCCACCACTGCGGGAAGCTTGTCCGAGAGCGCATCGAGAAGGAGGGCGTGCCATTGCCAGGCGATCGGCCATCTTCCACCCAGCGCGGTAATGGTCTGGTCATCGATTCCGACGATACGGATGTCCGGATCGGGCGCGGGGCCGAGCATCGCATGGCGCCAGCGGAAGCGCGAGTCGACGGTCTTGTCTTCATACATCGTGAAGACGCCCGTGCGGCTGAGCGCGGTGACAATGACCAAACTGAGCGCTACGATGAGAGCGGCACTATGTCTCAATTTCATGGTCTGTTTCCGACCCTATTCTACACGCAATTGTTGGGGAAATCAATTGCATCGGGTAATTCGGGCCTGCGACATAAAAGTGGGGGGGAAAAAATTGAGCATCATTTCTTGTTTTTGAGCTTCTATTGTAGTATTATTCCTACAATAGGAGGTGATCATGGAAGAGATTGCGGCTTTGGAAGAAAAGCGGGAGCAAATTCT
>JAPLCW010000050.1 GCA_026392015.1 Candidatus Auribacterota bacterium | reverse complement strand
TACGCCCTTGCAGATGGGATCTCGGTACTGCTGACGTACTTGGGCGCATTTATGCAAAAATCACGAACTAACTTCTCAAGTACGGCCCAGAGTCAAATCATGCTTTTTGACCCGATTTGAAAAAACTGGGGATAGTCCAGCGCATTTACCCGTTGACGTCAAGAGGGTGAACTGATATAGTATGTGTCTTTGTGGGGGATAAGCAGTGAAAACATACATGGCGAAAAAAGAGGAAATCGTTCCGAAGTGGTATCTCTTCGATGCGGAGGGCCAGGTGCTCGGCCGCATGGCGACTAAGATTACCAACCTTCTGCGCGGTAAGGAAAAGGCTTGCTTCACGCCGCACGTGGATACGGGTGATTTTGTCATTGTGATCAACGCGGAGAAGGTGAAGCTCACAGGCAGGAAAGACGACCAGAAGATATACACCCGGTACACCGGTTACCCGGGCGGGTTGAGGGTGGAGCCCGTCGCCCGCATGCGCACGCGTCATCCGACACGAATCATTGAGTACGCCGTGGCGGGAATGATGCCCAAGAGTCGTCTGGGGAGAGCCATGCTGAAGAAACTCAAGGTATACGCCGGTCCGAATCACCCACATGCGGCGCAGGGGCCGGTTCCGGTCAAATTGTGATTGTTGTCACCCAGGGAAAATTGCAAAGGAGAACAGGATGAGTGGTGCAGGATCGACCGTGAGGGCAACGGGGAGGAGAAAGACCGCTGTGGCATCGGTGAGGCTCGCGGAGGGGACCGGCCAGTTTACCGTAAACGGGAAAGCGATGGGAGATTACTTCAGGACGGAGCAGCTCAGGACGGTCGTTTCCCAGCCTCTGGTGATATCAGGCAACGAGAAGAAGTACGACATCGCCGCCAAGGTGACGGGGGGAGGGATGTCGGGGCAGGCGGGCGCCATGAGGCACAGTCTCGCGCGGGCCCTCTCGCGGCTCGGCGACGATGTCCGCCAGGTAATGAAGGGGGCGGGGTTTCTCACCCGTGACCAGCGCATGAAGGAAAGGAAAAAATACGGTCGTCCTGGCGCGAGGAAGAGGTTCCAATTCTCAAAGAGATAGGAACGACAGTTGAAAGTTTAAAGTTTAAAGTTGAAAGTGTAACGCTCACTACCGGCAGGACTGAATGGTCCTGCCGTTTTCACATGTAGTATAGTATATGCGTGTTTCCGGTTTATTCATTTGACAGCAGGTACAGCAGCTATATAATTCTTGTCAGCGAGGTGCATGATGATGCGTGTGGCTATTGTGGGTGCAACAGGGTATACGGGGTGCGAGCTTCTCGATATTCTCATCGGGCATCCCGATGTGCGTGTAACTTCCCTCACCGCGAAGCTTGACTCGGCGATCAAGATACACGATGAGTTTCCACGCTTTCGCGGAAGGGTTGACCTGCCCTGCACGCCGCTCGATGTTGAGGAGGTGTGCAAGGAATCTGATATTGTATTTCTTTCGCTGCCGCATGGGGTTTCGATGAAATTTGCCGCGCCGTTTTTCAAGGCGGGCAAGAGGGTTATCGATCTCAGCGCCGATTTTCGTTTCTCCGATGTATCGGTCTTTGAAAAATGGTATGGGTTACCCCACGGGGCGCAGGATCTCCTCGCGCAGGCAGTGTATGGTTTGCCGGAATTGCACGCCGCGGAGATCAGGAAGGCGCGCCTCATCGCAAATCCCGGATGCTACCCGACTGGCGCGATTCTCGCGCTGGCGCCCCTGCTCCATGGGCATCATGTCGCGCCTGACCAGGTGATCGTCGATTCAAAATCGGGCGTCACGGGGGCGGGGAGAAAGGCTTCTTTGCCGCTGAGTTTCGGCGAGTGCAACGAAAGTTTCAGGGCGTACAAGGTCGGGAAGCACCAGCACACCCCTGAGATCGAGGCGGAGCTCTCACGGGTCGCGGGGAGTCCGCTTATCATTCTCTTTACCCCTCACCTCGTTCCGATGAATAGGGGGATACTCACCACCGCGTATCTGACACCGCTCAAAAAAATCGCCGCGGGGGAAATTATCGCGCTCTACAGGGAGTTCTACGCGAACGCCCCGTTCGTGAGGATTGCGGACCAGGGGAAACTGGCGGACACCAAGGATGTGTGTGGCCTCAACTACTGCGATATTTCAATCGTCGTCGATGATCGCACAGGCAAGATTGTCGTCATCTCCGCCATTGATAACCTCATGAAAGGCGCCGCGGGGCAGGCAGTGCAGAATATGAACCTCATGTGCGGATTTCCCGAGACGGCGGGTTTGAAATAACGATTCGAAAGCCGGGTTACCCCATACAACGCAGGCATCGTAGAGAATGTAGTAGCTGTTCAGAAGTCAGAATTCAGGAGTCAGAATTTAGGAGACAGGAGATAAACGTTTCCTTGAAATGCCGTTATTCTTAATTATGTATTCTGGATTCTGTATTCTTGCTTTTCCATTCTGGCTCCTGACTTCTGACTGCCTGAGTAGTTACGAGAGTTTACCTATGAACACTCATCCGGAACAACAGGCGCGCGGGCACGTGACCGCCGCAAAGGGTTTTAAGGCCGCGGGGATTTCCTGCGGCATCAAGGGGGGGGGTGTCAGGGACCTCGCCCTCCTCGTGTGCGAGAGGAGCGCCTCCGCGGCGGGAACATTCACCACGAATCGATTTTGTGCCGCGCCCGTTCTCCTGAGCAGGGATCGCCTGCGGAGCGGGCGGGCGAGGGCGATTGTGGTGAATAGCGGCTGTGCGAATGCGGCAACCGGTGAGAGCGGAATCCGGGACTCCGAGCAGATCACCAGGGATGTGGCCGGGGAGCTCTCGATCGATTCCTCCGAGGTGCTCGCCGCATCTACCGGGCGCATCGGGCCGCGGTTGCCGGTGGACAAAATACGCAAAGCCCTCCCGGACCTCGTCGGCGCCCTTTCAACGAACGGGGGGAGGGACGCGGCACTTGCGATTTTGACCACGGACACACGCCCGAAAGAGGCGATCACACGCGTCCGCATCGGCGGGTGCGAGGTGACGATAGGGGGGATGGCCAAGGGAGCGGGGATGATCCACCCGAAGATGGCGACGATGCTCGCTTTTATCACGACCGATGCGGCGATTACGCCGGAGTGCTTGAGGATTGTGTTGCGCGAGAGCGTGGAGAGGAGCTTTAACTGCATCACCATCGATGGGGACAGAAGCACAAACGATTCGGTTTTCGCCCTGGCGAGCGGCCTTGCGGCGAATCCGTTGATAGAGCGCGCTGATTCCGGGGAGGGAGTTATCTTCTCGCGCGCCCTCGGTGAGATCACCGCGCAGCTGGCGGAGCAGATTGTAAGGGATGGGGAGGGCGCCTCGAAGTTCATCGAAATCACCGTACGCGGCGCGAAAGATGCTCACGAGGCGAGAAGGCTCGGTTTCGCAGTTGCCAATTCATCACTCTTCAAGACCGCCATGTACGGCAGGGAGCCGAACTGGGGGAGGATTCTCTCCGCACTCGGTGCGGCGGATGTGGAGTTCGCAATCGATGATATTGAGCTCACGCTCCAGGGCGAATGCGTCTTCTCGCACGGAGCCCCGCGCGATGTCGAGGAGTCGAAGCTGAAACCTCTCCTCGAGGGGAAGGAGGTCCGGGTGGAGATCGTATTGCGCAGAGGGAACGCGTCAGAGAAAATTCTCACCTGTGATCTGACTCCCCAATATGTGGAACTGAATAAAACGTAACGGCGTGAAAAGAACGTAACGGCGTGCGGAGCAAATAGAAAAGCGTGGTTGGCAACCCAGAGAAGAGCAGCGGTTCGAATAGAGGCAGGAGAATATGCAAAAGTTGATTCGCAAGGCTGAGGTCCTTATCGAGGCGCTCCCGTATATACAGAGCTTCAAAAAGAAGATCGTGGTGGTGAAGTACGGGGGGAGCACCATGGAGACGGGTGACCCGGACAGCATCCTCAGGGATGTTGTCTTCATGGGGTGTGTGGGGATGCACCCTATTGTGGTCCATGGGGGCGGGGGTGCGATCAGCAGGCGTCTCAAGGAACAGGGGATCACGCCCAGTTTCGTTGCGGGATTGCGGGTGACCGATAGCGCCACGATGAAAATTGTCGAGGAGGTAATTCTCGAGGTGAACCGGGCAATCGTTTCGAGGATCGAGGAGATGGGGGGGCGCGCGTGCGGTATCCCTGATAAAGCGATGGTGATCCACGCCCGGAAACACGTCGTCGAGGTGGAGAGGGATGGGCGAAAGGAAGAGGTGGACATCGGTTTTGTCGGCGATGTGGTCAGGATCGATACCGGTGTCTTGCGGGAGCTCTGCCGGAAGGAGATCATCCCCGTCATTGCGCCGCTTGGAGTGGATGATGAGGGGCGCCTCTACAATATCAATGCGGATACGGTCGCGGGGGAGGTGGCTGCGGCAATGAGGGCGCAGAAACTTATTCTCCTCACCGATGTGTGCGGAATACTGAGGAATCCTGATGAAGAAAATTCACTCATCGGCACGCTGCGCACGGCCGACATTCAGATGCTGGTTACCGCGGGCGTGATCAAGGAAGGTATGCTCCCGAAGGTCCAGGCCGCCGTGAGGTCCGTGAGCGCGGGGGTGAAGAAGACGCATATCATCGACGGCCGGCAGCCCCATTCGATGCTCCTCGAGATATTCACCGACATCGGGATCGGGACGGAAATCGTTCGAGAGTGATTGCCGCAGCTAAAAGATATAGCCACAGAGGACACAAAGCACACAGAGAAATTTGATGCAGCATCCTGATTTTAATCAGGCTTCGCAATTGTGGGAGGGGCATCTTGCCCCGATTGTCGCGGATGGAAGCCGCTCCCACATTTATTAAAATTCTCAATAGTGCATAACAATGAGTTACGGACCTAAAAGCAAGAATCCTTGCTGAAATCGCAAGGAATCTCACATCAGCAGGAGAGGGAGGGTACGGGTGAAAAGTAAAAAACCAAGTACAGCGCGCGGGGATGCAACGATAGAGTCTTACGCACGCTACGTGATCCCCTCGTACGGCCGGAGCCCCCTCGTCATTGTCCGCGGCAAGGGATCGTGGCTCTGGGATAGCGAGGGCAAGAAATATCTCGACTTTTTCCCCGGCTACGCGGTAAGCGGGCTCGGGCACTGTCATCCGAAGATCGTGCGCGCGATCAAGAGGCAGGCGGAGCAGCTCATTCATTTGCCCAATATATACTACAACCCGCTCCAGGGAAAGCTGGCGGAGCTTATTGTCACCCACTCCTTCCCCGGGAAGTGCTTCTTCTGCAACAGCGGGGCGGAGGCGAATGAGGCGGCGATGAAGCTCGTCCGCAAGTCGGGGCATGGCCGCGGCCGGTACGAGATTGTCTCCATGCTCGAATCTTTTCACGGCCGGACGATCGCGACCATTACCGCAACAGGCCAGAAAAAATACCAGGAGGGGTTCGGCCCGCTTCTGCCCGGCGTGGTCCATGTGCCGTTCGGGGATATCGGGGCTCTGGGCAGGGCGGTCAATGAGAAGACATGCGCGGTGATGCTCGAGCCGATCCAGGGAGAGGGGGGGATCAAAGTCGCGCGGCCGGAATATTTTGTGGCGGTGAGACGCCTCTGTGACTCGAAGGGAATCCTGCTCATCATGGACGAGGTGCAGACAGGGATGGGGCGGACGGGTGAGTACTTTGCCTATCAACGGTATGGCATCCGACCGGATATTATGACGCTCGCGAAGACGCTCGGGGGCGGAGTCGCCATCGGCGCTATGGTGGCGGGGAGCAGGTACGCCGACCTTCTCCAGCCGGGCACGCATGCGTCCACCTTCGGTGGGAATCCTCTCGCGTGCGCCGCCGCGATTGCGACGTTCGCAGCGATTGAGGAGGAGGGTATTATCAAGAACGTGAGGCGGCTGGGGAACTATCTCCGCACTCAGGCGGTGCGCCTGTCTGCGCGTTTTCCGTTCGTCAGGGAGGTGCGCGGTGAGGGCTTCATGCTCGGCATGCATCTTGCGATAGACGGGAAGATGGTTGTCGCGGAGTGCCTGAAACGCGGGATGCTCACGAATTCGACCGGCGACAACGTGCTCCGGCTGATGCCCGCGATGACCGTGAAGAAGCAGGAGATAGACCGCGCAATGTCCATCGTCGGGGACGTGTTCGACGTCGTCGCAAAAAGAAATGTTTCGTCCGGAGTGTAGATGCGGCCTTCGGCCGCAGATAGATAGCTATTGCACTGCGGCCGAAGGCCGCGCTAGGAGGAGGAATATAATGGAAAAGGTGATACTGGCATATTCAGGTGGACTTGACACCTCTGTCATTCTCAAATGGCTCAAGGAGGAGAGGAAGATGGAGGTCATCGCCTATGTCGCGGATCTGGGGCAGGCCGAGGAACTCGATGGAATAAAGGAGAAGGCGCTGCGCACGGGCGCGAGCAAGGTGTACGTGGAGGATCTCCGCGAGGAGTTCGTGCGCGATTTCGTCTTCACCGCGCTCAAGGCGAATGCCGTGTACGAGGGGACCTATCTGATGGGCACATCGATCGCCCGCCCCCTGATCGCCAAGCGGCAGGTGGAGATCGCGCGCAAGGAGAGGGCCCGCGCCGTTGCGCATGGGGCCACGGGGAAGGGAAACGACCAGGTGAGGTTCGAACTCACCTTCGCCGCGTTGGGACCCGATCTCAGGGTGATCGCGCCGTGGCGGGAGTGGAATCTCTCTTCCCGCGCCGAGCTCATCGACTTCGCGAAGAAGCACGGGATCCCCATCCCCGTCACGAAGGAGAAGCCGTACAGCAGCGACCGCAACCTCATGCACATCAGCTTCGAGGGAGGGATCCTGGAGGACCCGGACCGCGAGCCCGACGAGGATATGTTCGTGCTCAGCGTCTCTCCCCAGAAGGCGCCGGACAAGCCGACCTATGTCGATGTGGAGTTTAAGAGCGGGGTGCCCGTGGCAGTCGATGGGAAAAAGATGACGCCGGCGGCACTGCTCTCGCGATTGAACGTGCTGGGGGGGAAGAACGGTATCGGCAGAATTGATATCGTGGAGAATCGCTATGTCGGGATCAAGTGCCGCGGAGTCTATGAGACCCCCGGAGGCACGATTCTTCATATCGCGCACCGGGCGGTCGAGTCGCTCACCATGGATCGGGAGGTGATGCACCTGAGAGATTCGCTCATCCCCTATTTCTCCTCGCTCATCTATAATGGGTTCTGGTACTCTCCGGAGATGCGGATGCTCATGGCCGCCGTAGACGAGAGCCAGCAGAACGTGACAGGCCGCGCGAGGCTCAAACTCTACAAGGGGAACTGCATCGTCGTGGGAAGGAAGTCACCCGTTTCGCTCTACAGCCAGGAACATGCGACGTTTGAGGCGAGTACGGTGTATAATCAGGCGGATGCGACGGGTTTCATCCGGCTCAACAGCCTGAGGCTTAGGATCGCGGCGATGCTGGAGAAATAGTAAAAAGATATGAGAATTATAATAATAGGCACAATGTTGTTGTGCGTGCTAACTACTAATGGGATCGCAGCAACCCCTGCCGGTGAGGAACAACAGACTGCCACCCAGGAAATAAAAGTTTCTCCGGGAGATCGTTTGAAGCAGGTGGCCGCGATATATGGTATGCCCGATAGGAAAAAAGAGAGCAAATTGAGAGTTGGGGGGAAAGATGCTGATATGGAGCTATGGTGGTACGATTCATTGGGATTAGAAATGCGTTTTGTAGGTGGCTGGCTGACTTGGATTTGGGTTAAGCAAAATTTTAAGGGAGTAATAGAAGGTGTTCATGTAGGCGATAAAGAAGCCTATGTATTGAAGAAACTGGGCCCTCCGGACAATGAAGATAAGACTGGACAGTGGCTATACTATAAGGGCCATGGAAGCAGGGAGAAAAAAATATGTATCAGATTTGATGAAGAAAAGAAAGTCAGAGGAGTAATTGTATCTACAGAATTGGTCAAGAAGAGACAGCTTAGGAAAAAGGACCCGAGTTGATTGCGGTAGTTCTGCGGGAGATGGTAAATAATGACAAAGAAACTATGGTCTGGGAGATTTGATAAGGCAATGGCGCCGGAGGTGGAGCGGTTCACCGCCTCGATCGGTTTTGACCGACGCCTTTATGCGCACGACATCAAGGGGAGCATCGCGCATGTCCGGATGCTCTCGAAGGTCGGGCTGGTGTCGAAATCGGAACTTCGCCGCATAGTGGGCGGACTCCAAAAAGTCCGCGCGGAGATAGAGAAGGGTGTTTTTGCGCCGGGCCCGGAGTATGAGGATATCCACATGGCGGTCGAGACGCGACTCAAGAAGATTGTGGGCCCCGTGGCCGACAAGCTCCACACCGCGAGGAGCAGGAACGACCAGGTTGCCCTCGATACCCGCCTCTTCCTGCGGGATGAGATCGGGGCCATTGTCTCGGAAATCAGGGGACTCCAGAGGAGTCTTGTGAAGGTCGCCTCGAAGAATAGCGCACTCATCATGCCGGGCTTCACGCACCTCCAGCACGGCCAGCCGGTGCTGGCGGCGCATCATCTTCTCGCCTACGTCGAGATGCTCGAGAGGGACATTGCGAGGATGGAGGATTGCCTGAAGCGCGTGAACGTGCTCCCGCTCGGGGCAGGCGCAGTCGCGGGGACGAGCCTGCCGATAGACCGGGCGTACGTCGCGAAACTCCTCGGTTTTGAATCTGTTTCCGCGAACAGCATGGACGCGGTGAGCGACAGGGATTATCTTATGGAGTTTCTCGCCGCCGCCGCCGTGTGCGGTATCCACCTCTCGCGCATGGCGGAAGAGGTCGTTTTGTGGGTGAGCAGGGAATTTTCCTTTATCGAGATCGACCTCTCCTATTGCACCGGTTCTTCCCTCATGCCGCAGAAGGCGAATCCCGATGTCGCGGAACTGGTGCGCGGAAAGGCAGGGAGGCTCCTTGGAGCGCTTGTTTCAATGCTCACGGTGATGAAGGGGCTGCCGCTCTCCTACAACAGGGATCTGCAGGAGGATAAAGAGCCGCTCTTCGACGCCGTCGGGACCCTCCATGCGTCTTTAATGATCATGACGGGATTATGGGAGCGAATCCGCTTCCGCCCCGTGCGCATCCGCATGTCGGTGGATGGAGATTTCAGCCAGGCGACAGATCTTGCGGAATTTCTCGTCATGAACGGATGCCCATTCAGAGAAGCGCATCACACGGTGGGGAGGCTGGTCGCGGACTGTATCAAGAGGGGGATTAGAATTGAGGATTTGACGCTCAAGGACCTTCGCGCGTTCTCGATGCTTTTTAATGAGAAGGCGCTTGCGATCCTCTCACCGGAAAAGGGTATCGCCGGGAAGAAATCCTACGGATCCACCTCTCCATTGGGGGTATCCACGGCGCTCCGGGGGTGGAAGAAGAAGCTGGGGATCAAAAATGCATGAGTTTAGGTATAAAAGGGGCTCGCTTTGCTGCGAGGGTGTTTCGCTGGAGAGTATCGCACAGAGGTTCGGAACGCCGGCGTATGTGTACAGCCATGCGGCTTTGATGGATGGCTATGAGAGTCTTGATAAGGCATTCGCCCCCCTCCCGCACCTCATCTGCTACTCAGTGAAATCCAATTCCAATCTCGCAGTCCTCAGGGCGATGGCAAAATCGGGCTCGGGATTCGATATCGTGTCGGGCGGCGAACTCCGGAGGGTGCTGAGGGCAGGGGCATCCCCACGAAAGATCGTTTTCGCCGGCGTGGGGAAGACGGAGGACGAGATCGCCCTCGCGGTGGAGAAGAGGATCCTTTTCCTCACCGTGGAATCGCCCGCGGAGCTCGAGCTGATCGAGAAGGTTGCGCGCAGGCGGGGATCGGTCGCGGGAATCGCTTTCAGGATCAATCCCGGCGTCGATCCTCATACGCACCGCTATATCACAACGGGCGCGGCGGAGAATAAGTTTGGGCTGGACCTGGGGTCTGCCCTCGAGGCGTACAATAAGTCGCTGCGTATGAAGCATCTGCTTCCGATCGCGATCCAGATGCACATTGGATCCCAGATCACGGAGACCGCCCCCTATGTCCGTGCGATCAGAAAAGTGCGGCCTCTCCTGCAGCAATTGTGGGCCCGGGGAATAAACCTGAGATTTTTTGACATCGGCGGGGGCATGGGGATCGTCTACAGGAAGGAGAGGCCGTCCACGGCGGAATCGTTCGCGGCGGCGATTCTTCCGGAACTCAAGAGTCTCGACCTCCACCTCATCCTGGAGCCGGGGCGGTTTATCGCCGGGAATGCGGGGATACTCCTCACGAAGGTCCTCTATGTCAAGAAAGGGGCGGTGAAAAACTTTGTCATCGTTGATGCGGGGATGAACGATCTCATCCGTCCCTCCCTTTATGGGGCGTACCATGAGATCCTCCCGATCCGCCGGCGCAGAGCGGCGAGGATGCACGCCGATATCGTGGGCCCCGTGTGTGAGTCGGGTGATTTTCTTGGGCTCGACAGGACGCTGACGCGGCCCGTCGCGGGAGATCTCCTCGCCGTCATGGGGGCGGGGGCGTATGGATTCACCATGTCTTCCAACTATAACTCGCGAAGGCGCGCTGCCGAGCTGCTCGTCCATGGGAAGGGCGTGGACCTCATCCGGGCGCGCGAGAGTTCCGAGGACCTCATGCGCGGGGAGAGCATCCCGGCATTCTTAAGGTAGTACAATTAGATAACCGCGGATTAGGCGGATTACGCGGATTAGAAAAGCTAAAGGGATATTAACCGCGGATGAACACGGCAGTTTTAAAGCTTTCGGCGTTAAACTTTCTTCTGTTGTTAAAATCCGCGCAATCAGCCTAATCCGCGGTTAGAATATGATGCTGTGTGGCGCTATGGATCTGTGCGTAGTGATGTCTATTCCTGGATGAGGAAATAATGAAAGTACCGTTCGTAAAAATGCAGGCGCTCGGGAACGATTTCATACTCCTCGACTGCCTGGGGGGAAAATTCCCCATCAACTCGGAGTTTATCCGCATCCTTTGCGATCGCCGGAAGGGTGTGGGCGCCGACCAGCTCCTTGTGCTCATGCCTTCGCAGAGGGCTGACTTTCGTATGCAGATCTTTAATGCGGATGGTGGAGAGGTTGAGATGTGCGGGAATGGTATCCGGTGCCTCGCGCGCTACCTTCTTTCGCGCGGCCTCGCGGGCGGTGAGGAGCAGCGCATAGAGACGCGCGCGGGTATCATCAGACCCCGCGTTGAGGGCGATCTGGTGATGGTGGACATGGGGCGTCCCATGCTCGCGGGAGGGGAGGTCCCGGTGAAACTCACGGGCCTTGTGGTGGATCGCGAGGTGACTGTCGGGGAAAGCGTGCAGCGCATCACCTGCGTATCCATGGGAAACCCGCACTGTGTGATCTTTGTGGACGATCTGGAGCGTTATCCGGTCGCACAGATCGGACCTCGGATTGAGAAGGACAAGCTTTTCCCCAACCGGGTGAACGTCGAGTTTGTCAAGGTCGTCTCTCCGGAGCTGATCGAAATGCGGGTTTGGGAGAGAGGGACGGGAGAAACCATGGCGTGTGGGACCGGCGCGTGCGCTGCGGTTGTGGCGTGCTGCCTGAATAAAAAAACGGGCCGGGAAGTCACCGTCAGGCTCCGCGGCGGTGACCTCAAGGTGGCATGGGGCGATAGCGACCATATTTTTATGAGCGGCCCGGCCTTTGAGGTATTTAAGGGCGAGATAGATGTTGAGAGGCAATAAATGCGAGTCGGCGAGTGGGGGAATCGGAGAGCCGGCGAGGCGGTGGGTGAACGAGTGGGCGAATCGGAGAATGGGCGAAAAGACAAGTCCATGAGAAGACTATGATACTCTATCTCGCCCAATCTCCGGTTCGCCGTTTCTCCGTCTCGTAATTTCCCCGCTCTCCGTCTCGTAGAACAAGGGGGTTGGATATGTTTACAGGATCAATCGTGGCTCTCGTGACGCCGTTCAAGGATGGCGAAGTTGATTATGACGCGCTCGCCGCCCTCATCGAGTTTCAAATTACCAACGGCACGAACATGATTCTGCCGTGCGGTACCACGGGGGAGTCGTCAACGCTCTCCCACGAAGAACATGATCGAGTGATTGAATTTGTGCTGGAAAAGGTCGCACGGCGCGTTCCTGTCATCGCGGGAAGCGGCTCGAACTCCACAGCGGAAGCGCTAAGGCTTACCCGGCATGCGAAGGACGCGGGCGCAGACGCTGCCCTTCTGATCACGCCGTATTGTAATAAGCCTACGCAGCGGGGGCTCTACCTCCACTACGAATGTATCGCCAAGGAAGTGGATATTCCGATCATCGTTTACAACGTCCCCGGGAGGACGGGCGTGTCCATATCCCCGGATACAGTCGCGTCTCTGGCAAAGATCCCGAACATCGTCGCGATCAAGGAGGCAAGCGGGAGCCTCGAGCAGGTGAGCCAGATAATCTCCCGCTGCGATATCACTGTGCTCTCCGGCGATGACAGCCTCACATTCCCGATCATGTCTCTCGGGGGAAAAGGGGTGATCTCGGTCGTGGCGAATATCCTTCCCGGGCCCGTCTCTCAGATGGTAACGAGCTTCCTCGAAAAAGATGTCGAGGGGGCAAGGACGCTCCACTACGAACTGTACCAGATGAGCAAGATTCTGTTCATCGAGACGAACCCGATCCCGATAAAGGCCGCGCTCGCGATGATGGGAAAGATACGGGAGGAGTACCGCCTCCCGATGTGCCGCATGGGCGATGAAAACCGCGCGCGCCTGGAGAAGATACTGAGGGAGTACGAACTGATATAAACAGCAGTAAGCGGTAAGCGCTAAGTAGTAAGTAATCCTGTTTTAAAGCATATCGCTTAGAGCTTACTGCTTACCACTTGCAGCGGGGGCTATTATGCTAAAACTGATTGTGTGCGGGGCGTGCGGACGCATGGGGAGGGCGATCATTTCGTGCGCCGCGGAGGAGAAGGGACTGGCACTTGTGGGCGCCATCGAGCGTGAAGGGCATCCGTGCGCCGGAAAGGACGCAGGCGATATCGCCGGTGTCGGAACGCAGGGAGTGGCGGTGACATCCGATCTCTCCCGTATCGCGAAAGGGTGCGATCTGATCGTTGATTTTTCCTCCCACGAGACGAGCGCGCGGAATGCAGAGATCGCCGCGTCATGCGGAAAGCCGATCGTGATCGGAACGACCGGGATGAGCGATGAAGAGATGATGAGGATCAAAGATGCCTCGCGGTCTGTTGCCTGCCTTGTGGCGCCCAATATGAGCATCGGCGTGAATCTGCTCTTCAGATTGGCGGATGAGGCAGCCCGCGCCCTCGGGGATGAGTACGATGTGGAAATAATTGAAGTGCACCACCGCTTCAAGAAGGATGCGCCGAGCGGGACCGCGAAGCGCCTCGCGCAAAAGGTTGCACATGCGCTCGGGAGGGATCCGGAAAAGGATATCATTTATGGCAGGAAGGGGGAGACGGGCGAGAGACCGAAGGGGCAGATTGCACTACACGCGATCCGGCAGGGTGACGTCATCGGGGAGCATGTGGTGAGTTTCGCGTCTCTCGGAGAAAGGGTTGAGCTCGTCCACAGGGCGCACTCGCGGGAAACGTTTGCGAGGGGGGCGCTGCGCGCGGCGAAGTGGATCATCGGCAGGAAGCCCGGGCTGTATGAGATGCAGGATGTGCTTGGAGAAAATCCCAAATCCCAGGTAAGAAAGGCGATTAGGCGACTAAGTGATTAGGCAATTGGGTTAAAACACTGAACACCTAATCGCTTAATCGCCCAATCGCCCAATCGCTCAGAAAAGCTGACAAGGGGGGGTTGTTTTGAAATCCGGCAGCAAGACAAAAATTGAGCTGGCCGAGCGGCTGAAGAAGCTCCCGCCCTATCTCTTTGCCGAGATCGACAGGGTGAAGAGGGAGGTAATGCGGAGCGGAAAAGATGTGATTGATCTCGGCGTCGGTGACCCTGATTTGCCGACGCCGCCGCACATCGTCGAGGCCCTTCACAAGGCCGCGCTCGATCCCGCAAACCAAAAGTACGCCCTCGATCTCGGCATGCCGATCCTGAGGGAGGCGATTGCGGAGTGGTATTTCCGGCGTTTCAAAGTTCGGCTTGATCCCTCATGCGAGGTGCTGCCCCTGATCGGCTCCAAGGAGGGGATCGGCCATATACCGTTCGCCTTTGTGAATCCCGGGGATGTCGTTCTCGTTCCCGATCCTGGCTATCCGGTCTACCGGGCGACGACGATCCTTGCGGGCGGCGAGCCATACAATATGCCGCTCATCGAGGGTAATGGATTCTTGCCCGATCTGGGAAAAATCCCGGCGGAGATCCTCCGCAGGGCCAAGCTGCTTTTTGTAAATTATCCGAATAACCCGACCGCGGCTGTGTGCGACGGGGAATTTTTCCGGAGCGTGGTCGACTTCGCCCGTCGGCATGGGATTATCGTGTGCCACGATGCCGCCTACACGGAGCTCGCCTATGACGGCTACATTGCTCCGAGTTTCCTCGAGACGGACGGCGCCGGGGAAGTGGGGATCGAATTCCACTCGCTCTCCAAGACGTACAGCATGACCGGCTGGAGAATCGGATTCGCGGTGGGAAGGGCTGAGGTTTTGGCCGGCCTTGGGAAGGTGAAGTCGAATCTGGACTCCGGAATATTCCAGGCGATTCAAATAGCGGGCGTTGCCGCCCTCAGGGGACCTCAGGATTTTCTGAGGGAATATAGTGCCACCTACCAGCGGCGCAGGGATCTTCTCGTGGAAGGGCTTAAGAAGATCGGATGGAATGTTTCAAAACCCAGGGCGACCTTCTATGTATGGAGCCATGTGCCTGAGGGCTTCAGTTCGGAAGCAATGGCACGGGCACTCCTCCTGAAGGCGGGAATTGTCGCGACCCCGGGGAACGGACTCGGCCCGAGCGGCGAGGGATACATCCGCATGGCGCTCACTGTGGGGGAGGAGCGAATCATGGAGGCGGTGGATAGGATTGGGAAGCTTGATCTCTGCTAAAGATTTAATTCTATGGATATTCCAGATTTTAGGTTGTTAGGTTCTGGTAGAACAAGGTAATTAATAATATTGAGGGTGTGAAGCGGCTAATTTGAGATGTATTGCCCCCCCACCTTGATCCTCCCCCTCAAGGGGGGAGGAGAGTATAGGGGAGACGCCCCTCAAAGGGGCAGGAGATATAGAGAGATTCTCCTTATCGGGGCGAGGATTGAAGAGAGATGCGTCTTAATCGAAGGGGAGAAGTATCTAGTTTATCCCTTCCCCCCTTGAGGGGGAAGGTCAGGATGGGGTACAGACCGGGGACATGGGTTGCAGAATAGACCGGGGACATAGGTAACACTTAGTATGGGTCATGGAGGTGAATTCATGACCTGGAAGATGGTGTTACCTATGGATGAACGAGTTAAGTTTGTGCTGGAGGTAGAGCG
>JAPLCW010000135.1 GCA_026392015.1 Candidatus Auribacterota bacterium | reverse complement strand
CGATTACCCCTCGGGGTAATCGGGGGGTACATCTGTACGCTATTAACAAGTTCTCTTAATTGTGCAAAAACAATAAAACTGATCCTTTTGATCTTTCTTAATCTTACGGGAAAGGGGGTACGATCTATCTTCCCATTCCCGGTCCAATTACTATACGTTCTTGACTTATGTCATATAATGAGATATACTTATTATGGAAGTGAGGAATACGGCTATGGAATCAGCCGGGAGAAACTGTCTTTATCATGGTGGTAAAACGCCGCCGATGGTTGCCTTATTGCTCCTCGGCGCTTCTCACTATGCCTTTTCACAGGCGATTATCATCGACCATACCTGTACCGACCTCTCGAGCGTTCCGGCCCAATACATCAGTGACGCCAGGAGCGGCTTCCGAGTCGGATACTTTCATACCTCTCACGGAAGTCAGATTACCACCGGCATCAGCCTCATGAATACCCCCCCCTACACCTATAACACGGACGGATCCGGAGGCGCCCTCTCCTACCAGGAGGATGGCGGCGTCGATCTCGGGGGCGACTGGGTGGCCATGACAAGGGCACTGCTCGACTCGGGGAGCGATAGTAATCTCTTTATCTGGGCATGGTGCGGTCAGGTGTCCGACAGCACCCCGGGGGATATCGAAGCCTACCTCAATGCAATGAGCCAGCTCGAGACCGACTACCCGGGCGTCAGGTTCGTCTACATGACGGGGCACCTGGATGGGATGGGGGCGTCGGGAAATCTTAATCTGCGGAACAATCAGATCAGGGACTTCTGTGCCGCTCACGGCAAGCTGCTCTTCGATTTCGCCGATATAGAAAGTTATGACCCCGACGGGCGCTCTTTCCTCGACCTCGGGGCAAACGATAACTGCGATTACGCAGGGGGTAACTGGGCATCCGAATGGTGCGCGGCGCATCCTGGATCGGAACTCTGCGCGGAGTGTGACTGTGCGCACTCTCAACCCCTGAACTGCAATCTCAAGGGGAGGGCGTTCTGGCGGATGCTGGCCACGCTGGCCGGTTGGAGTGACGAAGCGCCGCTCCCCACACCCACCCCTCCCCCCGCGCCTCCGTCGCCGCATGCGTTTCCGCTCACGCTACACCTAAATAAATCGTCATTCTCCACACGCGACACCCTCGTCATCACCGTCGACGCGCACGCCACTTCTCGCTTCACTCCCTACATCCGATGTGTCGCGCCCGGTGGCGTCTACTATTATATTCGCAGCGGGGGGCAACTTTCCGAGGGTACGGCCGGAAACGGCACGCCGTTCCTGAGGGGCCCCGTCACCCTCGAGTCCGATCTTGCCGGCTATGAGATCGCCGCACTGTCGTTCTCCGGCGTGGCGCCGGGAAGCTATGCAGTTCAGGGGGCCTTTGTCGGAGCGAGCGGGGTCATCGCGGGGATCAGCGAGACCGCTCTTACAATAGAGTAAGAAAGGAGAATGACCGTGAGAAAAATATTGCTCTTCATGGCGGCGGCAGCGAGCGCCTTCGCGGTGTCATGTTCCGTTTCTCCGGCACAGAATCTCACGATCTACTGCGTGTGGGGAAACGGCGGATCCGGGACCTGCACCGTTGTCAAAGGCTCTAACGGGACAATTGTCCTCCTGGATGAAACCGGGGGGGCTACCGAGGCAAATGCACTCTACAACGATATTCTCGCCCCCAACGGAATCAATTATATCCACTACGCAATCGCGGGACACTACGACGGCGATCATATCGGCGGACTCGATAATATTGTTTCGCGTATGGGGGGAACGGGTAAATTCGGCACCTTTTACGACCGCGGCGGCAGCGTTGATGACACCGGTGACCCGATTTCAGCCACCTATCTCAATCTTGTCAACTCCTCGGGGAAGCGGGCCACACCGAGCCTAAATGGATCAAGCGACATAGACCTCGGCAGCGGCGCGGTAATCAGGTTCCTCTCCGTCGGAGCGCCCGATACCGTAAATGCGCTCCACATCCGGGGAAGGGCTGATGTGACCTCGGGGATTTCGGAGAATGATAAGTCAATCTCGGTCCTCGTCACCTACGGCGGTTTCGACTTCTACTTCGGGAGCGACCTCGAGGGTGCGGGGGAGCAGGCGATCGCTCCGGTGGTCACGCAGGACCTCGGCCGCAACGTGGACATCCTCCACGTTGATCACCATGGCTCTGACACCAACGGCATCAACTCTCTGACATTCTTTCAGACCATGGGTCCGCAGGTCGCGATGATTTCCGTATGGAACAATTCAAACGGACATCCGAGAAGGACGACCGTGGAGCGCCTCGAGCAGGTCGTGGAGCCGCTCCCCCAGCGGATCATCCGCCTCGCTCCGGGAGACGTGGGAAAAGCAACCTGGGCCCCGGAGGACATGCCGTACTGCCTCACAACAAACAGGCATGTCGCGATCGCCACCGACGGCAATAGCTACACCGTGAGCACCGTGCCAAGGTCGGGCGGAAACGATATCACCGAGCCGGGACTCACCAACCATCCGGTCGACCAACCGAGCAACATCCCGACCGCCACCCCCATTCCCCCGCCCGGACCTCCCCCTGTATGTCCGCTGCTGCTGCGCATGAATAAATCGGCCTTTTCCTCAAGCGATACCATCGTCATCACGGCAAATGCATGCGTGACCTCCAGCTTCACCCCCTACATTCGTTTCTCGGCCCCCGGCGGGATCTACTACTACCTCACGAGCGCAGGCGCGCTACCCAAAGGAACTGCGTCCGGCGGAATACCGTACCTGAAAGGCCCTCTCTCGATCGGCTCTGATGTCAACGACTATGTGGTCGCCCGGATATCCTTCTCGGGAGTGGCCCCGGGGAGCTACGTCCTCCAGGGGGGATTTGTGGGGAAAAGCGGGGTCATCGGGGGGATCGCGGATTCACCGTTCACCGTGCAGTGAAACACAGCGTAGCCGTTGGCCGCAACCAACTCTATCTGTGTGTATCGGTTTTATATCTGTGTTCATCTGTGATGCACATTGAAGCCTTAACGAGCACCACAGCTACACACAGATAACTGCGGATGAACACAGATAAAGCACTATACTGAGAAACAATGAGTTACAGACTTAAAGGCAAAAATATTTGCTAAAAAAGCAAACATTTTGATGTGCGTAATACCGAGGCCCCGGGATAACAGCACACCGGGGCCTCTTTTTCACCGCGAGTCACGTTTCAGAATTTCTTCTGCAGCTTGCCCTCCATCTTTTCCCACTTCCCGGGTGTCGGCGTATGGGCCTCATCGATAAAATTCGCGACGCTTGCTGCGGCCTTCTTCATGAGCGTCTCCTCACCGCCGCGGAACATCGTCTGGAGCCTGCCGCGGGCGATCGCCCTGCCGAGCTCCTCTCCACTCTTCTTATCCTTCAGAACAACATGCACCGAGAAGAGCGCGCCCTTGCTCACGATCCTCTTTGCCCCCTTTTCGGGCTTCTTGTAGTCGGTGACCATCCCCCCCACCAGAAGCGTCGGCTCCGCAGGCTTCCCCGGTGAGACGGGAGAAACGTTTTTGAAGAGCCCGCGCTCCTTGAGACAGGCGATCACCTCGCCCGATAATACGTCGACGAGCGCCGTGGGCACGAGATCGCCGACGCCGCTCACGAACGGCTCGACTTCGATACTGTTGTACCCCTTGAGGTCTGCAGTGATCGGTTTGATCACCTCGATGTCCGCCTTTTCCCCAGTCACCTCCTCCACTCCCATCTTCGCAAGGGAGAAGCAACCGGCCAGTCCGACCGCTGCCGCAATGAGCACCACACTCCAAAACCTCATGACAAATCCCTTTTCCTCGATCACGCGGTCACCCCGACCGCCGCGCCACATCCGTATTGTACCTCAGTGCCCGTCAGTGCCTATTCCGTTTCCAAGAATTTTGGTGGGGTACATTGCTTAATATGTCATTCCTGCGAAAGCAGGAATCCAGGTTTCATAGTGGATCCCCGCTCGAGTTTACACTGAGCGCAGTCGAAGTGCCGGGATGACAAGTGAAAGGGATACCCCCCAAGACTGACCCATTACATTCGTTGAGAGAACAGTATTGAAATTAGCTTCGGGGCTGTAGTATAATATGGCGCTTCATCAAGGGACTGTGCCCTGTGGTGAAGTTTTTTTCATTTATGGATGTGGGCGATGACAGACAATAAATTCGCGCGTGTGATCAATGAGTACCTTGTCCCTATCTCCGAGTTGAAGAATGGTGCGGGCGACGCATTCTACTTTCTAAGGAGGGAGGGAAGCTTCGTCTTCACGCAGGGGTATGCGCACCCGCGCGGTGGGATCTACTGCAAGATCATCTACTACCCTGAAAAGGGCGGATGGGTCATTATCCATGGTCGACAGTACGGCGCGACGATCAAGCGGATCGCCAAGGGGAAGCTCGAGCTCGTTCCCCACGACGAGCAGCTCCGGAAGCACTACGAGGTGGACCCGACTCTCAACCCGAAAGAAAAGATCCCCTGCTGGGCGGAATACCACGTGAAGCTTCCGCTGAGCGAATTCGTAGGCTACTTCGACCATCGAAAATCGCTCAAGAGGGCCATAGAGACCTATCCGAAGGTCGCAGACGCCGTTGCGAAGGCGAGTGAGATCCTGGAGATGCCCGTGGAGAATCTCGGATGCACCGGCTCCCTCTCGTTCGGCAAGCTTGAGGATCCGGCGGACGACATCGACCTCTGTATCTACGGGACCATCGCCCAGAACAAAAAGGTGATCAGCAAGATTCGTACACTCACAAAGGATCCGAAGCGGAGGGTGGTGGAGTTCGGGAAATTCTGGCCGATGCGGTTTTACCACCACGACCTCATGATATGCCCGTTCTTCGAATACCTCAACCCGGAGGAGATCCCGCTGAAGGAGCTCGACACCGAGATCCTGAGAGAAAACGTAAGGGCGAGGGGACGCGTCAAGGATGATACCCACGGGATCTATATGCCGGTTCTGCTCATGCTCGAGAGGGTCACGATCGGCGGCGAACCGTTTGACGATATGCCCCTGATCATCTATGATGGATCACTCAGGGGCGAGTACTGCCGCGGCGACGACCTTAGCATGAGCAATGCGCGGCTCGTGAGGGTTCGCGAGCGGGGCAAGGTGTTCCAAGCTTTGCTCGTAACACTGAGCCCGCAGATCAGCAGGGATGTTCCTGTCCGGCCCGATGCACGGTGAAAACAATGGAAGAAAGGTTTTTTCCTGTGATTAACAACTACATGCTCCCAATCGAGAAGCTTGAGCGCGTGATCGACTCAAGCTATTTCCTCCGCAAGAATTTGAGTTTTGCATTCGCACAGGGCTACTGCCACCCGAGGGGGGGCTTCTACGGGAAACTAATCAACTATCCCGATCCGGAAGGCACTCTGAATATCTTCGGGCGCAAGTACTCGAATACAAATAAGCGCATTGTGAATGGAGCCCTCGAGCTCATCCCCATTGACGGGCAACTCGATCTTCACTACCAAGTCGAGCCGGAGCTGATGCGCAGGGGGCCGCGTGCGGCATTCGCCGAGTACCACGCGATGTTTGCGCTCAGCGACTGTATCGGTTTCTTCGATCATCGCCACTCGCTCCAGGTGGCAATGCAAATACATCCCTGGATCGCCTCAAGGGTCCGGGAGGTTGCCGAGCTCCTGAAAATTCCGGTCGATCGCCTGGGCGCCACCGGCTCCCTGGCTTACGGAAAAATCGAGCCGGAGCATGAGCACGAGGACCTCGACCTCACCATCTACGGGAGCCTCGAGGAGCACCGGAGGATTTTCAGCATAATACGCGAATGGCTCAAGGACCCGGCGCACAGGGTCATCGAATTCGGCAAGCTCTGGCCCATGCGTTTTTTTTACAGGGAAACGCTCGTGTGCCCCTTCTTTATCTATGAACGCCCCGAGGAGGTTCCGCTCGCGGAGTGCGACATGGAGGTCGTTCAGGAGGACGTGGATTTTTCCGGGTGTGTGGCGGACGACCGCCACAGCATATTCCTCCCCATCGTGCTTCGCCTGGAAGAGGTAAAACTCTCCGGGGAGAAGGCGTCGGGAATGCCGTTGATCATTTACGACAGCTCCGTCCGGGGCGAATTCTCGAACGGCAACTCCCTGGCGGGGCGCGCGCGGCGGGTGCGCGCCAAAATGCGGGACGGGGAGTGTGAGGCATTGCTTGTCACCAACGGCAGCGCGGTGAGTGTGCAGTGAATGGGACACGTGTGTGGAGCATGACACAAGAGGCAGCGCGGAATCGGATGCGAATGGGAGAGAAAATGTACCCCGACTTCTGGAAGAAAATTGAGGAATATCGTGCGCCGATGGAGCAGCTCGACGCCAACATCTGGGACTCGACCTACTTCATGCGTCGTGATGACAGCCTGGTGTTCTGCGAGGGGTACTGTCATCCCCGCAATGCGCTCTACGGAAAGATCATCTACTATCCCCGGGATAAGGGGGATGTGAGCATCCACGGAAGGCCTTACGAATGTATCACGAAAAAGCTCGTGGATGATGAGATGGTCTATGTCACACACCCCGCGCAGATCGCACGCCAGTGCGAGATTGATCCCTCACTCGCCAGGAAGCGCCCTCCCTACGCTCAGTACGAGCTCGAGTTTCGCATGAATGACTTCGCCGGTTACTTCGATTGCAGGAAATCGCTCAGGAAGGCCATGGAGTACTACCCGCGCATCGAATCCGCGGCGCATCAGGTGTCCGATGTGCTCGATATCCCGATGGAGCGACTGGGCGTCACCGGCTCACTTGCCTACGGAGTGTATGATCCCCACGATGAGGACTTCGACGTCGTCTTTTTCGGCACGATAAAGGAGAACAGGCGCGTGGTGCAAAAAATCTACGAGATCACCTGCGATCCCAAGAAGCAGGTGATTGAATTCAACAAGCTCTGGCCCATGCGATTTCACCATAACGGCGTGCTCGTCTGCCCCTTCTTCGTCTACTCCGATTGGAAAGAGGTCCCCTTGAAGGACTTTACGGTGGATGTCATCCGGGAGAAGGTCCACGCCACGGGTCGGGTATGCGAGGATCGGCACGCGATCTATATGCCTGCCATCGTGCAACTCGACAGCGTCATGGTGGAAGGGGACCGTTCCGCTCCGCTCCCGCTCATCATTTACGATGGGGCCCTGCGCGGGGACTTCAGGGAGGGGGACGAGGTGCGTACCACCGGAATGCTTGTGCGCGTCTCCCAGGGACGCGAGGAGTTTGAGGCATTGCTCGTCAACCTCTACAACCAGATAGAAAAGGTCAATTAATCGCGCCCCACAGGGTGAATCATGTCCGTTTTCCTCTCTGCGCTCCTCCTGATCCTCTTGCTACCGCTCGCTGCGTCACATGCCTCTCCTGACGAGGTCTTCGCCCGGCAGAGGGAGTTGATGCTGGAAACGCAGCTCCGGGCACGTGACATCACCGATGCGCGCGTCCTCCGCGCCATGACCGATGTGCCGCGACACCTGTTCATCCCCGACTCTCTCTCCGCCGACGCCTATGAAGACAGACCCCTCCCGATCGGATACGGTCAGACAATATCTCAACCGTACATCGTCGCTCTCATGACGCAACTTTTGCATCTGCCGCCGCAGAGCGCCAAGGTTCTCGAGGTGGGAACCGGCTCGGGATACCAGGCGGCGGTGCTCTCGCGCCTCGCGGCTGAAGTGTACACCATAGAAATCATACCGGAGCTCGCGAAGAGCGCGTCCGCGCGTCTGAAGCAGATGTGCTACTCGAATGTCTTCGTGCGAGAGGGGGATGGCTACCAGGGGTGGAAAGAGCATGCACCGTACGACGGGATCGTGGTCACGGCAGCCTCCACGCACGTTCCCCCGCAACTCATCGAGCAGCTCGCAGAGGGAGGCCGGATGGTGATCCCGGTAGGGAGCGTCTTCTTTGCGCAGTACCTCATGGTGGTCGAGAAGAAAAACGGAAAAACGACCATGCAGAGCGTGATCCCCGTGCGCTTCGTCCCTCTCACCGGAGAGCATGGCAAAGGGTGGAGCCCCTAGGAAAATCCCAAATCCCAAAACAGCCCTAAGCGATAAGCGATGCGCACTAAGCATTATGCTTATAGCTTACTGCTTACTACTATGCGGTTTACCTAACTACCCGCTACTAACTACTGATTAATAACTACTGATTTGCCTGGTTTCCCCCACAATAAATGACCCCTTACGAGAGCAGCGCCATCGTAATTGACCTGTACCGAAGGCTTGTCTATAATAGGCGTGTAGAGCGTCGCGTGGTAGTTTCACATGTTGTACCTTCAATGGTTCAGGGGCGAAGCCGCGCGGGCGAACGGCGATGTGGAGAGGAGGGGTTGCGTGACTAAAAATCTCCAGATTTACAGGTGTGAGGTGTGCGGAAATATCGTTGAGATACTCCACACCGGCGTGGGAGTACTCGTCTGTTGTCTCAAAGAAATGAAGCTCCTCGTTGAGAACACGGTGGATGCAGCAAAAGAGAAGCACGTGCCGGTAATTGAGAAGATTGCCGGGGGCGTCAGGGTGCAGGTGGGCAGCGTCCCTCACCCGATGGAGGAGAAGCACTACATCGAGTGGATTGAGATTATCGCTGACGGTAAGGCATACCGCCAGTTTTTGAAGCCGGGGGAGGCTCCACAGGCGGAATTTACCATTTCCGACACACAGCTTGCCGCGCGCGAGTATTGCAATCTACACGGCCTGTGGAAATCATAAGCGGACATCCGCGTTTGAAAGCACGAGACCGAGGGGGAAGATTCCCTCAGGAGGCCAGAGATGCGCATCGAGGATAAAGGAGGGAGCTTGGTGATTGTCGATTTTGACGAGCTCGAGGCTTACAAGATCGCGTCAAAAATCGAGCGTGACGGCATAGAGTTCTATACCAAACTTGCCGGCCGCGTTGCGAAACGCAAGCCCCGTGGGGCGCTGGAACTGCTCGCCACCCAGGAGAGAGATCACCTTGATTTTTTCCACCAGCAGCTCTCAAGACTCAGGCAGGTGAAAGAAGATAACTTCGAGGAGGACGATCTGCTAAGCAGCATCGACTACAAAATATTTCAACCGTACCAGGGCATTGCGGAACTTGAAAAAATTCTGGATACGCCTCGGAAGGCGCTGCGCCTGGGGGTGATCGTGGAGGAAAAATCCATCGATTTCTATGAATTCTGCATAAAGAAGGTGACATCCCCTGAAGCGCAGGCGGAAATCGCCAGGATCATCGAGGAGGAGCGCCAGCACAAAAAAACACTGGAGGATATGATCGCCGAGCTATCGTAACAGTCCTGGGGCGCATGCAATGGATGTCGCATAGACGCCGGGGAAGCAGGACGCGTTGACGATATCCCGGCAGGGGAACGGGGAGTTTGGGGTCCTGAGTGCCGGGATGCGGAGGTGCGCAAATGATCGCGAAGATGATGTGCGCGGGTGTGACGCTTGCGCTCTACTGGGTTTCCGGCACGGCTGAAAAGGGGGGTGAGAAAATGGAACTCTCTTTAAGGAGTACGGCGTTTGAGGAGGGGGGGATGATTCCCTCCCGTTACACCTGCGACGGAGCGGATATCTCCCCGCCCATCGAGTGGTCTCCCGCTCCTGCGGGCACTCAGAGTTTCGCTCTCATCTCTGATGATCCGGATGCCCCGATGGGAACCTGGGTGCACTGGGTTATCTTCAATATCCCCAAGGCAACGCGGAGTATTCCGGAGGGGATCTCCAAAAAGGAGCGGGTTGAAGACGGCTCCGTGCAGGGGGTAAACGACTTCGGAAAAACCGGCTATGGAGGGCCCTGTCCCCCCGGAGGCACGCACCGCTATTATTTCACGCTCTATGCCCTCGACACCAGTCTCGATCTTTCCGGCAAACGCACCAAGGAGACGCTTCTGAAGGCGATGCGGGGACACATACTCGCCGAGGCACAGCTAATGGCAAAGTACAAGAGGTGAGGATACGCGGCCTCACCGGCTGCGCATGCCTGATTTCCGACGCGATGATGGTGCGCACGGGAATATCTCATACCTTGTAACTGCTCAGGAGCCAGAATTCAGAAGTCAGAAGCCAGAAGTTGGAATAAGGACGCCAGCGGCGACATTTGAGGACTCGGGATATGGCGATGTTTCCGAATTAATGCAGTTACTTGAAGAGGTCAGCAAGCTACTGGAAGCTTATTCGCTATACATTCTGGCTTCTGACTACCTGAGGAGTTACCATACCTCAGATTATGTTTGAAAATAGAATCGACGCGGGTAAAAAACTGGCGAAGGCGCTCGAGGGGTACCGAGATCGCGATCCTCTCGTGCTCGCCATTCCGAGGGGCGGAGCCCTGGTCGGCTATGAGGTGGCAAAGCACCTCAACGCGCGGTTTTCCCTTATCATTGCACGAAAATTGCCGTTTCCGGACAACCCCGAGTCCGGGTTCGGCGCAATTGCCGAGGATGGAAGCACTTTTCTATTCAAAGCGGCTTCAGGATGGCTTTCAGAATCGGCGATCCGCGAGGTCATCCGGCGGCAGAAGATCGAACTGCAGCGGCGTATCGATGTGCTGCGGCGGGGAAAAGCATTGCCGGAGGTTAAGGGGAAAGTGGTGATCCTTGTGGATGATGGCATCGCCATGGGCTCCACAATGCGCGCGTCGATCATGCTGTGCAGGAATAGGAAGGCCAAGAAGATTATCGTTGCAGCGCCTGTTGCAGGACCGGATGTTGCCGAGGAGATCCGCCGCATGGCCGATGAGGCCGTGATACTCGAAAAACCCGCTTTCTTCCAGGCGGTTGCCCAGGTGTACAGGAACTGGTATGATCTCACAGACGAAGAGGTTCTTGAAGTAATGGACAGATGGGAAAAATGAATACAGGCGGTGGAAAAATGAAAGTGGCACTGAGCGCATTCATCGGAGGAGTGCTTGGCTTCCTTGTAGGATACTTTGGCCGCTGCGCCACAGGCACCTGTCCGCTCACAGGAAATCCCTATGTGAGCACGGCGGTAGGCGCCATTCTGGGGGCTCTGATCGGGGCGGGTTTCTGAGATGCACACACAGCGCGGTCATAGGCCGCAGCCAAATCTATCTATGTTCATCAGTGATGAACAGGGAAGCTTAAACGAGCACCACAGATAAACACAGATAACTGCGGATTAACACAGATAAAGCACTATACTGCGAAACAACGAATTACAGATCTAATCTGGATTATTCATTAGAGGCATCAAAGAGCAATTTAAATGGGTTAAAGTATGAAACCGCGGATTGGGCGGATTCTAAACAAGAATCCGCGTAATCAGCGTACTCCGCGGTAAAAACATTAAAAGTTGATGCATGGATCAAACTAAAGACAAGAATATTTACCAAACAGATTGGGCCCGCAATAAACATGAAGAGGATTCCTGACGAGCTTATCCGTTTTCTCAACAGGCAGCACTACGTAATCCTCTCGACGATCGGAGAGGACGGCGTCCCGCACAACGCCTGTAAGGGGATTGCGCGGGTGACGAGGAAGGGAGAGATCTACCTGCTTGACCTGTACCGGGGGATCACCTGCAGTAACCTGACCCGCAACCCGCACATGAGCATCACCGTGGTGGACGAGCACTCGTTCAGGGGGTTCTCTCTGAAAGGAACAGGTCGAATTGTGGAGAGAGGCAACATTACACCCCATCTGATGAGATCATGGGAGCGCAAACTCAGCAGCCGGATATCCCACAGGATCATCAAGAGTCTTCAGGGGGATAAGGGACACCCGCGCCATCCCGAGGCGCTCATGCCGCAGCCACAGTACCTGATCCTGATGGAAGTGCACGAGATTGTCAACCTGACCCCGCGACATATAGAGGGGGGAAGCTAGGCAAATCAGTAGCTAGTAAACAGTAGTTAGTAGTTAGTGAAACTGCATAATGCGAAAAAGAAACAGTTGAGATTCAAAATCTACGGATAGTAGTCAGCAGTAAGCCATAAAGCTTACTGCTTATCGCTTACCACTTAGGGCTGTTTTGGGATTTGGGATTTTTATGTTTGTTCTTGCTATCAATGGGAGCCCTCGGATCGGCGGGAATACAGATCTGCTGCTGGAGGAGACTCTCCGGGGAGCGCGCAGCCGCGGCGCGAGAACCGAGAAGATCGTGCTCAATTCGCTGAGTTACTCCCCCTGTCAGGAATGTGAGAGGGACAACTACGATAGCCCCTGCATCGTGCAGGACGACATGCACCTCATCTACGCAAGGGTGCGGGATGCAGACGCAATCGTTCTGGGCTCCCCCACCTTCTTCGGCAGCCTGAGCGCGCAGACAAAGATGATGGTGGACCGTTTCCAGTGCGCCTGGTTTTCAAAAAACAAGAGGGGCAGGGATTTTTTCAGCCGCGAGAAGAACTGCGCATTCATCGCAGTACAGGCGTCACAAAAGCAGGAATATTTCGCTGGTGCCCGGACGGTGGTGAGAAACCTGTGCGCGACCATCAATGGAGTCTATCGGGATGAGCTCTTCTGTCCGGGGCTCGATGAGAAGGGAAGCTCTCTGAAACACCCTGAATTCATGCAGAGGGCATTCGATCTCGGGGAGAGGATTACTACAGTTAATAGTTGATAGTACACAGCGCGAGCGATGCCCGCAACCAAATTATTATTAAGCTACAGAGAACACAGAGGATTATGTTATAACTTACTTAATTTTAACAGGTTATGACCTAAATAAAGTAGAACTTACAAAAATAAACAACATTTTGAACGTTCGTAGTACAGCAAAAACAGAAGGGTGAAACGGAGGAACAAATAATGGCAAAGCGAGTAATCGTCTACAGCACACCGACGTGCCCCTATTGTATAAGGGTAAAACAGTTCCTCAAGGAGCTCCAGGTTCCGTTTGAAGATAATGATGTTTCCACACATAGGGAGGCCGCTGATGAAATGGCGAGAAAGTCCGGGCAGATGGGCGTGCCCGTTCTGGACATTGATGGAAAGATCATTGTCGGGTTTGAGAAGGAGAAAATCAAGGCGGCGCTCGGGCTCTGAGCGAGGCTGCCCCACGGAAAAAAGATGAATGACCAAAGACGAATAAAGGAGCAATCTTAACGGCCAAACACATGAAACCGCGGATTGCGCGGATTGGGCGGATTAAACAATGCAAATCAGCGTAATCCGCATAATCCGCGGTTAAAGCATTAAAAGTTGGTGAATAGATCAGACTAGAGATCCTTCTATGAAAAAGGTAGCGGTAAGAATTGTCCGGAGGGCAAACCGGAGGGAGATGCTCCGCCTGTACAAGGAAGCGGGCTGGTGGAAACCCGCCTACTCCGACGACGCCGCGTACTTCACGGCGATGGTGCGGGGCTCCTTCTGTTTCGTGGGCGCCTTTATCAACAGTAGAATGATAGGGATGGGGAGGTGCATCTCGGACGGGGTGAGCGATGCGTATATCCATGACGTCACCGTGCTGACCCGTTTCCGAGGGAAGGGCATCGGCGGGAGGATCATCACCAAGCTTGTGGAGCACCTGCGCGCGCACGGAATCGAGTGGATCGGACTGATATCCGAACCGGAGGCGCAACAGCTCTATAAGGAACTGGGCTTCAAGCCGTTCAGAAGCTTTACGCCGATGGTGTGGGTCGGCGATGAGTAAATGTATGGGGGATTTCTTCAGCGAGATAAGGATCCGGGACAGGGAGATCATCGCCCCGCTGCTCACATCGAGCAACCTCATGGCCTCCGACTACACCTTTCCGAATCTCTACATGTGGGGAGAGATCTATGGCCTGGGCTGGAAGGTATGCGAGGGCCTCCTCCTGATCTACAGTAAGAAAGACGATGTCTTCCTCATGCCGGCCGGCCGGCCCTTTCTCCCGGATGAACTCTTCGAGATCTCAGATTCGTCTGTTCGCCGCGGCTTGAGCGGTAACTTCGTGCTCATTGAAGGAGCCTATCTAGAGCAAAATGTGCGCATTGCGGAACGGTTCGACGTCGCGATTGATCCGGACAACTCCGATTACGTCTATTCGGCGGAAGCCCTCTGCGAGCTCAAAGGGAATAAACTGCACAAGAAGAAAAATCTGGTCTCTCAGTTCCTGCGGAACAATCCGGGTCATCGCTGTGAGGAGATGGAACAGCGCCACTTCAAAGAGTGCTTCACCCTCGCCGAAAAGTGGTGTGAGGACAGGAACTGTGAAAAGCTGGGTTTTACGCATGAGAGCTCCGCACTCAAGCGGGGCCTAAACAATTTCCGGGAGCTTGGCCTCAGGGGCCTTGTGATCTTCGCGAGAGATCGCCTGATCGCGTTCTCCATATTCAGCGCGCAGAATAAAAATACCACAGACGTGCACTTCGAGAAGTACGACCCCGGGATCAAGGGGGCCGCACAGGCGATCAACTGGGAGACGGCGCGGCACCTGCGCGGAGCCTGCGAGTATCTGAACAGGGAACAGGATCTGGGGATTGCAGGGCTGCGGCGCGCGAAACAGTCGTACTGCCCTGAGTTCAGGGTCATAACATACGCGCTTCGGAGAAAGGAGCGATGAGCCCCTCCCCTCGTGAGGGGGAGCAACGAGACACCTCCGCAGAATGCTTCGCCTCATGCCAAGCGGGGCGATGGCAGGGAGGGCTCAAAAAAAGGGAGTGACACCATGAAGAAGTATATATGCGATGTATGCGGCTACGTGTACGACCCCGCGGAGGGGGATCCGGAGAACGGCGTTCCGAAAGGCACCTCGTTCGAGAAACTACCCGATACATGGGTCTGTCCGGTGTGCGGCGTGGGGAAAGACCAGTTTTCGCCGGCGAGTTGATCTCCGCGCCGGAATTTCTTTCGCCCCCTCGGTGTCCGCGGGGGGACGGCTGGCTTCGACCGAAACAGGGATGCATGGAAACTATGAAACCCGCATCGGGGAGGATAATCGAAATAATCCGAGTGCTGCGGAAAGCCTACCCGCGCAGCCGCACCGCGCTGTCTTACGATACTCCGCTCCAGATACTCGTCGCCACCATCCTCTCCGCGCAATGCACCGATGTGCGCGTGAACATGATCACGCCCTCTCTCTTCAAGAAATACCGTCGCGCCTCCGACTTCGCGAGCGCGAGCCAGTCCGTCCTGGAGAAAGAGATTCGCTCAACGGGATTCTTCAGAAACAAGACCAGGAATATCATCGCGGCATCAAAGAAGATCGTCGATGATTTTCATGGCGAGGTCCCCGATGCGATGGAAAGCCTTCTCACGCTGCCCGGGGTGGCGCGCAAAACCGCGAACATTGTCCTCTCGAGCGCGTTCAAGAAGGCGGAGGGGATTGCCGTGGACACACACGTCAAGAGACTGGCCGAGCGCCTTGGGTTGAGTAAGGAAAAGGACCCGGAGAAGATCGAGCGCGACCTTATAATCATTGTGCCGGGAAAGGACTGGCTCGATTTCAACTATCTCCTTGTCAATCACGGCCGTGCGATATGCCAGGCGCGGAAGCCGCTCTGCCCCCGGTGCCCGATCAAGCGACTTTGCCCATCGGCAAAGAAGTTCTATCCTCCCGGATAAGAGAGCCGTCGCCCTTATGCCTCGTCGACTTCCCACGATAGAACAGATCTTCACACAGTACAGGAGTAAGGTGTACGGCCTCGCGCTCGGCCAGCGTGACCAGATTGCCCGTTCCAGGCGATCCCATCACCAGATCGCATTCCCAATCCCCCGCACGTTCGCGGGACCGGACGCGTGTCGATCCTGCGCTGATCCGGTATCCGTCCGCGCCCGCGCCCATCCTTGCGAGGACATCGCCTGTGCCGCTTGCGCTTCGCCCTGGACAAATACTCCCACAAATCCCCGCCGCGCCTGGCGTCCGCATACACATGCGGGTATATGCGCTCCTTGCACACCATCGGGCGCCCCTCACGTCGGATTCGCCCCTGTAGCATCTCCGGGGTCTCCCCCATGCGAATACGCTTCTCAACATCCGTGCGCATCTCTTCGGTGAACGTGCGAAAACTCGAACGACGAGCGCGCTCTACTGCCATCTCATGCGCCTGCCTGGGCCGATACCCGTGATGCCCTGTGTCCCGCCTCATCTCCCGCGAAATGCTGCTCAATGCCCGTCTCAAAAGCCTCGCAATCGTGCGAACCCTGCAGCCCTCTTGACGCCATTCGTAAATGTGCCTGCGCTCTTCCCCGGTCACGTGACTGTAAGCCGCGTATTCCTCCTCGTATCTCACATCCACGAAGAGCATAGCCCGGAACGTGACCTTTTTCAGTCACTCCTTGCAGC
>JAPLCW010000210.1 GCA_026392015.1 Candidatus Auribacterota bacterium | reverse complement strand
CCTTGGCAGTTAGCTCGAGAAAAACGTTCTGATATCCCAAAAGAAGCTCTCATGCTTCCTCCGGTCGATCTGGATGTCTTGCTCCATAACAAACTTGCTAATCCCACCCTAGGGGGGTACTATGTCTATTCCAGTCCCTATAGGAGGCATCGGGGTGACTCAATTTGGATGCCTTTGATTTGTAGGGGTTTGATTTATCGAACCCGGGCGCGATAAATCGCGCCCCTACAAGATAAAATAGTTATATTTTACATGTAATTGAGACAGTATCTGAGGCCTCGGAGTAATGGGTCGGTTTCGGTGGGGTCTGGAATCATATCCCTTCCCCCTCCGAAGGAGAGCCTGTCCTGGCGAAGACCCTGAGGGCAGTCGGAGAGACCCTGTCGAAGAAAGGGCGGGGGGAAAATCAGATCCCCTCTCCGGACACTTCGCGAACAGTTTCATTATCGTCTCCGAATACAATACGCATCCGCACCTTCTCTTTCGCGAGAACGTTCGGCAGCCAGTGAGGAGCATCCTGCCACATCCTCTCAAAAGGGAGTTGATCGACCCTGAACCATTCCGGCTTCATCTCGTTACTCTCCGCGGGATCGCCCATCCATGCGACAGCGTGAAAAAGGTGCACAACCTGATCCCACGCCGGACACGCCGGAAACAGGAATGTCAGTTGACCCATATACAGGAGATCCTGCTCCACGGCCTTTATACCCGTTTCCTCTTCAAGTTCCCTCACCGCTGCCGCCTTCAATGTTTCGCCCCGCTCGACCTTGCCCCCAATGCCGGTAATTTTGCCTGCGCCGAAGCCTTTTTTCTTCAGCCCAAGGAGAACCTCGGCAGGCATATTTCCCCGAATGAGAAAGCAGACTGTTCTGTGCCGCATTATTGTTCACCGATAGGATGGATGCCTAACCCGCCCACAAATAAATCTAAGTTAGACTTCTCAATTGCGGGAGGGACATCTTGCCCCGATTATCGCGGAGGGAAACCGCTCCCACACTTATTAAAATTCCCAAGCAGTAAATTGAGCGTGGAGCCACCCAATACCTTCTCGCCCTGCCAGTTAAATACCATCACAACCCTGCCCCCGGCGTCCCCGAATCTTATGCGGAATGCGCTGCTGCAAAAAATTGAGGGAGCGCGGCGTAGAAGGCGCAGCATGCGACGAGATGGTCCACCGGAACCCGTTCATCCCGCCTGTGGGCCATCGCCGGATCGCCGGGCCCGAAACCGATTGTGGGAATCCCGTGCACGCCGGATGTTGCCACGCCGTTCGTGCTGAAATCCCATACGATCATTTCTCCCGCGCGATCCCAGAGCGAAGAATGGGCGAGTTGAGCGGCTTTGACAATTCCCGCGTCTTCAGGCGTGAGCCATGAGGGAAACTCCGCTTCTCTTTCGAGCAGCAGCCCCCGGTAGCTCGTTCCCTTATATCGCTGGAAAGAGGCTATGCCGCCATAATACCCGACGATTTTCCGCACCTCTTCGAGAACTCCCGCACCCGTTTCTCCCCGTGTCAGGCGCCGGTCCAGGTAGATCCGGCACTCCTCGGGGACCGAACAGAGGGACGGTGCCTTTGACTCAATCTTGCTTACCGTGATGCTCCCCTTTGTGAGCGGATGCACCGGTTTCAGGGAATGGTTGAGTTTTTCTATCCCCGATATGATCGGGGCCATCTTATAGATCGCATTCTCGCCAAGGTGAGGCGCACTCCCATGGCTCGCGATTCCCTTCGTCTCAACAACCATCTGGACCTTCCCTTTTTGTCCGCGGGAAATCCGGAGACCACTCGGCTCGGTGAGGACAACCGCTTCGGGCCTGAGCCCTTCTTTCTCGATAAGGTGATGCCAGCAGAGTCCCTCGCAATCTTCTTCCTGCACCGTGATCGCCATGTAGATTGTGCATCTGTCTTCGAATTGAAGCTCTTTAATCAATCTCGCCGCGCCGATCAAGCTGGCGATCGCCCCCTTCTGGTCGCACACCCCCCTGCCGTACACGTAGTCGCCATCGCACTGTCCCTCGAAAGGCGGATACGCCCATTCATTTCCATCAACCACATCCACCACGTCAATATGGGCATCATAGGCGAGCGTGCGCGGCCCGTTCCCAATCCGGCCAATGAGGTTTCCCATGCCATCGACTCTCACCTCATCGAAGCCAATCTCCCGCATCTCGTTCGCCACATGCTCAATCGCCCGCCCCTCCCCGCAGCTCGGGCTCGGGATCCGGATGAGCCCGGTCAGCGTTTTAATGAGTTCGCCGCGAAGAGATTCGGCTTCACACACAATTTTGCCGCATTGCACTTCAAACTTTTGGTCCATGGTAATAAAAAAGCATCTGGTGATTCCGCTTTTACCCTTTGCTCTTCTTCTGGGTGAAGAGAGGTATGACTTTCTGAGAGGTTACATCCACGATCCCCTTGTCGGTGAGCTTGATATCGGGAATCACCGAGAGGGCGAGGAAGGAGAGTGTCATGAACGGATCATCGAGGATGCAGCCCATCTCCTTCGTTACTCTGATAAGAGTATTCAACTCGTCCTTAACCTCATGAACCGATTTGGCCGACATGAGTCCCGCGATCGGTAATGCGAGGCTTCCCACCAGTTTCTTGTCCACCACGGCGGTGAATCCTCCCTGAAGCTTCCGTATCTTGATCACCGCCTCCATAATATCGGCGTCGTTCGTCCCCACCGCGACAATATTGTGTGCATCGTGCGCAACGGAGGACGCAATCGCGCCCTTCTTCAATCCGAAACCGCGCACCAGGCCAAGGCCAATGGCGGGCGAGGCGTGGTGCCGCTCGACGACGGCGAGTTTCAGGATATCCCTCGCAGTGTCGGGAACGACCTTCCCCCGGACGACCCGCGGCTTGAGAATCTCTTCCCGCGTGATGAGCTGGCCCGGAACAAGCCCTATCACCCTGCAACTCCCCTTCCGCGCCCGTATCTCGAAGTATTCCTGCTTGAGCCACTGGATGTTGATCGACCCGCGCAGAATCTCCGAGGGTCGCATCGTGGAGACGACCGGGGGCAACAACTCCCCGTCTTTCGCCACGAGCTGCCCGTTCTTGAACACCATCTCGACATTAAAATCCCTAAAATTGTCAATCACCACCAGATCGGCAATCTTTCCCGGGGCGACCGCCCCCAGATTCTCCAGATGATAATGCTCTGCGGGGTTAATGGTGCACATTCTGATCGCGGTCACCGGATCCATGCCGAGCCGCATCGCCTTTTTGACAAGGGCGTTCATGTGCCCCTCCTCCACAAGGCATTGCGGATGCCGGTCATCAGTGCAAAAGGTGAACTGGCGCAGGTTCTCAGGCGTGACGAGGGGGAGAAGCGCCTCCATGTTCTTGGCGAGTCCCCCTTCCCTGATCATGATGGTCATCCCCAATCTGAGTTTCTCGAGCGCCTCGGCTTTCGTGGAGCATTCATGATCCGATGAGATGCGCACCGCCACGTATGCGCAGAGATCCTTGCCGCTGAGCCCCGGCGCGTGGCCGTCGATTATTTTTTTGCCCGCGATCTTGAGCTTGTCCAAGATACTCGGTTCGCCCTCGAGAAGCCTCGGGTAATCCATCACCTCCGCAAGGCCAAGAACCCATTCCTGGTTCAGGAAGAAGAAGATGTCCGTTGCGCGTAGCTCCGCGCCCGGTGTCTCCAGAGGAGAAGAGGGTACACAGGAAGGGACCATCACGAACACGTTGAGGGGGTTGTACTTGCTCGACTTGAGCATGTAGTTGATCCCGTCGAGCCCCATGACGTTGGCGATTTCATGCGGGTCGCTCACCACCGAGGTCGTGCCGAGCGGCACCGCGACCTTCGCGAACTCCGGGATGGTGACCATGGTGCTCTCGAGGTGAATGTGCGAGTCGATGAAGCCGGGAGCGACGATCCTGCCCCGGAGATCAAACTCCCTTACTCCCCGGTAGCTCCCCAGGCCTACAATCCTGTCATCGAGAATCGCCACGTCGGCGCGGTACACCTCACCCGAGCAGACGTTGACGACCTGGCCGTTCCGGAGGGCCACGTCCGCCTTCCCCTTGCCGCGGGCAACTTTTATAATTCTGTCGAGATTCGCCATGGAGTTATCAGTAGCGCGACCGGATTCTCCACATCACGCATTCGCCTTTTGAAACTCGCTGAGGAATGTTGCGAGCTCTTTGACCCCCTTAAGCAGCATGGCATTATAGAGAGAGGCGCGCATCCCTCCCACGCTCCGGTGCCCCTTGAGGCCGATGAATCCCTTCGCCTTCGCCTCCGCGACGCACTTCTCCTCAAGCTGCTCGCTGGGGAGCCTGAAGGTAATGTTCATCCGGGAGCGTGAATCGGGCCTCGCAACCCCCTTGTAATATCCGTTTGAGTTGTCGATGAGTGTGTAAAGGACCTTCGCCTTCCTCTTGTTGAGCTTCTCGATGTAAGGAAGTCCCCCCTTCTCTTTGAGATCCTTGAGCGCGAGGAGGGAGAGATAGATTGCGAAGCACGGGGGCGTATTGTGCATGGAGCCTTTGTCCACGTGGGTCGCGTAGGAGACCATCGTCGGGAGCTTCTTCGTCCGGGCCCTCGCGACCATATCCTCCCGGATGATCACCACCGTAACACCCGCGGGCCCCAGATTTTTCTGGGCGCCTGCATAGAGCAGCGCCACCCTCGTCCAATCGATCGGGTGGCTGAGAAAATCGGATGACGCATCCACTACAAGAGGAGTTGCCCCGGTGTCGGGAAACTCGATCCACTCGATTCCGCCGATCGTTTCGTTGGAGGTGATATGGAGGTATGCGGCGTCCCGGTCAATTTCGAACTTACGGGGAGTGTACGAGAATTTGGCGTCCTCGGAGGAGGCGAGCACCTTGACTTCGCCGAAAAACTTCGCCTCCTTGATCGCCGCTTCAGCCCAGGAACCGGTGTGAATGTACGTCATCGGTCTCCCCTCGAGAGCCAGATTCCAGGGCAGGTGGAAGAACTGCGTCGATGCGCCGCCGTGGAGCCACAGAATATGGAAATGCGCGGGGATTCCGTAAATCTCTTTTATGAGCGCCGTCGCCTCATCGAGCACCGCCTGGAAATCCTTCGCGCGGTGGCTGATCTCGCACACCGACATGCCCGTCCCCCTGAAGTCGAGGAACTCAGCCTTCGCCTCTTTCAAAGCCTTGAGCGGGAGCGTCGCAGGCCCCGCATAGAAATTGAATACCCTTTTCCCCATTGCAGCACCTCCTGTGTAAAAAAGCCCGCACCTCGCGATTCTGATGTTGCATAATATTATACAATAGGTGCGCCGTCCATAGCGATCGTTATCCTGAACCAGGAACGGGAATGGGAAGATAGATCGTACCCCCTTTCCCGTAAGATTAAGAAAGATCAAAAGGATCAGTTTTATTGTTTTTGCACAATTAAGAGAACTTGTTAATAGCGTACAGATGTACCCCCCGATTACCCCGAGGGGTAATCG
>JAPLCW010000118.1 GCA_026392015.1 Candidatus Auribacterota bacterium | reverse complement strand
GGCTCAAACGTTCGGGGATGGAATGGACAGTGCGCGGAGCAAACTCTATCATAGCCCTTCGCTGCTGTTATCTTTCAGGGCGGATGGAAGATTTTTGGGAACAGCGGGCTGGCTAAAACCCACTTTTATGTCGCAGGCCCGAGAGAACCTTCAACCGGCGATCCGTTATTGGAAGCGGGCATAGGGAACCATGTATTTCCGTCATACCCCATCACTTTGACGTAGCTTAGCTGGGCTTCACTGTCGTAGTTGGATCCCACGGCCATAGCCTGTATCGGACCGATCGGTGTGGGCGTACTGGTGGGAGTAGGGGTGGGGATGCTCGGATCCCAGGTTGGGGTTGCCGTCGGCTGATAGAGGGTGCGGAGCATGGCGGAACCAGCCGGTATGTAGAGAGTGCTGTCGCTGCCGATGGTCGGGGAGTTGCCGGTAGACGAATTTAGCATGTAACTCCATAGCAGAGAGCCGTTGGAATTAATAGCGAGCATTCTCTGTTGCCCGTCACCGAGGTACAGCGTGCCATCCGAGCCAAGGGTTGGAGACCCGAACGGAATAGCAGGCATCATATAGCTCCAGGACAACGCGCCTCCCGCATCGACGCGGCATAGGATTTGATCCCATGAGTCAAAATAATATATTTCTCCCTCTGCTCCGACAGACGCCCCGGCGGCAAGCCCCTGAGGTGATGCATAGCTCCACTGCAAGTAGCCGTTACGGTCGATGCTGTATATATTTGCATCTCCCGATCCCACCACAGCGCTTCCGTCTTCTCTGAGAGCGACTGAGCCGGCTATTTCCCTCCCCGCCCGGTAACTCCAGGCGAGGGAACCTCCCGGATTAAGTACGTAGAGGCGATAGTCACTGCTTCCTATGTACACCCTCCCGTTATCATCGATGGCGGGACTCCATCCGACGACGCTTGCCGTCGAATAGGTCCAGGCAAGCGATCCATTTGGATACAAAGCATAAATTCGATTGTCCCACGAGCCGAAATATACCTTCCCTGTTAAATCTAAAGCCGGAGACGGGCGTATCATTCCTGCCGTGGTATATGTCCAGAAGAGCGAGCCGTCCGGGTAAAGGGCATAGAAAGTGTTGTTATCGTTGCCAAAATATACTTTACCATTGATATCTATTGCTGCCGCGGATTGCGATTGTCCGGTGGTCTGATGGCTCCAGGCAAGAGTGCCCGTGCTGTTAAGGCAAAAGAACATATAGTCATGATCGGTTGCGGAAGATGAGACATAGATCCGTCCTTCGGAATCAATAGTGGGCGTTGTTTGTAGGGATCCATAAAATGAATACGACCAGCCCTTTATGGGGTTGTGCGGTCCGAGATAGGAACTTCTTCCCGAGTGCTTCAGGTCGTGCCCGAACATCGGCCAGGCGCTGTCGGCGAGCTGAGGAAAAGATTGGGCGGGAATAAACAGCAATGCCACAAAGACAACAGATAACAACAGAAGGCCATATATTTTCATAATATCTTCCCCCCGGTAAGAGTTACTCTGTTCCTTCCTCCCCTTCCTCCGCAATGTTAGTATAGCCTATTTTTTCGAGGGTGTCAAGGCGTGGGGAAATCCCGGAATGGCGAGATTATGGCATTTAAAAGTATGGATTTTCCAAGCCTTCCCAGGAGTGCCATTAACAGGGCGTTACGGATTAATGGAAGCTCACCTTTTGCCATTAGAGCTATGTTCCATCCCGGCAGTAATGGGTCATTCTCGCGGGGAGTCAAATCACATCCTCTACCCATTTGTATATCTATTGTAGGGGCTTGATCCTTCGGCAAGGTCCCTTCGGCTTCGCTCAGGGTCTTCGACAGGACAAGTTTTATCAAGCCCTTACTCTAAGCAGTTCCCGCGTATTGAGCCTTCCACGAGGATGCTGTATAATCTGATCGACACGCCGGCGGGTATCTTGCAAGACCGAAGAGTGCGGAGATATAGAAAATAGATGAATACATTGAAGTCGCAGGAGCTCCTCAGGAGTAGTCTCAGGCGGATCGATGGAAGGGGCTATAAGGCATATGAAGATATCAAGGGGAGCTACGATTTTGCTGGCTATACTCTCGCCATAGACTATGTACAGCCGGATCCTTTCGCACCGCCGAGCCAGGTCATTGTCCATGTGCCTCAGAAGACCGCCGCTTTCCCCCATGAACTCTTTCAAAATAGGATCAGAGAAGTCGCCCTCGAAGATTACCTGACACGCAGGTTCTACACACTATCCTCCCGCGCGCGCGGCGGCAGCCGGGGGACGGGGGGGAGCGGGCTCATATCGATCGATAAGCCCCCCCAGGAAGTTTTTGAGCGTACGTCGGTGTTCGTACGGGAGAATGAGATTGAGGCGCGTTTCGTGGTGGGCTTGCCGGCCCGCGGGAGGACGGTGCTCGGGAGACAAGCGGAAGAGATATTCTTTGAAGAGATTCCTCTCCTCGTAAAGGAAGCGCTCATCTACCGGAACCTTGATGAGGGTGAGGTGAAACGTCATGTGGACACGGTGGAGGACGCGGATTCCATAAGGAGGAGGCTCGCGGAGAAGGGACTGGTCGCCTTCGTCGCGGATGGGGCAGTTCTGCCGCGTGCGAGCGGGGTGGACGACAGGCCCCTTGCAGAGGGAAGGGTGGTGCAATTCCGCTCTCCGGAACGCGTGCGTGTTGAGTTCACGGCGCCCAACAGAGGGGATCTCTCAGGAATGGGGATTCCCTCCGGCGTGACACTCATCGTGGGCGGCGGCTACCATGGCAAATCCACGCTGCTCAACGCGATCGAGAAGGGGATCTATAATCATATTCCGGGCGACGGGCGGGAATTCGTTGTGACGGATGCGCGCGCGATAAAGATTCGCGCGGAGGACGGGAGGAGTATCGCGAATGTTGATATCAGCCCTTTTATTAACAACCTCCCGTTTGGTAAAGATACACGCACGTTTTCAACTGCCGATGCGAGCGGATCCACTTCTCAGGCGGCGAATATAATAGAAGCTCTCGAAGCAGGCGCGAATATCCTGCTCATGGACGAGGATACCTCAGCCACCAATTTCATGATCCGGGATGGACGCATGCAAAGACTGGTCGCAAAGCCAAAGGAGCCGATCACCCCTTTCATAGACAAGGTGCGGCAGCTCCACAGTGATCTCGCTGTTTCCACTGTGCTCGTGATGGGCGGGACGGGGGATTATTTCGAAGTTGCCGACATGGTGATCATGATGGATGAGTACATCCCGTGTGAGGTGACGCGCGAGGCGAAGGAAATAGCGAAAGGCAGATATTCAGAACGTTCTTTTGAGGGAGGAGAGAGATTCGGCGCGGTGAAGCAGCGTCGACCGCTGGCACAGAGCCTCGACGCGAGCAGGGGAAGGCGTGAGGCGAGGATTGCAGCGAAGGGGCTCCATACGATCGCGTTCGGGTATCAGACGATCGATCTCTCTCATATCGAGCAGATCGCGGATATAAGCCAGACACGCGCGATAGGAGACATCCTCTACTACGCGCGTGAGAAATATATGGATGGGAAAAGGACGCTCGCCGAAATACTTTCTCTCGTGGAGAAGGACCTTGAAGAAAAAGGAATGGACATTCTCTCCCCGTATCTCAGGGGTGATTACGCGATGCCGAGGATGCTGGAGGTCGCGGCGGCGCTGAACCGGCTCAGGACTCTGCAGTGCGCGTGAGGGGGAGAATCAGGTGGAGCTCCTTCCCTGGAGAGAAGAAGCAAACATCCGGAGCTTTCGCGCACCCTCGCTGGCGAGGCCCAAGGGTCAAGGATAAAGATTTGACCCCAAATGCATTGACAAGTTCGTCGCAGAGGGAGAGGACCGAAGGCTTGCACGGTCAATTACTTTGTTAATCGTCCTGTTTTCTGGAAAGATATTCGGCGTCCAATTTGTCTTTTTCGCAGCCGGCGGAACGCTTGTTTTTTATGAGATCTTCTTTAGATAAAAAAGGAATTCACAGGTCCTCAACTTCAATGACTTCTCTTGCCGTATATGCATCCTGAAACCGAACACCGTCAATATGGGTAATGACGTCGATGCGGCGGGGAGCAATGCCGATCTGGAATATAACGCCTTCTTCAGTGAATGTCTGTTCCGAGATCTCGGCCAGAGGAGCGCCAAACTGCGAAATCGAAGCATAGATTTTCCTGGAGTTTTCCGGGGAGGTGTCAACACAGATGTCGAAGTCGCCGGTTGCCCGAGGATATCCGTGGGCGCCAAGTGCATAGGCTCCGACCACAAGGAAGCGAACCTCATTGCCGAGTAAGAGTTGCAACATGTCGCGGTAATCTTCGTTCAACATACGCCGACCCCTTCAGCGACCACAACTCAGCCGTCAACTCCCACATGAATGAGACACGTTCATTAGAGGGAGCGCGGACGAAGCTGTCATCCTCCTTGGAAATCTTTTTTAATGTTGATTTAGTGCGAATAACTTTCATATATATAGTGTATCACCTTTTCAACTTATTTTGCTATCTTGCTCGCTGTTCCCCTTTTTTCCTCGGTTTTGGAATGCCTAACGAAGGAATTGAGCGGCGCCCGCAGACGGCTCGGTCAGGAGCGAACTGAAGGTTCGCGCATTCCGCACCGGCAAGGCGCAAGCTCCAGAGGGGGTGTCCGCTTGAATGAATTGTTCACGCCACTGCAACCCTGGAGCTATTTGTCAATAGTCGAGGTCTGGCCCTGATTTTTTTATTTTCGTTCATGGCTTTTCTTATTTGGGGCACCTAGATGGCTTCGAGATCCTCGGCAGCCTGCGGGGTCCATCTTACTTCAACCATTTCGCTGCCCTTTCCTTCACATGGCTGTGAGGAATGGTTTGGCCCGAGTCCGCTTGAAGAAGCCCTTTCTCTATCTTCGCCAGAAAATAAAGCTTTTCCATAGCGTCTTCAAACGAGGCATCATCAGGCAAACCCCGAATGGCCTGCAGCACTTTGTCTTTGGCAGTCATGCTATTAGGATAGCATACTAGATTTGTGCCGACTACACTCATAAGCTTGAACGACGGAATTGAGAGGCAACCGCAGACGGCTCGGGGAGGTAGGAAGCCGAAGGTTCGCGCATCCGCTCCGGCGAAACAGGCAAAATCTCTCCCAGGAATCTGGATTCCTGCTGGAGTTTACCCTCGTGAAAACGGGGGCAGGAATGACATAACCATCTATGTGGGAGCGGCATTTTGCCGCGACAATATTCTCACTGTTTTGGATTTTTGGAGAGATTCCACATCCATAAACTCAAGCCGCCCAGTATGACGACTGCTATGGCGCTCGGCCAGAGGGGCATCCTGTGGCCCGCGACCATTACTTCCGGACGTATCACCAGTCGAATAAACTGGGCTAATGCCATAAGCCCGAATATTATGCCTGCCACTCGCAATCCCAGAACTTGTGAGTTCATATCGCGCCCCATTCGGTGGCCTATAGAGTATCGAGACGTTTTCCTTAATGCTCTGGAGGCCTGCGTGTTGTGGCTGAGAATGCATCACTGCGGTTTTAGCCGAAATTTATTCAGTCCCAGCGCATTGGAGAGAACGTCTCGATAGTATTATGTGTATCTCTTGTAGCTGAAGTCATTTTATTTGATAGACTGACCCGAGGCAAGGAGAAACAAAAAATAGGAGAAACAAAAAATAATTGTAAGGGGTAAGTTATTGGGATGGGGATGTCCCCCTGCAGCAAGGAATAGCCGATATGTAGCCATGTGCCATTAATGTTGCGGGTGATCGAAATCACCCCCCTCCCAACCTCCCCCCTTCTGAGGGGGAAGGGAATAACTAAAGTAACCCACATAAATAGGGAGGGAATAACCAAAGTAAGCCATACAATTATGGAAGAGAACCAAAAAATGGAAGACGGAGAATAGTGGAATGAGAGCCGTGGTGCAGCGAGTGAAGAAGGCGGCGGTCGAGATCGGCGGTGAGACGGTCGCGGCGACGGGGCTGGGGTTTCTTGTGCTGCTCGGTGTGGGGAAGGATGACGCTGAGAAGGATGCCTCATTCCTTGCAGAGAAGATCGCCAACCTCCGGATATTTGAAGACAGCGAGGGGAAGATGAACCTCTCGCTCAAGGATACGGGCGGAGCCGCGCTCGTGGTGTCGCAATTCACGCTCTACGGAGACTGCCGCAAAGGGCGCCGGCCGAGCTTCACCGATGCCGCGCCGCCGGAGAAGGGCGAAGCGCTATATAAAATATTCATCGATAATCTGCGCGCCCAGGGGATTGCTGTGGAAACCGGTCAATTTGGCGCGAAGATGCTCGTGAAACTCGAAAATGATGGGCCGGTAACATTGATAGTTGAGAGCTAATACAAAAGAGGTTGATTGGACTGAAGGAAAGAAAAATGCTACACTAACAAGTAAAGATGAGTTGCGGAGTCAGTCTATGAGAATACTTATATTTGCACTGGTTGCTTTTTCTTTTGGGATATTTCTGTGTGATATTGGTCAGGCGCAGTTGGTCAATTCGCCCTGGCCGATGTTTCGGCACGACCCTCAGCACACAGGAAGGAGTGATCTCCATACGGGACCATCTACCCCGGTGCTCTATTGGAGCTATAGGGCAGAAAGATATATCACCTCCTCGCCCTCTAGCGGCGCAGAGGGAACGATTTATGTGGGCTCTGGAGACAATATGCTTTATTCAATTAACTCTTCGGGAATTCTTCACTGGAGTTATCAGACCGAATCGTATGTTTTCTGTTCTCCCGCCATCCGGAATGACCGGGCCGTATTGGTAGGATCCGGATATTTCGACAGAAATTTGTATGCCATCAGTTCCGATTGTTCGCTTTTATGGAGTTATACAGCGGGATCGTATGTGGAATCCTCTCCAGCCGTGAGTAGTGGCGGAAGGATATATATTGGCGGCGGGTCGAGTGATGGACGTATCTATGCGATCGATTCTGAGGGCTCATTGCTATGGAGTTACGAAACAACTGGGGGAATAACGTCCTCTGCGGCGCTGGATGACATGGAGAATATATTCGAGGCATCGGGTTCCGGAGACAATAGTATCTATGCCCTGACGTCAGCAGGTAGCCTGAAATGGAGTTATGTATGCAGTAACAGTTTTCTGGATTCCTCGCCGGCGATTGGAACTGCCGGAGTAGTATACGTTGGAAATGATGATAGTAACCTGTACGCGGTTCATTCAGACGGTTCTCTCGCATGGAGCTATAAAGCAGGCGCCTACATTCATTCTTCTCCCGCAGTGGGAACTGACGAAGCGGTGTATGTTGGTTCGGGGGATAACAATCTTTATGCACTGATGAGTAACGGTTTCCTCCGATGGAGCTATAGCACGCCGCGGTATATGAATTCATCTCCGTCTTTGGGGAGCGATGGTTCGGTATATGTCGGTTCCTCCGATAATAATATTTACTCAATTGGCTCTGTGGGATCGCTGCAATGGAGCTATCTTGCAGGAAACTACGTGTCCAATTCCCCAGGCATAGGCAGTGATGGGAAGATATACATTGGTTCCGGGGATAATCAACTCTACTGTTTCGGTCCCGCCGCGACGGAGACCCCCACGCCGACAACAACGCCGACACAGACTCCGACTCCCACAAACACTCCGACAACAACGCCGACACAGACTCCGACTCCCACAAACACTCCGACAGCCACGCCGACACGGACTCCGACTCCCACAAACACTCCGACAGCCACGCCGACACGGACTCCCACAGCTACACCGACAATGACTCACACACTCACCCCATCTCCCACAGCTACGCCCACCGCAATCCCTACAGATACACCAGTCTCCACACCCACTCCTTTACTGAGCGGTATTCTGAGCAGCAGCATGGTATCGCCGGGGGATTCGCTTAAATTCGATATCATAGCTCAGCCACTAAGTAATCTGTTTGATGCCTATGGTGGGATATTTTCAGTGCAAGGCCGTTTCCTGTATTCATTCAATTTGAGTAATCCTTACCTGTTGCGCAAAAGCTTAAAGCCTCTGGCCACGCGGGTGCGTGGATTAGGCCAACCTGTCAGAGCGACGCTGTACATCACTCCTCTTCTCCCACCCGGTACCGAGGGTGCGTACGTATGCATTGTGGGTTTTGTGCCTGCGGGGAAAAAGCCAGCCGTGTCGAACGCTATTCCTGGGTACATCAGCCAGACGATGTTGACAATAAGGTAACGAACGATTCTCACCGTCGTAATGGGTCAGTCTTGGGGTGCTTCTACCCCCCACCCCGACCCTCCCGCTCAAGGGGGGAGGGAAATAAGGTTTAATTGCACCCCATAACTGACCTCTTACTCACCGCCACGAAAACCCATTACTTTTAATCTTTGGTGCGCTATACTATGCCCGCGTCGCCTGAGGCAATATGAAGAATACTCCTCGTATGAAAATTCTTTTAACAAATGATGATGGGATTCACGCACCCGGTCTCTATGCGCTTTCTCTGGAGATAAAAAAAATCGGTGATGTTTCGATCGTTGCCCCCGCCGTCGAGCGGAGCGCGGTGGGACACGCGATCACCGTCGTTGACCCGCTGCGGGTGACGGAGGTGAGAAGGGATGGGGAAATCTACGGTCTTGCGGTATCGGGAACGCCCGCCGACTGTGTCAAGATAGCCATAAAAACCCTTCTCCCGAAACGGCCGGATTTGGTGATTTCGGGAATCAACCAGGGCCCCAACACGGGAATCAATGTTATTTATTCGGGCACTGTCTCTGCCGCGACCGAGGCGACGATGCTCGGGATCCCGGCATTTGCCATTTCGCTCGACAGCTTCAAATCTGCCGAATTTGCGTACGCCGCGGAATTCGCCGCGAAGCTGGCGCTGAAGATGAGGGAGGCGCCGCTGCCGGCGGGAGTCCTCCTTAATGTCAATGTTCCCGCCATACCAAAGGAAAAAATCAGGGGAGTCCAGGTGACCCGGCAGGGTATAGCGAGATTTACGGAAGAATTCCACGAGCGCGTCGATCCGCGGGGGAGAACCTATTGGTGGCTTGGAGGAGAGCTGGAGGATGGCAAGGCCGAGGAAGGTACGGACAGCGCCGCCTTGCACGAGGGAATGGTTTCCGTGACGCCGATTCACTATGACATGACCGCGTATGAAGATATGGACCTGGTCGCGAGAATGAGATTGGCGAAGTAGGCTGTGGATAAGTTTGGAGATAAAGACGCAAACGTCCTGTCGGTTGACACGCTAACTCGCGATACGCTAACATGGGAGAACAATGGTGGAATATATCATTGTAGCCGAGACTAAAGTCTCGGCTACGGGGGTGGGGTTGCATGAAAAAGGAGAATGCCATGCCGCGAACAATGTGGATATCGATCGTTTGGCTTCTGCTTGTTGTGAGCGTATGCTGCATTCTGACTTCATACGCCGTTGCAGATGAGGAGCGTGAAACCGCGCGCAGTGTCTCACAGCTCGCGAGCGGAAAATTTGGACGCGGTTGCGTCAATATCACGACAGGGTGGTGTGAGATGATCCGTTGTCCAATGGAAGTCTCCCGTTCGCGCGGTGCGCTGTTGGGCGCTACGTGGGGCCCACTCAAGGGAATCTCGATGACCGTAATCAGGACGGTGGGGGGAGTATTTGAAGCCGTCCTCTTCTTTTATCCCCTGCCGGGCAACTATGATCCGTTTTTCGAAACAGAGTTTGTATTCTCGAAGCCCGTTCCGCCTGAGCCGGGATCATAAAGATTTCTCATTGCATACTTGGATACCACACCTTTCACCTCGCGTTATCCTCAACCGGCGAATGGAGCAAGAGTTGCGGGAATTGTCTGCTTTTTCTGCACGCATTGGATAGTTAATCCTCATTAGTATATCGCGCAGGCTTGGAGAGCATCGAGAGAGTTTGAGAAATGCCCATCCCCGCTTCACGACGTCCCCTCATCGGGGCGCACATGTCCATCTCTGGAGGCGTCGACCAGGCGCTCATGCGAGGGCAGCGCCTCGGATGCGATACGATCCAGATCTTTGTGAAAAGCAATGTGCAGTGGAAGATGCTTCCCCTTGGCCGCGGCGAGGTGAAACGCTTCGCGGCAGCGAAAGAGGCGAGCGAAATTTGGCCGGTGTTTGCCCATTCGTCCTATCTCATTAACCTTGCGTCCTCTGACCGTAGTGTCCTTGCGAAATCGATCCGGTCTCTCGCGGAGGAGATGGGTCGTGTCGCCGATCTCGGCCTTCCGTTTATCGTATTACACCCCGGTTCGCATGGCGGGCGCGGCATCCGGGAGGGGATCGCGAAAGCCTCCGACGGCCTCGATAAGGTGCTCGCGCAATTTCCTCGTTCGCGCGTGAAGATTCTCCTGGAAACAACCGCGGGACAGGGGAACAGCATCGGATGGCGATTCGAGCAGATTGCAGAGATAATCGCGAGGGTGGATCGTCCGGAGAGGCTGGGGGTCTGTTTTGATACGTGCCATGTGTTCGCCGCAGGCTATGATACGCGTGCTCATGAGACCTACCGGCGTGTGATGGATGAATTTGATGCAGTGATCGGAATTCGGAAAATACAGGCGTTCCATTTGAACGACAGCAAAGGGGCACTCGGCTCTCATCTTGACCGGCATGCGCATATCGGGAAAGGAGCGCTCGGGCTCGGGGCATTCGCGCTCCTGCTCAGGGATCCGCGCTTCGCAGGGCTCCCGATGGTACTCGAAACGCCCAAGGGGGAGGGGACGGCGCTGGACAGAAGGAATCTCAAGACGCTGAGATCGCTCCTGAAACAGTGAGTGCAATTTTCTGGTTCTCTTGCGTTTTGGGTGGCTGACTCAAGTTACCCCTCCCCCCTCCGAAGGGGGAGCCTGTCCTGAGCGAAGTCGAAGGAAGGTAAGGAAGGGGGTATGCACTACAGTTACTGGTTTCTTGTCAGTAGTTACTGGCGACTAATAATCAGAAACCGAAGTATCACCCCCACCCTGACCCTCCCCCTTCACAGGGGGAGGGAATGATATTTATTTCCCCACACAAAATCGGAGGAACCCCATTTTCTTATTACAGCTCAACCTGAAGAGCGAGCTGCGTATGCATAGCTCACACTCTATTGAGACACTCTCCGCAATCTCTCAAGAGTGTGCTACACTTATAGCCGGAGTGTTTCAGAGGTAAAGTCAGCGTTAATTCTGAAAGTTTGGCATTTGGAATTTGGGATTTAAATTGATATGCCTATCTACGAGTACCAGTGCAGGCGATGCGGGAAACTGACGTCGTTGATGGAGAAGGCCGGACGGTGGAGCTTCTGGGGCAGGAAGTGCTCTTTTTGCGGGAGCAGACGGCTCAATAAGATATACTCCACATTCTCCACTTCCCGCAAGCAGTCAATGTCGGACCTGATGGGCGAGATGCGGCGGCTCGGTCCGGTAAACTTTGTGCCTTCTCCTCCCCGGCCGATGGGACCGCCTCCGGGCGGATGTCCCTACGCAAAGGAGGGCAAAAGTTCACAGGCGAAGGCTGAAAAGTAATTTCCACCTGCCACTACGAGCAGGTATAATAGGTGTGCACGGAGGTCGGTCATGAGAATAATGCTTTTGCTTCTATCAGGAGCTGCGCTTCTGACACTCGGCGGCTGTGTCAAGGTTGATCTCGGGCAGGCGAGCAAGGACTGGTCGGACGTGGGTAAAAGCTTTGCCGACGGCTACAAGAAGACGGGAACCCCTCCCGCGGGAACTCCGCAGCAGACGCCATAGACAGGGATAACCCTACTCGCCGAAATGATCACATATGTCCTTGGCGGCGGCGGCCTTGAGGTTCTGCTCGACAAGCGGTGTGATCATCCTGCGCACATAGTTTTTATTGACCCCCCGCTCCGTCCTCTCTTCCCAGATGCTGAAGTTCCGGTACGCTATCGCCTGCACACGCCGTGAGAGGAGGACTTTGTCCGTTTTGATATTTCGAATGCGGTAGTACAGCTCCGCTCCCCCCTGCCAGGTCTGTGCCTTGATGTCGAAGCCGAGCGGAATCCCGAAGAATGTTCCGATCAAAAGGTACATCGGAACGCCCCATCCGTTGCTCCCCACAAATCTGCACATCGATTCACTGATCTCGCCTTCCATCACGAGGTCCGCCTTGCCTGCGAGCGCCTTGTCGTCAATGGTCTCCGGGTCATCCTTCTTATCGATGGGGACCGTGAATGCGGTGCGGAAAACGTTGTTCCTCTCGAGCTCGTCCTGGAGAAGCTCCTGGACATCGTGCCCCGTGAGGAACAGCGGATAACGCGCGAAGCTCTTGTCCGTGAACTTGCCGATGGCGAGGGTGTGGCCGAACGGCTTTTGGAGGGGCTGGGAGTAGTTCAGGGGAGGCGGACACGTGTTCATCCCTCCACAGCCAAACAAGAAAGCGAAAACAAAGAGCTGCGCACACACGATTATTTTTTTCACTGGGTGGTCTCCTTGTGAGATATCGAGCTTCCTCACGGAAGGCGCGAAGCGGCTCACCGATTCGGAATTGCAACTGATCGGGTGAAAATGTATCATTTACCCATGGCGAAGTCAATTGTAAAGCGGACGCTGGCGGCCGGTGCACTGATTGTACTCTGTGCGATCGTGGCGCTCGGCATCTATGTGTATCCCCGCCGTCTGGTTCCCTCTCTCGTTGATACCATCCCTTCGGAGAGAGTAATCGCGTGCGCGCGCGTGTGCGGACTCGCGCCTGTCTGGAAGGGGTGCGTGCGATCGGCATTCGGGCGCAGAATTTTCGATGGGGATATTTCCCCGATCAGGGAGAAGCGCGCCGCGGATGAGCGCTTTAAGAAAAGGTGGGAGATGTTGCGCGCTCCCTACTGGTCCGAGCTTTTTGGCCGCGACTGCATCCTCGCGCTCTATAACGATGGGGAGGGAAAGAATATGCGGGTTGCCGTCTGGAGCCGCGTCGGTTTCAAGACCCGCCTTTTTCACCTGTTGCTCCATCTATGGAATGCGTGGCGTCCCCCGGAGGAAAAAAGATTAAGAAGCTGGAGAGAGGGAAGCATGACTGTGACGGAAATCACAGACCGGAAGCGGGGAACGCCTGTGCTCAGCTACGCATTGCTCGGTGACCTCTGCATCGCTACCCAGGGGTCGAGCGTGGAGTTCTGGAAAGGCGTTGACGGACTCATCAAGGGGAAGGATCGCCGCGCGCATCCTTTACTACACATTGGTGAAACCAGCGAGGGCGGACGGGGCGCAACAGGCGGCTTCTTCGTGGATGTAGATGAACTACGCGCGTATATAGGGACGCGCTTTCATGGCTCCTTGGGAGGCGGCGCTGAGGGGAAGGCCCTGGTGCGTGATCTGTGGGAGTACGCGCAGGAGGCTGCCGAAGGGTGGAAGCACCTGGAGGGCACGCTTACTCTGGCGGGGAGTCGTCTCGACGCAGCCATCTCGATTATCGAGACGGCGGTCGATTCCGGAAGCGGGTCCGCGGGGCTGAAACGGGATCCGTCCACCGACCCCCTGGCTTCTCTGATGGACCGAAAAGGCCTCTTCTATGCCGGAGGGCGCAGTGACCTGAGAGCGAGGCTGAGTCAATTCCGGACAGCGCGCGCGATAGAGAAGGTTGAGTTTCTCCGTCCCCGCGAGCCCGCTGTTTTTCCTGCGGATCATTTCTCTCTTTCATGGATGGGGGACGACTTCTCAATCCTTCTATACGAGGACAGCCGGGGCATGGTCAATGCCGCGGCGTCGCTCCTCACGACGGATCCCGCGCAGGCCAAAGAGAGGATTGCTCGTTTCCTGAAACTTGCGAACGGGGCGAAGGTCCGCCTCATCGACAAGAGCGGCGGACAACTTGACCTCGTGAAGGAGCCGATCGAGCTGAAAGCGAAGCGCCTCGGGAAAGAAGTATACTATCGTATCGGCGGAGGGGATCTGCTCGAAGCCCTGTATACCCCGATCATCTGCATGCGCGGGGACCGGGTGGTGGTCGCCACCACGGATTCAGTCCTCGGTGACCTTGCGCAGGGGAAAAAGCTCCCCCCGGGGGCATGGAGGGAGGCTGCGGGGGCCGCGATCGTGCTGCGCGGTAACGAACTGGCGCGTACGGCGGCTTCTCTGAGACAGGTTCTTATGCTGGCAGCGCCATTTGTGGAGAGAAAGTCGGAACGCCAATTGCTCATGAGCGCCACACAGGCGCTCGGGTTTCTCGAGTGGCTCACTCCTGTGCAAGAGGGATGGGCGACGGCTACCCGCGAGGGGAAGGATATCCGCGTGCGCTGCCACTCTCAATTCGCCGATCTTTCGGAGCCCTAATTTAAACCGATGCGTATCGGCGTGTCGGCGACTTCAAAGTTTTATACTCCCTCGATGCCATGGCGTGCCCATTCACCGGATCATCTCCTCTCCGGCGCTGATGTCCACCATGCGCACGTTTCCGAACTTCTCGAGCGGTTCCTTGAATTTTTCCCTGTCCCCCAGAATAAGAATTGTGGCTTTATCGGGGTGCAGGTAGATCCGGGCGACGCGGAGCACGTCGTCGCGGGTAACGGCGGAGACGCGGGCTATGTAGGTACGAAGGTAGTCGCGAGGGAGGCCGTAAAATTCTATGTCCACCATCTGCCCCACGCTCTGATCGGGGCTTGTGAAGTGAAAGACAAAACTGTTCACATATGCATCTTTCGCCCTGGAGAGTTCCTCCTCCGTGACGGGATCCTTCCTGATCCGCTCCAGTTCCTCCAGTATCTGAGAAAGGGCCTTTGTGGCGCTCTCCTCTTTCGTCTGGCATACGACGGAGAAGAAACCGGTCTGCACGTTCGATGTAAAGTGGCTCGCCGCATGATATGCGAGGCCTTCCGCCGTGCGGATTCGCTCCATGATCCGTGAAGAGAACGCCCCGCCCCCGAGCACCTCATTCATAACCATGAGCGGGATGTAGTCGGGATTATCGCGCCTGATGCCGAGGTGGCCGATGACGAGATGTGCCTGCTCGGTCGGACGCGCAATGTAATTAACCGATCTCTCTTCGCGGCGCGTGACTTCCGGGAGGGGGTTCGGGACGGCCGCCTTCCCGCTCCCGAGGATGCTGTTCAGGGTCCGCACGAGGGCTCCGCGATCAAAATCCCCCGCGGCACCGAGAATCATTCCTGACGGGTGGAGGTGCTCACTGTGGAAGGCGAGGAGATCCTCGCGGGAAATCCTCTCCATGGAGCCTGGCTCTCCGATGACAGGGTGTGCATACGGATATGTTCCGTACACGAGGCGGCGGAACTCCCGGGAGACGATCGGGGACGGTTCGTCGTTCCATCTCCGGATAGCCTCGCGGACCTGCGCTTTGCGCAATTCGATCTTCTTCTCGTCAAAAGCGGGGTGCAGGAGGATGTCGAGCGCGAGGGGGATCGCGGCGCGGACATCCTTGCTCAGGCACGAGAGGGTGAGGATTGACGCATCTTCATTCGCGGATGCGCTGACACTCGCGCCCATGAACTCGATTTGCCGATCGAGCTCGTCGGCGCGCATGTTTTTCGTTCCCCCCGTACGCATCACCGCCGCGGTAAGCGAGGCAAGCCCCTCCTTCCCCGGAGGGTCATACGCCGAGCCCGCCCTGGCGATTCCGTAGAGACTGAAAAGGGGGATGGTGTGGTCTTCGAGGAGATAGAGCGGAGCGCCGCAGTCGAGCGTAATCCTCTCCACCTCGGGTGGTGAAAAGCTCAATAAGGGGAACGCGAGTTGTGAGGGGTGTGTTTTCCTCCCCGTTGCCGTACACGCTGTGAAAGCCAGCAGTGTAAAAAACAATATCCCGTGAGCCGCGATGCCCCTCACTTGCGCTGCTTCCCCCTTGATCGTTTTTCTGATGCTCACTTTGCACTCATCTCTTTCCCGTTCTCAATTATCTTCCGGCGGTTATGCCGGATTGTCAAAGGGGGAAAATTGTCTCCTTTTCAATCCGCCAAATCCGCATAATCCGCGGTTGATCGTTTTCTTTTTGTGAATAATCTATGTTAAGGATGCCCCTCGCCGGCGGAGGGGGCATGTTCCATTTCCATCTTTGTGCAGTTCTCCTCACGGAGATACTTTTTTGTCACGCGAATGAGATCCGGCGCGGTGATCGCGCGCACCTTCGGGATGTAGGTGTTTATGTATTCCCACGAGTAGATCGATGCATAGGTGCCGATGAGGGAGGCAAGGTCCGACGTGGATTCCAGACCGCGCACGAAGTTCGCCTCGACCTGATTGCGGGACTTCTGGAGCTCCCATTCGCTCACGGGTTCCTTTGCGAGCGTCTCGATCTCTTTGAAGAGCGCGCCTTCAACATCGCTGCACGTACGGGGTTGACGCGGGATGGCCTCAAAGACGAAGAGGGAGGGATATTTCATGGTGTTGTTGTCGCAGCTCACGGAGACGGCGACCTGTGTCTCTTCAACCAGGTGCCTGTAGAGCCTGGAGGTGCGTCCGCTCGAGAGGATATTATCGAGCACATCCAGGGCTATGTCGTCCTCGTCGCCCACCCCCGGTTTGTGAAATGCAAGCGAGATCTTTGGCGATGCGGGAAGCTTCAAAATGGCCTCCCGTTTTCCGCGCTGCCCGGGTTCGCGAGTCACCACGGGAGGGAGCTGCGGCCCGGCAGGGACCGGTCCAAAATATCGCTCCGCCAGGCCGATGACCTGCGGGGTCTGTATGTCGCCCACGATCACAATGATCGCGTTATTCGGAGCGTAGGAACGCCGGTAGAACGATTCAAGCATCCCCGGACTGATATTCGCAATATCCGATTTCCATCCGATGACCGGCCATCGGTACGGATGCGCAATGAACGAGGTGGCGAAGAGCTGTTCGTCGAACGTCCCTTCAGGACTGTCATCGATTCTGAGGCGGCGCTCCTCGAGCACCACATCCCGCTCCCGGTAGAACTCCCGGAACACCGCATTCTGCATCCTGTCCGACTCGAGCCACATCCAGAGCTCCAGCCTATTGGAGGGGAGACTGCATACATACTGGGTGTAATCGCGGCCGGTGGAGGCGTTGAGTCCCACCGCGCCGTTCTGCGTGTAGATCTTCCAGAGCTCATTTTCTATCTTGAGCGCATCCGCATCGCGCTCCACCCTGGCAAGGTCTTGCTTCATCATGGTGACGGAAGAATCCGTTCCGGACACAGCGCCACTCTCTTTTTCTCTGATGCGCGCGTGTAGAGCATCGATTTTCCGAAGAAGCGGTTCCTCGCGGGAGAAATCCTTTGTCCCGACCAAACGCGTCCCTTTGAACATCATGTGTTCCAGGAGGTGAGAGATGCCGGTGCTCCCGACCTCCTCGTCGACAGACCCGACGCGATAAAAAACAGAGCAGGAGACGACGGGAGCCTCATGATGTTCGAGCATGAGAAGGGTGAGGCCGTTCGGGAGATGGTGCTCCTTTACGTCGAGCCGGAGCGGTACTTCGGACTCAGCGGAGGAGGATAGAAGTAGCGCGGCAAAGAATAGAGCATTCCATATACGCATGATACAATTGTAATGCCCGGCCGGGGTTATTGCAAGCGTTGTGGGGGCTGGAATTCTCCCGCTTTTTGCAGGCAGAATTAATTTCCATCTCGGGGGCACGGAGAACACACGGAGAAACAATTAACCCAATGAATTCTTTTGCAGAGGGCTGCCTAATCTCCGTGTCCTCCGTGCCTCCGTGGTGGATTCTGCAATAAATATGTACCATTTGCGGAAAGGAGGGATTATGGAGATGCTGCTGCTGACTGTTTCAGTTCTTTGTGTCGGGATGGCGTGGGGCGCATCTCCCCCGAATGAGATCTCCCTGCCTGCGCCTTCCCTCAAGGGTTCCCTCTCTCTCGAGGAGGCTCTTGCGCACAGGAGGTCTGTAAGGGAGTATAAGAAGGATTCTCTCTCCCCGATAGAGGTTTCCCAGATACTGTGGGCTGCGCAGGGGATTACCGGTGCGCGCGAGGGTTTTCGCACCGCCCCCTCCGCGGGCGCAACGTATCCACTTGAGATTTACCTCGTCGCAGGAAACGTAAAGGGCCTTTCACCCGGGGTGTATCGGTATATATCCCGCACGCATGTTTTGGTGCGGACGCTGGCGGGAGATGTGCGGGCGGGATTGTGTGACGCGGCACTGGGCCAGCAATGGGTGAAGGACGCGCCTGCGACGGTCGTGATCGCCGCGGTGTACGCGCGCACTGTCGCACGCTACGGTTCGAGGGCGCGGCGGTACATCGACATCGAGGTGGGACATTCGGGGCAGAATGTGTACCTTCAGGCGGAGGCACTTGGCCTGGGGACGGTAGCGGTGGGGGCGTTCGACGACGGAGAGGTGAAGCGGGTCCTGGGCTTGAATAAGGAAGAAGAGCCGCTGTATCTGATGCCGCTAGGGAAAAGACCGTAACGGCGTATCGGAGTGACGGCGTGTCGGCGTGAAAAAAGCGAGACGGCGAAGGGGTGAATCGATGCGTGGGAGAATTACAAAACTTTAAAGTCGCCGATACGCCCACACGCCGTTACACCGACACGCGGCAGCGGGCTGTTAGCCCGCTGCCTGGACGTCCCAATTATTCGCCGCGATCATGGCGTCGAAAGCCCCGCCGCGCTTCTCTATTCTCACGAGCTCGCCTGTGGTGCGGAGACGCTGCCCCACCTCGAACTCGCCCCGCACGTAGCTATCGGAAATTATGAGGATGAAGTTCTCCCTGCGTTCTCCATCGACGGTGACATTTTCGAGCGGGAGAACGAGGGGCATGTAGATTGTGTGACGGATATCGGCAACCCGGCCCGTGACGCTCGCCTGCGGTTTTAGAGAGGTGATGGAGCAGTTGCCAAGCGGATTCTCCGCCTCGTTTTCGTAGATGAAGAATGGGCAAACGAGGATGCCGCCGTTGTAGAGCCGCAGCGGCCAGAACTTGCCGAACTCATAGACGTGACGTTTTGGATCTTCCCGGACGAGTGTGCGAATCTTTTGCATAAGGGAATAGTTTTCCTCGACAGTGCCGTAGAAAATGATATCGGTATCATCGTCATGCTCCTCGATCCGCCCGTACTGGAGCGAACCGGTGAGCCCCATCTTCCGGAGCGGCGCGCCGAGCAGTTCGGATGCCGCTGTCACGCCATTTCTGATCTTCGGGTAAAGGTCCATGCAGAGGTCGATCGATCTTCTGGGACTGAAAAAACCCATAAAATCCTCCAGTGGCATGAGGAGGTTGTTTTTTATGAGGGGCGCGCCGTGAGCGGTACGAACAAGATCGGGGAATATCTCATAGTGTTTTTTAATCTGGTCGGGGTTGGTGAAAGAGTACATCTTCCCGTCTCTGTATTCTTTGTGGAGACACTCGTAGCTCCGGCCGAAGATATCCACCCAACCACCCTTCTTCGGATAGTAGACGATTTTCCCGGAGATCATGCCGGGGGGGTGGTAGTAGCCTTGTGCGAAGGCGAGGCTCCCGTCCTTGCGGAGGAAGTAGGTGCAGTCGGTAACCCTCCCCCGCAGCTCGGAAAGCGGAACAAGGAACTTCTCCATCATCTCGTCAAAGCGATCCTTCATAGGGCGGGGATTATACAATAAGTGGTCGAACCGCGCAATATAACGCGAACTGAATTATCCACATTGTTGCGAGGTCAGTTTTTTGGTTCATAACTCTCAAAGGTTGTCATTCCCGCCTCTGTTGTCACAAGGGTAAACTCCGGCGGGAATCCGCTCTCCGGGCGTATGTTATGATTTTAAGCCTGGATGCCTGCTTTTGCAGACGTTACAGGGAATACAACCTCCGTCTCGATTATCTGCTGTCAATTGCTGATTGCGGTAATCTCTTCTCCATCAGTCTATTGCATATTTTTAACAGTGAAAAGCGGGGATACTCCCGAACGCGGGAGGCCTGGATGACATATCTGGCGGGGCCGGATGAGCCTGTTCTGAATCGATTCGAAGGTCCCGGCGCAGACGGACAGGGCATGAGTCACATGTCACCCTCGATAAGTTCACCCTGCCGACAGGCACGCACAAGGCCGTGGGACCCCGGCGGGCGGATAAAAAACCCGCCGGATGATCTCACGTTCAGCATCTTGCCCTCGCCTCTTTTAATCGTCCTGATTGGATTACCTTACGTCTATCGTCCTCTGTTCGTAACAGACAGCTGACTCGACACTCGGCGGCATATCTTTTGGAACCGCGCCGACTATCAGTTCACAGCTCAGGGGCGCAGCGATAGGAATACTTATGAGCGTGGCCGACGATCCCTCGGGTATCCTGTCCACCGATCGAGCCAGGGGAGCAACTCCCTCGATGAATTTATTGTATCCCACTACCGATAACACCGCCTCGCGCGAGTCTATCCCGACTACATAGATGTCGACATCTTTCAGTTCCACCGCCGCAGCCACATCCACCTCCAGCCAGTTAGAGGCTCCGTTCTGGGACAGTCGGACACTCACTTTCAATCCTGCGGGGGCGGATGCGCTGGTGGAGAGCACATTACTAGCCCCGGGAGTTGGTGAGTGCGTGCTAGTATTGAGATCAGATCCCGGATTAGCGGCACTTCCATCCGGCGAGCGAATTGCGCTCCATCCGCCGGCACAATCATTATTCGCCTTAACCGCATTGCCGGGCTTTAGGGGCATGAAACCGCTTCCCCAGTATGCCGGGCACAACCATCTATTGGGATCAAAATTTTCCATATACAGATGATCGCCGCTATTGAGATATCCGATCCCTATCCAGTCGCCACCATTAGCCAATCTGAACTCCTTATTGATACCGGGGATAGGGCAGTCTCCAGTGTCACTACTGCTACTCGTAAACACCACGTATTGCCCCGGCTGGATCGTGAGGTCATCCAATTGAAGGCTCTCGCCGAACTTTCTATTAGTATCCGCATTCGACGATACTCCATGCGCATTGCAAAGGTACCAATGTCTACCCGTCAGGGATACCGGATTGGGCCCCCTGTTGTATATCTCATAGAATTCCCCGTCTGGCTGCTGATAATCAATTCCGCAGGATGAGTTATACAGCACTTCGTTGACTACAAGCGGCAGTGGCCCGCGGTACACGAACTTCACCGCATCTGCAATCACGTAGGTGGCGCCTGTCGCGGCGGTACCGAGCTCCACGACCCCGCTCTCATAGCCATAGCCAAAATAATATGTCCCGATTAATTTCCATAATCCGCCGCCTGTGCGCTGGTCAACCGTCACCGTTGGAGGGGTGTCATTATAGGCTGTATGTTTTGCTGTATAAGGAGCATCCTGCGCACGATTGTTTGGTGCGGGAGGTAGTGGTGCACAATCCTGGATGTAAACCTCATACTGTCCTTCTATCGGAAGATTCGCCTTCCACGTGGCCTTCGCATCGGTTGTACCTGACGCATGATAGCGATAATTGTCGCCGTAGTACCCTGGTGTGGCGTAACTGAGGGCCCACTCCCCTGCCGGAGTCGCGCTGAAATGCGAGGTGTCGTTGTCTACGATTATATCCGGAGGAGTATTGGGATCAGTACTCGACATGTCATCGAACCCCACCGCATCGGCGATCACATATCCGCTTGGAGCAGCATTGCTTAATTGAACCGAAGCCTGGCCGTTGAAATAGTATACCCCGATATCTAGCCATCCAGAGTTATAAGTCACCGTGATCTTTTGGTCCACGAGCTGGACTATCGAGGGCAACGATGAACTACCGCGTGTTATCTTATAGGGCGCGACTGTCGCCCTATTGTCGAGGGCGGAATAATGGACCCATACCTTATACCAGCCTTGCAATGCGTGGCCCACAGTCCAGGTTGCCGTGGCCGGACTGGCTGCGGGGTCACCGGACGCGGCGGCGTAGAGGTAATTTGTACCTATATAGGGCTGAGTGGCGGAGTTGGTTGTCCATGTGCCGGTCTTGGAAAAAGATGGATCGCTGTTATCAATGACTATGGCAGGAGTGAAATCGAATCCCACCGCATCGGCGATCACATACCCGCTGCTCGCCGTGGCCAACTGGATAGAGACATGGCCATTGAAGGTAAAATTTCCGATATCATTCCAACCGCCATTGATCCTCTGATTCACATTCACCGTTACATTGGGTAACGATCCTCCGCGCATTATAGTATACGGTGCGGCTGCCGCCCTGTTCGTGGCGGCACAATAATGGACCCATACTTTATACGAACCGTGTAGCGTTGAACCCAGGGTCCATGTGGCTGTGGCCTCACTCATAGGAGCAGCAAAGAGATAGTTCGAACCTATGAAGGGGGGAGTTGCAGTCGCCTCCGTCCATGTGCCTGTTTTGACAAAACTGTTTCCTCCTCCTGGATTGTTGTTGTCAATGACAATGGCCGGGCCGCACATAGCGACGGACAACAGGCCATCAACCTGCGCCAGGAAACACAAACTTGTCAAAAGGATAGTTACCCATGCTCCGCTCCGGCGATACCGCGCTCTCATACCTGCCCCCTTTCTTGAAGTTTTTAGTGTTTGGAGCATACTCTCGATATGCTCCGCTTCTCTTAAGCCTGCCTATTCAGGTAGCATAATTTATGCCAAAACCCGCTATTTATTTCAAAAATGTTTCCCATTCTGGCACAAGTAATTACATCAAATGCAAAAAATGGAATTTCCATAGTTAAGGCCGATTGGATACTTAGTGTCCACTGCGAGAATGGATAAATGATCATTTAGTATCCATCGTCGAACTAACTTCTTGATGCGGTAAGGATCCCATCCAGGCCGCTCGGGCAGGCTCCTCCTTAAGGGGAAAGGAATTGGGCAAGAGTACCGATGTAACACGCAGCTGAGGGGGTACCGGAATTCGTCATAATTCAAAATTCGTAATTTGTCAATCTTGGGGGGTAATATGAATTGTAGGGGTTCGATTTATCGAACCCGGGCGCGATCTTTCGGCCGAGTTTATACTGAGCGCAGCCGAAGTGCTCAGGACAAGTAAATCGCGCCCCGACAACATAACATTATGTTTCCCCCCCCATAAGTGACCCAATAGCAAAATTCATCATAATCAGGAGATTCCCCAAAATAGTGAGCACTAAATTTATTACTGACTAATCACCAGACAGATACAAATTTCAGCATCTGTAGTATTCCAGGTTTGGAAAAAGAAGCGATCATATCTTTCACCGCGGAGACGCGAAGGACGCAGAGATGATAGATCATGCAGAAAGCCAGGCTAGTATGAATTATTCTTTGCGATCGCTCTTTGCGTGCTCTGCGCCTCTGCGGTGAGCTACTAATCTTTTGAAACAAAACGGGGAAAGTCCTGATCATAATTGATTGACAGAGCCAGTGGACGGATACATAATAGGATCAATCGGAGCGAAAAATATACTATGATTCGCCCCAAGAAGGGCTCTCTGCACAGAAAGCCGTTTCTCTCCGAATCGCTCCCCGTATCGGGAGCGAGCGAGGCGGGGGCTCATCCCACTGCGGTATGCTGGTTCCGTTCGATCCATGGTGTAGCTCCGCTGCACCTCCGGGCAGGGCGAGCACGCAGACGACCTCCTGGAGGAATTCCCGGGGATGCCCGTGTGAGAAAAGGCGTCAACTTCCTCTATGGGAACGCCGCCGCACTCGGCATTCTGGACCCCTCGCAGCTCCATTTTTCCCACCTTGTGCGCAGCCGCAGCGGCACGCATCTCCGCTTCCAGCAGATGTACGATGCTGTGCCGGTGATCGGCGCTCTGTTGGACGTCCACCTAGACCGCGCGGGAGCGGTGTGTGCGGTGACCGGGGCTTTCCAAAATCGCCTGGGAAGGGCGCGGGGCTTTAAAAATATTCCCTCCGTCACAAAGAAAGACGCGATCCGGAAAGCCCTCGCCGATCTCGGGCCACGTTGCCGTTTGCGCGCTCCTTTGCGATTCTATGAGATGATCTACAGTGCGCGACAAGGACCCTCGAAAGTATATAAGGTGGAGCTGCCGGCAACGAAGCCGCTTGGGAACTGGGTCTACCTCATTGATCCGTTCAGAGGGACCATCCTGCACAGCTATAATAATATGAGGTTTGATCAGGGGACGGGGAAAATATACCTGTTAAGCCCTGTTGAGGACCCGGCGCTCAGGGCGGTGCCCCTCGAGCGGATGGAGACGCCGCGGGAGCTCAAGGGCGAGTATGTCGCGGTCTTGAATGAGGATGCGCCCGAGGCCAAGTCGGAGCGAGGGCTCTACCTCTTTTCCCCCGAGGATACCCATTTCGATGAGGTGATGGCGTATTATCACATCGATCGGGTGAGCACATTCTTCAGCGGGGTTGATCGCTCGGGGAGCACGCTCGTGGCGATGAGGGGCCCTCTCAGGGCAATCGTACACGCGGGCGACTGTATGGATAACGCCTATTACGATCCCGCAACCAACGGCATTTATCTTGGGGACGGCGGCGGAACGAGCCGCTTGAACGATCTCGCGAAGGAAGCCGCGGTGATCTACCACGAATTCACGCATGCGGTTCTCGACCATGTCAATCCGCACCTCAAGGGCGCAGAGGCCGATGCACTCCATGAGGGATACGCGGATTACTTCGGGTGTTCCCTTACCGACGACGCGCAGATCGGCGAGTGGGTTGTGGCTTCGATCGGGGAGCCACACCTCAGGGATTTGGGGAATAGAAAACGCTACCCGCGCGATCTCGAGGGCGAGGCGCACGCCGATGGGGAGATATGGGGCGGGGCGTGCTGGGATCTCCGCGCGTCCCTCGGGAAGGAGAAGGCGGATAGCCTCATGTATGAGAGCATGCACTTCCTCCCCGAGTTCGCGCGTTTTTCGGATGCGGCGCGCGGGGTCGCACAGGCGGACGCCAACATTTTCTCCGGACGGAATGCGCTCGAGATCGCGGAGGTATTCAGAGGGAGGGGAATTACACTTGCACCCCCGAGGAGGGAGAAATGTTCCTAACCCATCTGCTCGCGGTTTCGCTCGCGCTCTTCGCCCAGCCGGTGCAGGAGCAGCGTGAGCTCGCCGCCCCGATTCTGGTGGAGAGCGTCGACTATGTCGTCCTGAGGGGAATCGACGCGGGAGGCGCCGATCAGCTCCTCCAGAATCTCTTCACTCAGATGAAGATCAGGCCGCAGTGCAAGGTTTCTGTGTTCGCCTTGCCTCGGGAAAAAGAACCGCACCTTGTGTTCCTCAAGGGGAAGGAGGCGGATGTTTCCCTTGTGAAGAAGCTCCTCACCGCGATGGAGGAAGCCTCCGTCCACGGGCTTCCCGGTGTGGAAAAGACTTTCGTGATGCGCCTGGAATCGAAGGAGTTGACCGCGGAGGAGATGCGGGTGAGGATTATCAAGGCGGCGGAGCGCGCCCGCCTCCCGCTGTCCGATGACGACATTTTCGTGTTCCCCCCGGGCGCGGACGGGGGCCTCTTTTACATCGGGACGGAGGATCTCTCTCCCCGCGTCGCGGAGCTGTGCAAGGGGCTTGACAGGAAAGAAGCGCCGCGCGCGGCGGAGCGGGCGAGAGAATATCTCTCCCAGCTTGGCGAGGACGTCACGAAGGCGTTCGGCGGACTCTTTTCCACGGTCGTCTCCGCCGCGGCGATTCTCCTGCTGCACGCCGTTCTTTGCCATCTCCCGTTTCTCGGCAGGCTCTACAGGAGATCGTTCCGCCTCTTCTGGGAGAAACTCTTTGCCTCCTTCAGGGGCCAGGATCTCGCATGGGAGATCATAAAGACCGCCGCCGGTATCGGCGCCGCCGCGGCTCCAGGAGACGCCGGCGCACAAAAGGAGAGGGGAGCGGCGGGGGATGCCTCGCGTTCGGGGTCATGGAATGAGAGAAAGGAGCGCGCCGCGAAGGTCGCCTCAGAATATATCCGATGGCGGGGGCTCGACGCGCAGAGCGCGGAGGTGCGTTCACTTCTGGATGCAGCGCTCGAGGCCGCTCTGAGGATGGAAGCGCAGCAGTAAACAGGAGCCAGAATTCAGAAGACAGAATTCAGGAGACAGGAGATAAACGTTTTCTTGGAATGTCACTATTCTGTATTCTGTATTCTGGATTCTGACTTCTGGATTCTGGATTCTGACTCCTTGAATCGTTACAGCATCAGTATGAATGGAGCACGCAAGATGAGAACCGGTAAGTTTCCGCTCGCGGTGGTGATCGCCGCGCTGATCCAGGAGGGGAGGATACTCCTCATCAAGAGGCGCAGGGGCGATTACGTGAACCTCTGGGGCTTGCCGGGGGGAAAGGTGGAGAGAGACGAGCACCTCTCAGAGGCGGCGGTGCGGGAGATTGCGGAGGAGTGCGGTATTGACTCGGAATTCAAGAGGTACCTGGGTCTCGTGTCTGAGCACCTGAGGGAGGACGGAAGGGTGGTTCAGCACTTCCTGTTGCATGTGTGCGAACTGATCCCGCGCACATGCTCCGGCGCCGGCGGCGCGGAGGGAGAGCTCCGCTGGTGTGCGCTGGACCGCATTGGCGAGATGGGGGATGAGATTATTCCCAGTGATCTTCGCATCATCGAGAAGATGGTCTGCGCCGGAGCGCACACGCACTACAACTGTGTGCTCGAAAAAAAGGCGGGTGGGTATCTCCTTGTAAAGTTCATCGAAGGGGAGGGGCCGCATCGATCGGAATCTCAACGGTAAACACGGTCTCCTTCCCCTCCTCGCTCGCAACGACAATTTCACCGCCGTGGTCCTTAACGATCCCTTGGGCGATACTCAAGCCGAGCCCCGTTCCCTTGCCAAACTCCTTTGTGCTGTAAAACGGGTCGAAAATTTTTTCGATTCTCTCCTCGGGGATGTGCGGACCGTTGTTGCCGATACGCACGTAGACCCGGCCACCCTTTGCAGCGCTTGTGATGGTGATTCGGCGCGATCTTCGCTTTTCCAGAAGGGCGAAGTGAGCATTGTTCAGGATATTCAGGAGCACCTGTTGCATCTGGTGGGGATCGATAAGGACCGTGGGAAGATTCGCACCTAGGTTTATGATAAATTCAATCTGGTCGGCTTTGAACTGATAGGCCTTGAGCTCGACTGAGCTCTTGATCAGTTCGTTGATGTCGGAAAAATCCTTGTGGGGAAGGGTCTTGCGCGCGAAGGTGAGGAGGTTTTTCACAAGGCACTGGCATCGGATTGCCTCCTTGTAGAGACGGTGCAGGTCCTGCTTGAGACCCTTCGGGCATTCGTATTGCTGCATGATCTCTGCATATCCAAGAACGCCGGTAAGGGGATTGTTCAGTTCATGGGCGATGCTGGCGACAAGTTCACCCAGGGCTGAGAGCTTCTCCTTCTGAATCAGTTCCTCCTCCATCCGTTTCCTGACCGAGATATCTTCAGAGATGCCAGCGTATCCAATCAGCTCGCCCCTCTCATTCCTGATCATGCTCTGGCGTAGGTAGATTGGAAAAACTTCTCCGGACTTTCTCCGGTTGAATATCTCACTCTCCCAGTAACCGTTCTTGGATTCCCTCCTGATGATCGCTGCGATATCGGGGGGGTTCCCCGGGATCCCCTCGAAAAACTGACGTGCAGGGCGCCCCAGCATCTCCTCTTCCCGATAACCCAGCATCTTCACCGCTGCGGGATTGACATAGGTGATTACGCTTTGTGTATCGGTGAGAATCACACTCGCACTCATCCCCTCGAGGACGCTCGCGATTTGCCGCATGCGATTTTCGAACATAAGCCTCTGGCGGATATCCCTGCAAATTGCGAGGATGATCCTTCTGCCGCCGAACGAAAGTATGTTCGCGCTGACATCGGCAATGGCGCGGCCTCCGTCTTTCTTTATTATCTCGACGCGGGAAAAAGCGCCGGAACCGGTGGGGGAATCTCTGAGGGCCTTGCAGATATCATCGAATGTGCCCGGCGTATAGAGCGCGGTATTCTTCATCGAGAGGAGCTCTTTTGTGGTGTAGCCGGTGAGTATCTCTGCGGCGTGGTTTGACCTGAGGATGCTGTTGCTCCCGGGATCGATGGAGAAGATCGCATCGGTCGCGTTGGTCAGAAGCGCATTATAGAGTTTCTGGGATTGCGTGAGTTCGTCTGTCTTCTTTTGAATCCTCTCCTTCAGAGTTTTAGTAAGTTCCCTGATGGTATTCTCAGCCCGGATCTTCTCGGTGACATCGCTGAGGACCTCGATGATGACTTTGTTCCCATCGGGTTGCACGTGTGGCACCGCGGTGGATTCATATATTCGGCCGCGCTTATCTTTCGCAAGGTAGGTGAGCGATTTCTTGCCTTCATGGAGGATCGTCCGTACCGGGCATAGGGGACACGGCGTCTTGCGACCGATAAAGACACGGTAGCACTTCTTGCCGGTCTTGTCGCCGAACTTCCGCCTTAATCGCTTGTTCATGTAGCAGATGGTATAGTTTGAATCCTCGATCACCACGAAGCAGTCGAGCGAGTCGAGAACTTTGTGAAGATCGGGTTTCTTCGGTGCGGCAGGCCTGCGGCGCGGCGCACGGCGACTTTGTCCTCTCCGGCTCACGGTCATCGCGAGCAGGGGAAAGAGTGAAGGCATGAGCGCGTGCAGTCCGCAGATTGCAAAGATTGGGTGCAGCAGATCGCGCGCCAGGATGGGGGAAAGCGGCATGTATAAACCTTTTTGTCATAAAGCATACTCCACAGATGCGGGACGAGTCAAACGAAACTTTGCCGGGGTTGTAACGGATCAGTTTCAGGGGGGCTAGGTCACTCCCCCCTCGGTTGTCACGAGACTGAACTCAAGCGGGAATACGTTCGCTGGGTATATGTTATGATTTTTAAGGCTGGATGCCTGCTTCTCCGGGTATGGCAGCATCGTTCAGGTAACGCGAATATGATACTCTCACTTGCTGATTCGTATAGTGTGTTGCACATTCATCTTTTAAAAATTTTGGCTCTCTTTCGTTTTGTGCGGGTACCTCACGTTACCCCCCAATGTTTAAACCGCGGATTGGGCGCCTGCCTGCGCGGAGCCGGAGCTCCGCTTCGGCATAGGCAGGGATTGCGCGGATTCTTGCTTTATGGTTCTCTTGCCCTTTGTGTGGATTACTTTATCCATTCCCTCCCCCCTGTGAAGGGGGAGCCTGTCCTGAGCGAAGTCGAAGGAAGGTTAGGAAGGGGGTGCTCACCGCAGTTACTAGTACACTGTTAAAGTAGTTTTTACTGATATAAATGCCGTAAGCATTATGTCATTGCGAGGATCCCGCCGAGGCGGGAGACGAAGCAATCTCTTTTTATCTTTTAACAACGAGATTACCGCGCCCTTTGGGCTGGCAATGACAGGTTACCTTGTAAGAATTAACTTAACAGTGTACTAGTCCCTGGTCAGCAGTTACTTGAAACTAATAAGCAGGAACCGTAGTATCACCCCCACCCTTACCCTTCACAGGGGGAGGGAATGATATTCATTTACCCACACAAAATGGAAGAGAACCCAAATTTTAAAATGAAAAGTTAGCGGAATGCTCAGAAACTGTGTCGGACATGTGGGCTGATCGTGCGTGGAGCGCCCCGCAGATGTATACCCGCTTTGTGCGGATGCGGAGAACGAACTTGCCATTTGCTTTTGGGGAGTGTTACCATCCTCTCAGCGGCCATGAAGATAAATTTTTATAAGGTGGGGAGACCTGAATTGTGCTGGGCGCTTCTCTGCGGATGCGCCATTGCGATACTCTTTCTCGTTCAGTACCGCCCCGAGGGCGAGGTGGAGTCCCGCCCGCAACGGAGCGAAGCAATTCACCTTCCCAGCGAAGTGGAAGTCCTGCGTACCCTTGAGAAGGTTGCCGGGGAGTCTGTCTTTTTCCGGAGCCTCGCGCAGCTCTTTTCCCTGTGCATTTTTCTTGGGATTCTCATCGATATTCAATCGTTGTGGCGCTTCTTGAGGAGGAGATTTGCGAGCGCTCCATTCTCACTCGATATAGAGTGGGGAGTGGGAAAGGTCGCGAAGGCAGTGATCGTTTTTATTTTGGCATTCACCGTGGTGCGCTATTTCGGTGCGGAGGTGCAGAACTTCTATGGCACCGTTTCAGAAATATCTTTCTCACTCACGGTTCAGTTCCTCGCAGAGGGTGTTACGCTGCTCTATATTTTCTGGGTCATCCCTGTGCCGTGGGCGAGGGTGATGGAGAGGTTGGGCATTACCCGGAGGAATCTGCTGCGTCATCTGGGGGCAGGCGTGAAGGGCTACGTCGGTTTTCTCCCGATCCTGCTCTGTCTTACGTGGCTTACGGAATGCGCCTCCGGTTGGATGGGCATCCCGCTTGAACCCCAGGAGGAGATGAAGTTCTTCTTCGCCGATCTATCATTGCCGGCACTCGTATTTCTGGTTTGCTTTGTCGCGTGCGCGGGTCCGATCTTTGAAGAGATATTCTTTCGAGGTTTCGCCTATCAGGCTCTGCGGCGCAAGTTCAGAAGGTGGCCGAGCATCGTGATCACCGCTCTCCTCTTCTCGGCTCTCCATGCCAATATCGCCGTATTTCTCCCGATCATGGGCCTGGGCGTTCTGCTCGCGTATATGGTTGAAGCAACCGGTTCACTCCTGCCCTCGATCGTTATCCACATCTGTCAGAACAGCATCGCGGTGGCGGGTGCGCTCCTGCTGCGGTCTGTTTCCGGGGGCTAGCCGTTGCCTATTGTGCTACAATGAAAGATATGGCTCAAGGCGGATTTTTGTGAGATCAAGAGCCTGCAACACATCCCTCCCCCTGTGAAGGGGGAGGTACGGAGGGGGTGGGAAACGTGCTTTTGTGAGAAGAATCCCCCACCCTTACCCTCTCCCTCAAGGGGGGAGGGTATATGCGGCAATCTGATCTGCGGTATCATGTTCATAAGCAACTCATTACGTATTATAAACTGCGGATATTCTTCACAAAAATCCGCCATGAGCCAAAGATATACTCAATCGCCCGATCGCTTAATCGTTGATTTCGGAGGCAGGAGTGAGACCTAAAACCATCGAATGGACAGGCAAGAAGATGAGGATCGTCGATCAGACGCGCCTGCCCGAGCGGCTCGTCTATCTGGACTGTTCCACCCCCCAACAGGTCTGGCGGGCCATCCGGAGGCTCGAAGTCCGCGGCGCCCCCGCGATCGGCATCGCCGCAGCAATGGGGATCGTGTTGGGAGCGAGGAGGTCACGCGCCGTTCGCTATAAGAATTTCATGAAGGAGCTGCGCGGTATCGCCCAGTATCTCGGATCGGCACGACCGACGGCGGTGAATCTTTTCTGGGCTCTGAAGCGGATGATGGGCGTGGCAGAGAGAGAAAAAATAGATGATATCCCCCTGCTCAAGGAAAGACTCGAGCGGGAGGCTCTCAAGATTCTCGAGGAGGACAACATCGTGTGCAGCGCGATCGGGCAGCACGGCGCTCCGCTGCTGAAGAGCGGCTCCACTGTCCTCACACACTGCAATGCGGGCGGGCTCGCAACTGCCGAGTATGGAACAGCCCTCTCTGTTGTTTTTGCCGCTCATGAGCAGGGAAAGAAAATACATGTCTTCGTTGACGAAACGAGGCCGCTCCTTCAGGGGGCTCGCCTCACCGCATGGGAGCTTATGAACCAGGGCATCCCCGCGACGCTTATCTGTGACAATATGGCGGCAACGGTGATGGCCGAGGGGAGGGTTTCGATTGTAGTAACGGGGGCCGACCGGATCGCGGCGAACGGCGATACCGCGAACAAGATCGGGACCTATGGCCTCGCTCGGCTTGCGGCAGCCCACCGGATACCGTTCTATATCGCCGCGCCGCTCTCAACGGTGGATCTGGAAATCTCCTCTGGAAAAGAGATACCGATTGAGCAGAGGGATCCCGATGAAGTGAGGAAGATCGGTGACCGGCAAATCGCGCCGCGTGGAGTGGATGTGTATAATCCGGCGTTTGATGTGACACCCGCCCAGTTCATCAAGGGGATAATCACAGAGGCCGGTATTATCAGGCCACCGTATCGACGGAATATAGCAAAGGCATTCGGAAAGAAACGAATTCAGCTACGGAAAACAGGGAGCGCAGCGGGAAAGCCTAAGAATTAGAAATCTATTCATCTGAGCCCGGCATCCCCCTAATTGGTGTCAGAACTCCCTAACTTATTCAGCCATAGTAAGATAAGACTAAATTGCTTAATTTAATTGTTCAAATTAGTGACATACCGCGTTCATTGCTATTGCCGTGGCAGGCATCAAGTGTTCGTGTGTTATCTGGAATTTATCAGTATTCTATTGGAGTGGAAGTAATTAGGGAGTTCTGACACCGATTTTATGACTGGAAGAAAGATTAGCGACATTGGCGAATTTAGGCTTATTGAGGAGTTCAAAAAGCTTGTGAAGGCCGGCCAGCGCACCCTGGTGGGAATAGGGGATGATGCGGCGGTCATAGAGAATCCGCGAGGAGGAATGCTCACGCTCTTTACGACGGATATGCTCGTGGAGGGGACCCACTTTGAACTTGGACGGGCGACCCCGTACCAGATCGGTTGGAAGTCACTCGGATGCAGCCTGAGCGATATCGCAGCAATGGGCGGATTACCGAGCGCGGCGGTCGTATCTATCGGTGCTCCGGGTGAACTCGAGGTTGAGTTTCTTCGGGAACTGTATCGGGGAATACACGAACTCGCCGAGCGCTTCGGATGCGGCATCGTGGGGGGCGATACTGTCAGGAGCAGCAATGGGCTGGTGATTTCGGTGGCGGTTCTGGGTGAAGTGGAGAAGGAAAAGCTCACGCTCCGTTCCGGGGCCCGGCCGGGCGATGGGGTCTGGGTCACCGGGAGCCTCGGTGGTTCTATCCAGGGCAAGCATCTCAGCTTCACACCGAGGGTTGCGGAGGCGAGGTTTCTCGTCGAGAATTACCCGGTGAAGGCGATGATGGATCTCAGCGACGGGCTGGGGAGTGATCTTTTCCGGATGGCGGAGTCGAGCAATGTAGCATTCCATATCGAGGAGGAACTCCTGCCGATCGATCTTATGGCGGTTGGGGAAGTTGATCGAGAAACCGCTCTCACGAGAGCTCTCTACGATGGGGAGGATTTCGAGCTCCTTGTGGTGCTTCCTCCCTCCCTCAGAGAGGATGAGGTGGTAGAGAAATTTTCCTCACGCTTCAACTGCGGATTGGCAATAATTGGAACGGTTGTGGATCGAGCCCGCGGCATCTCATTGGTGAGAAAGGGTGTTGAGACAAGGATCAGGGAAGGGGGGTTTTCTCACTTTGGGCCAGCATGATCTTGTGGTCACGTCATCAAGTCCTGAGGAGACTCGCGCGCTCGGAGAAAAAATCGGCAGCCGACTCAGAGCGGGGGCGGTCGTCGCGCTCTTCGGAGAACTCGGCTCCGGCAAAACCTGTCTCGTGCAGGGTGTCGCCTCAGGGCTGGGCGTTGATCCATCGGTCACCGTGAATAGTCCGAGCTACGTTCTCATTAATGAGTATCCCGGGCGGATACCGCTTTTCCATTTCGACTTTTATCGGGTGCATGACTGGCGCGAGGTATACGATCTTGGATGGGATGACTATCTCGACAAGGGGGGAGTAATCGCAATTGAGTGGGCTGAGAGGATGAACAATTTGCTCCCGGAGGAGCATATTCGCATTGATCTCCAGATTACGGGCGAAAACAGCAGGAGCATCAGAATCTCAGGCGATGATATTGCGGATCAGGTTTGCAGACAATGAAGATACTTGGGATAGAGACATCGACGCAGAAGGCGAGCATTGCGGTTTCCGACGGTAACAAAGTCATCGGAGAACTATTCCTCCCCGAAGGGGTAAGCAGTTCCGCCTCGCTTATCCCCTCCCTCGATACGATGCTGAAAAGGGAGGGCATTGGCCGCGAGGAGTTGAGAGGGATCACGGTGGGGATCGGCCCGGGATCGTTTACGGGCATACGCTTGGGAATTTCCACAGCGCGGGGTCTCTCCATGGCGCTCGGTATCCCGCTCAGGGGTGTAGGTGTCTTTGAACTTCTTCTCACAGAATACGCCGGCGGGGCCGGGAGGGTCTGTCCGCTGGTCAGCGCGCATAGTTACGGCTTTTACACGTCGCTCTATGAGAAGGAAGAGAATGGTTACCGATGCAGACTGGCTCCCTTTGTGTGCCAGCCACGGGATCTCCCAGAGAAGATCGAGGGGGAGATATTCTTTATCGGTCCTCACCTGAGCAGATTCAGAGAGGTATTGGAAAAGGTCTTCGGTCGCCGAGCTTCATTTGATTGCTCTGATATGTTCCCGAGGGCCTCAATTGTCGCCCGCCTCTATGAGAGCCCGACGGCAACCCGCGATGAACCCCGGGGAAGCATAAGCCCGCTTTATATTTTGCCTGGTGTGAGGGTAAAGTCAGTTAGTCGGCGGCAGGGATAAGACTACGGTTGAGAGTTTAAGGTGTAAAGTTTAAAGAGACAACCAGTCGTTGTCGTCTTTCGCCAATATCCTATCTTTACACATTACACCTTACACTTTCGTTGCTGTAGTACTGGTGGGCGATACAGGACTCGAACCTGTGACCTCTTGGGTGTGATCCAAGCGCTCTAGCCAACTGAGCTAATCGCCCAAAATGCAGTGAATAGCGTGTAGGGATAAGGGTTAATAGATGGCCTTTAGAGGATCTCCTTCTCCCTTATCGCTGTCTTTATACATACTATAGACAAACCAGCCCCATTTGTAAATCCCATTTTAGAAAGCGGTTGCGGAGGCCCTAAATTTGTTTCCTGAAGAGGGCAATCTTTGTATAATATGTGTAATCGGAGGTTGCCAGTGCAGCAAAGGATGAAGAACGATCTTTCACGGCTTCTCGATGTTCAGGAGAAAGAGCGGAGGCTCCTCGTCTTGGAAGAGGAGCAAAGAGCAATTCCCCGCGCACTCGATGCGTTTCGCCGGCGCATCAGCGGTATAGAGAATGAAGTCGCGGCGATCAAGAATTCTATCCAGGGCCTGCAGGTCAAGAGGAAAGACCTGGATCTCGAGTCTGAGAGCAAGCTGGAGGCTGTCGCAAAGTATCAGAAGCAACAGTTTGAGGTAAAGACCAACGTGGAGTACCAGGCGCTTCAGAAAGAGATTGTCAATCGGAAGGTTGAAAACTCCAGGATAGAGGACAAAATACTGGAAATAATGGAGCAGGTTGAGGAAAAGGAGCGGCTGGTCAAGGAACACGAAGATGTTTTGAAGGGTGAGAGGGAGCGGATCACAGTGGAGGAGAAGAAGGTCGAAGGTGAGATAGCGAAACTCGGTGAACAGATTGTCGCCCTCCAGGTAGAGAGAGACAAGCTCCTTCCGGGCATAAGCCCGAAGGTGCTAAGCAAGTACCAGAGGATCTTTAAGAACAAGCGAGACACTGCCATTGTGCCTCTTGTGGACTATACATGTGGCGGGTGTCACATGCTGCTCCCGCCGCAGGCCGCCAACAACGTCCGGAAGCTCGATGAGCTTGTAATCTGCGAAAACTGTTCCCGCATCCTTTATTGGGCCGATGGAATCGCGAAAGAGGGTGAGGCAGCACAGCCTGTCTCACAGGAAACCGCCGGTTGAAGCGTTTTATCTGCGCCCGTTCTTTTTAAATTCAGTCTATCGTACAAATCCGTTTTGCCGAGGCGGGCCGGGCGGCCGCCCCGATGCGCAAGCGCCGGGGAGGAAAGTCCGGACACCACAGGGCAGCGCACCCCGATAACGTCGGGGCCGCCGGCTGTCCGCAAGGATGGCCGGTGAGGACCAGTGCCACAGAGACGAGTCGAATTTTGTAGAGCAAAATTCGATCCTAAAGAGGCGACGAACAGGAGTCTCAGAAGGATCTTTCTCTCAAAGTTCGGGTGAAACGCGGTAAACTCTGCGTGGTGCAAGGCCAAATAGGGGGCGAAGGAGCGGCCCGTTCCGTCCCCCGCGTAAGCGGGGGTGATAGCCCCGGGTAGGTCGCTTGAGCCGCGGAGCAATCCGCGGCCCAGAGGAATGACCGCCGTCCTGGACGCAGCGGAAGGGCATAGCCCCGAGCTTGCCAAAGGATACAGAATCCGGCTTACAGGCCCGCCTCGGCTTATTTTTAACATATGGTGGATTAGGCTGATGGAATCTCTCACTGTTGCGGGGGACCTTATGCCGAATATTCTTATTACTCCTGTTGAGGCGCGTGTGCTCGGCTCTCTGATCGAGAAAGAGATCACAACCCCCGAATATTATCCACTTTCACTTAATGCCCTGACCAATGCCTGCAACCAGAAGTCTAATCGCGACCCGGTAATGGATATCGACGAAGAGTCCGTCGTCATATCCCTCGACCGCCTCAGGCAGCGGAAACTCGTGCACGAGACGCACATTCCGGGGAGCCGCGTGCCTAGATACGGCCACAGGGTGCGGGAGGTGTTTGACTTCTCCCCTCATGAGATTGGGGTGATATGCGTGTTGCTCCTAAGAGGGCCGCAGACGTTGGGGGAGATACGCGGGAGGACCGAGCGATTGTGTCAATTCAAAGATCTGCCAGAGGTCGAGGCGACAATCACCCGGCTCATGGGAAGAGAGGATGGTCCTTTCGTAGCGAAACTGCCCCGCCAGCTCGGGTACAAGGAGTGCCGTTACGCCCACCTTTTTTGCGGTGAGGTCGAGGTTGAGAAGGCCAAGCCGGTCGAGCCCGCGGTGATTGCGGTCCGGGCTGATGACGAACGGATCAACGCGCTCGAGAAGAAAGTTGAGATTTTGCGAGCCGAGCTGGATGAACTGAAAAAGAGATTAAGGGCATAGAGGTTGGTACGCCGACATCCGAGTTGCTTTGAAATAGCCCCTCCTTCACTAGCCCCCCCACTTTAACTTATGGAATAGTGGATATTTCTATTTGTCGATTAGAATGTCATTATCTTTATATTGTGACAAGAGTTGTATACAAAGTTTACACTTTTAGCGTCAGAAGGTGTAAACAAAGTATGCAAATTGGCCCTTTCTTAGCGCCACTATAAATGTTCATCATTGCTCATATAATTCTAACCGCTTCTCTTCACGCTTATTACAGCTATTTCTTGTTTATAGAAGAAAAATTCTAAATTGGCATGAAAAATGCAGGCCAAATACAGTAGGTATTTTGAGTTTTAATTGGTTCTAGCACCCCTTTTGGGGAAAATGATGACTCACATTATCTTTGCCATTGCATTCTTCGCATCGTCTGTCGCCAATGCGGTACCCGCCCGTTCTCCCTTTCCTCAGTGTGATGATTTCCCATTCTCCCCCGATCTG
>JAPLCW010000073.1 GCA_026392015.1 Candidatus Auribacterota bacterium | reverse complement strand
GTCCTTGGCAGTTAGCTCGAGAAAAACGTTCTGATATCCCAAAAGAAGCTCTCATGCTTCCTCCGGTCGATCTGGATGTCTTGCTCCATAACAAACTTGCTAATCCCACCCTAGGGGGGTACTATGTCTATTCCAGTCCCTTATTTTTACATCGATTTTTACATTAACAATATTGCCCATTTCGACAACATCTCCTTATCTCCATTCTATTCCATATCGATTAGAAATTCGGTATATTTTAAGGCTTTAGTGCGGAGATATCTGGGTCCCGCTATAAACCATACCCAAGGTCTTTTAAGTTCTTCTGTATTTCGCCCTCCGATTTGGCTGACTCCGAAAATTGCTCTTTGAGCGTTGTTGTGAGCCGCTTCATCCTATCTTCAAAAGGCTCGCTATCTTCCTCTATCTTAGCCGCGCCTACATAGCGGCCTGGCGTCAGCACATAGCCATGTTTTTTAATCTCGTCAATCTTTGCGTTCTTACAGAAACCAGGTATATCCGCATATTTCTTCTCACAATCTTTGTTACCGCGCCAGGTGTGATAAATACCGGCGATATGGTGGATATCATCATCGGTCAGCTCGCGGTGGACGCGATCGATCATAGCGCCCAGTTTCCTGGCGTCGATGAACAGTATCTCGCCGCGCCGGTTGCGGAAATTGCTATTCTTCTTATTGCGTGCTATGAACCACAGACAGACCGGTATCTGGGTGGAGTAAAACAACTGTCCCGGCAGGGCGACCATGCAGTCCATCAGATCATTCTCGATGATTGCCTTGCGGATCTCACCTTCGCCTGATTGATTGGACGACATTGAGCCGTTGGCAAGCACGAAGCCCGCTGTACCAGTTGGCACAAGATGATGGATGAAATGTTGCACCCATGCATAATTGGCGTTGCCGGCGGGTGGGATGCCATATTTCCAGCGCTTATCTTCTCGCAATAGTTCTCCGCGCCAGTCGCTATCATTGAAAGGCGGGTTGGCCAACACATAGTCTGCGCGCAGATCGGGAAAGCGGTCGTTCTGGAAGCTGTCTCCGTGACCGATCTGGGCGTCAATGCCGCGGATGGCAAGGTTCATCTTGGCCAAACGCCAAGTGGTGTAGTTGGACTCCTGCCCGTAGACGCTGATTTGTCCGATGCGGCCCCCGTGCTCTTCGATAAACTTCTCACTGCTCACGAACATGCCGCCGGAGCCGCAACAGGGATCGTAAACACGGCCTTTGTAGGGCGCGAGCATTTCGACTAACAGACGGACAATGCAGCGTGGCGTATAGAACTGACCACCCTTCTTGCCCTCGGCGCTCGCAAATTGCGAGAGGAAGTATTCATAAACGCGGCCAATAATATCCTTTGAACGGCTCTCTTTGTCCCCTAACCCAATATTACTGACAAGGTCAATGAGCTGCCCGAGGCGTTGCTTGTCAAGGCCCGGGCGAGCATAATCCTTGGGCAGTACACCCTTGAGCGATTGATTGTCCCGCTCGATTGCCGCCATGGCGTTGTCCACAATCTGGCCGATGGTAGGTTGTTTTGCACTGGCCTTTAGGTGAGGCCAGCGCGCTTCCTTAGGCACCCAAAAGATGTTCTTCGCTCTATACTCGTCGGGATCTTCCGGGTCAGCGCCCTGCCCTCGCTCGCTATCAAGTTTTGCGTGATGTTCCTCAAAGGCGTCTGAGATATATTTGAGAAATATCAGCCCAAGGACCACGTGCTTATACTCGGCAGCATCCATATTGCTGCGCAGCTTATCCGCGGCCTGCCAGAGCTTTTCCTCAAAACCAAGAGTGGCGCCGTTGCTGCTGTTCTTTTTCGGCTTGTGTGCCATGTTTTATCGCCTCGCCTTACTTTTTCTTGTTGCCATGGAGAATATCGTTCCTTTACAAATATCGCTCGATCAGTCTAACTTATTAAAGATGGAATTGTCGATTACTTTGATCTGGCAGACTTAAGGGGGTTAGCCTTGGGGTATATTCAGTTCAACCGTCATCCCCGCGAAAGCGGGGATCCGGTATGGAATCTGGATTCCTGATGGAGTTCACCCTCCTGAAAACAGGGGCAGTAATGAGATATTCAGCCACGTACTCATTATAAGGGATCCAGGGGTTTGCTTGTTTTTACTTTCCAAAATAGTTAATATCTATCAATTTCCCTACCAAGGAGATATCGAGTTCTGACACCAAATGGGGGATCTCGCTTCATTCGGTGTCCTCGATGAAAGCGGCTTCCATCTTCATCGCCTCCTGCTCCATCGGGCCGTTGGGATAGCCATACTGTACACACTCTCCCATGTAGTGCTCATAGAACTGCCTGATTCCACCGAGTTTCTCAACCTGGGCAACGTGTACAAGTTCATGCGCGACAAGGCTGCGCACGCCCCAATATCCGGAATGAATGTAGATACCGTATCCCACGGTGATGGCCTCTATATCCGGGGCGATGAGTCGCGCGCGCTCTACAATCTCGATAAAGATAGGATCCTCGGGCGAGGGCATCTCGGAAACTTCGAGCAATCTGACCCGTTCGGGATGCGTGACACCGATGCGTTTCGCATCCGCAGACTGCACTGTATCAAGCGCCAGCCCGGTTGAGAGAATATGGTGTTGCTGCGCTTCCGCCCATTGACACATGACATCGAGCAGATGATTGAATGCTTCAGGGGCAATCATGGAGTCTCCTCGATCAGATCCACACATATAGCCTTCAATGTGCGTCACAGATGAACACAGATAAAGCCTATCCAGCCAATGGCCGCGCTGTACTACTCAGATGATGTTTATTGTTTTTGATCATGCAACAAAAAGTGTGAGCTTTTTACGATTTACGATATATTTTGTAGCCGATACTTAAGTATCGGCTACAGTCTCGGCTACGATAAACTATCTATCTGTGTTCATCCTTGCCTGCAGGCGGGCGTGGTTATCTGTGCTGATCGTTTAGCCTTCAATTACTTGACAACAAGTCTATCTATGATCATACCGTACAGGATCCTCGAAACCCGCCTGGCGGAATCCCCGACGGCGCAGTGCGCAACTGTCGCATACGCCGCACGCCTTAAGGCCGTTACTCGTGTAGCATGACCAGGTGAGATGAAACGGCACAGCATGTTTCATCCCCCATCGGATAATATCCGCCTTTGTCATATGAATGATGGGTATTTCCACCCTAATCCCTGACCCGGGCCTCGTCCCGCGCGCGACAGCCCTGTTGAAATCCTTGAAGAATGACTCCCGGCAGTCAGGATATCCGGAGCAGTCCTCCTCCATCGCCCCAATGAATACCCTCTTCGCCCCAATGACCTCCGCCCAGGAAATCGCCATCGCGAGGATATTCGCGTTGCGGAAAGGGACGTACGTGGAAGGAACTCCCCTTCTCCCCAGATCAGCTTTCGGGACGGCCATGCGTCGATCGGTGAGACTCGACCCCCCGATGAGCCGAAAGTGCTCGACATTGAGCACCAGGCGGAGATCCCCCGGAACCTCGTAAAAATCCGCAATCTTTCTGAAGGCCTGGAGCTCTCTTCTCTGCGTACGCTGACCGTAGTTCACATGGAGAAGAGCGAGAGCGTAGCGTCTGCTGGCCATGGCAGCGGTCACGCAACTGTCCATGCCCCCGCTCGCGAGCACAACGGCGATTTCCCTTGCGCGCATTTACTTTCCTTCGAGACGAGCGGCGACCGAATCCCAGTTTACGAGGTGCTCCAGAAACGCCGCTATGAAATCCATTCGCCTGTTCTGGTAGTCGAGATAGTAGGCGTGCTCCCACACATCTATGGTCAGGAGAGCATTCAGCCCCTGCGCGAGCGGAGTATCGGCGTTGCCCGTTTTGACGACTTTCAGCTTGTTGCCGTCCTGGACCAGCCAGGCCCACCCGCTCCCGAATTGACTGCTCGCGGCCTCGGTGAACTCCTTTTTGAAAGAGTCAAAGCTTCCAAAGGATGCAGTGATACGATTGGCAAGTTTCCCCGAAGGCTTTCCTCCCCCGCCCGATTTCATGCTTCTCCAGAAGAGATCATGGTTCCAAACCTGTGCCGCGTTGTTGAATATCGCCACTACGGCACCTTTGCCCGCGCTACTCGCAATTATCTCCTCCAGGGGTTTTCCTTCATACTCCGTTCCCTTGACGAGCCCGGTCAGTTTATCCGCGTAGCCCTGGTGGTGTTTGCCATAGTGGAATTGGATCGTTCTGGCAGAGATATAGGGAGCAAGCGCATCTTCCGCGTAGGGGAGTTTGATCGGTCGGTACGACCGATCGCCCCCGGATACCGTGCGCACTGAGGTGAAAACTGAAAGACAGAGCGTGAAGAACCACACTGCGTGCATGCCGTGGCTCAAGTATATCGTTCCCATAACATGGCCTCCTTTCCCGTTCGCCTGATAGACGAAACATCCTATATTTTAGCCTAGCATCTAACGCATCGCGCCATCAAGTGCAATGTCTGTTATTTCTTTGCAGGATGGTGATAACAAAAATGTGAACTTTATCTGAACATGGTCATTGCGAGGGAGCGAAACGACCGAAGCAATCTCCCTCACATAGTGGAGAGGAGATTGCTTCGTCCCGCTGCGCGGGACTCGCAATGACATTCAAAGCACACACCTTTTGCTGCATATTTCTCTGCAGCCTTATCCAGTTTTCCTAACTACTAACTACTGATCTACCCCGGATCTTGATTTTACTGGCGAAAAATAGAATTTATGATATGGTATCCAGAATTGTGCTTGTTGCACTCGCATGATAACCTGAACAGGATTTCCCTAAAAGGAGTTGTCTCGCCATGAAGAAGTCTCTGCTTCTCCTCTGTGTCGGCATCTTCGCATCCGCATTCGCGATCTCCCCCGCCCTCGCGAAAAAGAGAGCGAGCGCCGCGACCGGAACGGGACGCGCCGGTATCCCTGAACGCTCCGGATCGCCCTATCTGGGAGCAATTGTTGTGAACGCCGAAACCGGCGATGTTGTTTTTGAAGACAATCCCGATGTGGAGTGCTATCCCGCGAGCATTATCAAGCTCATGGACCTCCTCATTATCCAGGAGCAGATCGAGGCAAAGAGCCTCAAGCTCACCGATCAAGTTTCCGTGAACGCGGATACTTCACGAATCGGGGGGTCCCAGGTATACCTCAAGGAGAACGAATCGTTCACCGTCGAGGAACTACTCTACGCGCTCATGGTCCAATCGGCAAACGACGCTGCGGCGGCGCTCGCGCTTCGCATCGCCGGCTCCACGGATGCGTTCGTCACCATGATGCAGCAAAAGGCGGACGCGCTGGGCATGAGTTCCACAAAATTTCACAGTGTTCACGGCCTCCCTCCGCCGAAGGGAGAGGAGCCCGATGTGAGCACGCCACGCGATCTCACCATCCTTGCCCGGGAACTGCTGAAGCACCCGGATATACTGCGGTATACATCCACCGCGATACACGCGTTCCGCAACGACACCATGGTGATGCAAAATCACAACAAGCTGCTGGGGACCTTCGTTGGTTGTGACGGACTGAAGACCGGCTACTTCAGGCTGGGAGGCTATTCAATAGTGGCCACAGCGCAGCGAGGGGGCAACCGCTTTATTGCCGTGATAGTGGGTGCAAAGGAAAAGAAGGTGCGTGACGCGAAGGCTAAGGAACTCCTCTCGCAGGCGTTCGCAAAGGTGACCCCGAAGCCGGCAGTCACGCCTCAGGTGCAGGCATCCTTGATCGCGACCCCCTCCCTCTCCGGGGCAGTGAATAGCGGAGAGCCGGGGCAAAAGAAGGCGGGGCATGTGGGTAAGCGGATTTTCATCACCCTCATAGTGATTCTTCTCATCGGCTCAAGTTTCTGGCTTGGCCGCAAATCCACAGCGGCGCCAAAATCTCCGCCGGGGATACGCTACGAGCTGAAGAAATAGCACGACCCGCTACTTCCGGGCCGGAGCTGCCACCGATGATGGTAAGACATGTCGGGAACCGCCGAGATCCCATTCTTCCCGTACTCTGAACGGCTCGTTTCCTCCCCGATCAGCCTGAACGACCCTGAAAGAAACCGACTTCCCCTCGATTTTAACGCGCACCACCGTGCTCACGGTGGTCATGCCCACCGCGCCGCAATCCACCTGATAAATCCCTCCTTCTTCATCGGGAAATTGCGCCGGGTCATTTGCGGCCCGGCTTGAAGGATCTTTCACTCGCATCCGGTTGTAGTAGTGATCGTGTGAAACGAATACCGCCCTCACACTGTCGCGGTGCCTTACCAGCATATTCCAGAACGCGTCCCTGTCCCCCGGCGATTCATTGAACGAGCTGTCGAGATGCCGCGCGCGAGGGAAGGCGGGCTCGTGGAAACAGACAAAGATGTGATTGATGCCGGGCCCTGCCGATCTGATAGCCTGTTCGGCATAATCCCTCCCCTTCTGATTGATGACCCCTTCTTTGCCCAGCTCGGTATAGGCGTCGATGACGACGATTCTTACGTTCTTATAATCCAGAAAATAATCGCAAGCCCCGCCGTCCCGCCGGACGCAGCCGGGAATTGCGGGGATAATCACGTCCCGTATATAGCGCGCATCATCCCCATCGTCGTGATTCCCGATCACGGGGAGGAAGAGCGGGACACGGCGCGCCGCTGCAAACACTTCTTTGAAGTTGGCATACCTCTTCTCAGCCGGATCCATATCGCCTACTACGACAATCAGCTCGGCGGGCCCGAACTTCGGCTCAGGATCGACGGTTGAATTCTTTATCTCCGCAAGCGCATTCCTCCAGGTGCCCTCCCACCACCGACAATCTGCGACCACCGCAAAGCTGAATGCGGACGTTTTACCCTTTGTTGCGGCGCTCACGGGCCCGCCAAAGAGAAAGGGTATGAGAACAATACCGGAGAGGAGAGTTTTATTTATACGCATGTCATGGGAGAGGCAGCTGTTTGCCCTCTGAGGAGTATCTTCCTCGAGGTAGCATTAATTATGTAATAAAAGAGCACTAGCTCGAAAAGCCCTGCTATACAGCCGCTGCAACGCAATTTACTCAAGGAGAAAATAATTATTATAGGGAAATAGATCATTGACGCATAGAACGTCCATTTCTTGTATTTCATTAGAGCGTAGCCAAACGCAAGCAAGAAAACAGGGTAAATAGCATAGAGGAGCATTGGCAGAATGCCCATCGGAATTGTCATGCCATGCATCGCTATTGTCCGGTGGTACAGAATTGCATATGCCATATGAACTAATACCATAATTGCGCTTAAAATGCTAAGAAGCCCCACCACCCTGATACCCCTGCAGAAGTAGCGCGTAAGCTTTTCGGGCGGACTGAGTTCGCTCTTCGATTTCGACTTGTCAATCCCGCACACCGTACACAGTCTCTCGTATTGTCCCGACCGTGTGAAACAGAACTTGCACTTCTCCATAGTCTTCACTCCTTTTCTATGTAATGGACTAGTGTCATGTCAACAAAATATTATTGGGTTATAAGTTCGACTTTCTCCGGATTTTGTGTAAAACTTATCTGTAAAGGTGGTAGAAACACAAATCTGGAGGAGGTCAGTGAAAAAATACATTGTACGGCTATCTGGA
>JAPLCW010000133.1 GCA_026392015.1 Candidatus Auribacterota bacterium | reverse complement strand
AGAAAGCTGCAGAATGCAAGAGACAGGAGAAGGGCTGCTAACCTCGGACGCTGTGTGAGATCACAAACCATGAGGACCATGGAGGGAGATCATACAAAACTGAGCTGTGAAGAAAGTCTAATTTCCTGTTGAGCAGAACAGGTGCGGCTCAAGAGGTACAAGGAATTGACGGTGGAGGATAAGGCCAGAATACTCAAAGAATATAGATGGAGCAGTCTGCCAGGGTATCTGGGGATAACGAAGCGGGATGAATTTGTGACATACGGAATAGTGTTAGGGTATATGGGAGGAGATACCAAGGAGGGAAAGAACCGGTATCGTGACTTTATTCTATCAGGGATAAGAAAAGGGATAAAGAGTCCGCTCAAGGAGGCGCGCGCAGAGGCGGTACTAGGGACGGATAGCTTCATCGAGTGGATTCGGGAGACGTTTATAGATGTGAAAGAATGGACACGGAAGGAACAGCCGCAGGTGGGGTTGCTACGGGGCGTGATTCCTGTTCAGGAGATGGCGAGGGCGGTTGGCGAGGAATACGGGGTGCGGCCAGAGGAAGTAGTGAATGCGCGCTCGCCATATAGAGAGGCGCGACGGGTCCTGATCGAGATGAGTTACCGGTTGAACATGAGCTACAGGTCTCTGCAGAAGTTGGGGGATGAATTGGGTGGGATTGGCGGAGCTGCGGTGGCACAGAACCACAATCGGCTTCAGAAGCAGATGTTGAATGACAAGAAACTCGCTCGACGGGTGGAGAAGATTTATAAAAGCATCCTCAGTCAATAGTAGAGGTCTGACCCTGATGCTACACAATCATCATCCGACGTCCCGAAGGAGAGTCGGTTCTATGAAGAGGAGAGAAAAGAGGATTTTCGGCCCGGTGCCGTCACGTCGACTTGGCTTTTCACTCGGCGTGGACATCATCCCTTACAAAACATGCCCGCTCGATTGCGTCTACTGTCAGCTCGGGAGAACTACCGACAGGACGATTCTCAGGAAGTCGTATGTTCCCGCAGGGGAGGTGCTGACGGAGTTGGAGGAGGCTCTGGGAAGGGGGGGGAAGATTGACTGGATCACGTTCTCGGGATCGGGCGAGCCGACGCTCCACTCCGGGATAGGGGAGATGATCCGGCAGGTCAAGAAAATGACCGATATCCCTGTGGCGGTGCTCACGAGCGGGACGCTGTTGTGCGATCCTTTTGTGAGAGAGAAACTCCGCACGGCGGATCTTGTGGTGCCGGATCTTGACGCCGGTTCGGAGCGGGTATTTCGAAAGATCAACAGGCCTCATCCCGACCTTGATTTCCAGGAAGTTGTTGAGGGGATCGCGCATTTTGTTTCGGACTTCCCGGGAAGGGTATGGCTCGAGGTGATGCTTGTGAGAGGCGTGAATGACTCCCCTCGGGAAATAGAGAGGATCGCGGCGCTCGCGGCGAAGATACGGCCCGCGCGTGTGCAGTTGAATACGGTCGTCCGCCCCCCCGCTGAGTCCTGTGCGAAGCCGCTGCGCCTGTCTGAGCTTCGCGCTGCGCGCTCCCTCATGACGGGATTTCTAAAAAAAATACCCATAGATATCGTTGCCGCGTTTGGGAAAAAACAGGGTACTTCGACTCACACGGGGATTGAGGCGCGCATCCTGGCCTACCTTGAGCGAAGACCGGGAACGGCGAAGGACCTCTCGGTGGGAATCAGCGTGCCTTCACGCACGGTCATTAGCTGCATCGCGCGCCTCCTTGCCCGGGGGAGGGTGAGGGAGAAAAAATTTCGCGGAAAAAAGTACTACTCGGTGAACAACAGTCGAGCACCGCATCCCGCGAATCACACCGGCGTCCGATGAACACCTTGGGGAGTCCCGCGATGATTTTCTGCTACTCCTTCGGGGGGCGCATATTGTGGTCGGCAAGTTTCTTGTAAAGGCCGTAGCGGCTGACGCCGAGCCTCTTCGCCGTCCGGGTGACATTCCCCCCGGAGGAAGCTAACGCCTCTGCGATGATATCCCGCTCCGCGTCTTTGACAGCGGATTTCAGAGCATTTCTGCCGTAGATCACGCTGCCGCGAGACTTCCTGTCCGCAACCTTCCTGATCTTCAAGGAGAGAGCATCGGCGCCGATGAACGGGGCCTCCTCATGCATCACGATGATGCGCTCAATCTCGTTCTCAAGCTCGCGCACATTCCCCATGAAATCATACGCCATGAGTGCCCGCATCGCGTCGCTGGTGAAACCCTCAATGGACTTTCCGGCACTCTTCGCATACAGGTCGAGGAAGTGCTGGGCGAGGAGCGGGATGTCGTCTCTTCGCTCCCGCAGGGGCGGTACCCTGATGGGGAACACATTGAGCCTGTAGAACAGATCCTTGCGAAAAGTCCCACGCTGCGTCTCATTCTCAAGACTCCGATTGGTGGCTGCGATGATTCGGATATCCACCGCCACCTCGCGTGTGCTCCCCACAGGTCGTATGATGCCGCTCTCGATCACTCTGAGGAGTTTTGCCTGAATGGGGAGAGAGCATTCAGTGATCTCATCCAGGAACATAGTGCCCCCATCCGCGACAATCAGCAAGCCTCTCTTGTCTGTGTTCGCTCCCGTGAACGCCCCTCGGACGTATCCAAAAAGTTCGCTCTCGAGAAGTTCCACCGGAAGCGCCGCGCAATTCTGTGCCAGGAAGATATTCTTCCTGCGCGGCCCGCTGTAGTGTATCGCGCGGGCAATGATCTCCTTCCCCGTCCCTGTTTCTCCCTCGAGGAGAACGGTGATGGAAGTTACGGCGGCTTTCTCTACGAGACCGCGTACCTCGTGCATCACCTCTGTCCCGCCTATGATCTTTTGGATATGTTCTCGGACGGGGCGCCAGCGCCCCTTCAGATTCATATCCTGTCGCTCGGATTTCGGATCGGGTACGCCGAGATCTTGCGGTCCCTCCGCCGACTGTTCAGAGGGGAATAGGACACGTAATGCCATGGCCAGGCGCGGCGGAGGCTCCCCCTGGCCATCCGCGTAAATGATGGCGACGATTTTCCCTCGCGCCTTCAAAGGGAGGCAGATAAGGAAATTCGGGAGGTATTCAGATCCTTTCGGCCCCGTGCTCAGCCCCATCTCCTGCCACGCCCTGTCTGATATAAAGAGCTCTTTCCCTCCATTCTGCACGGAGGAAATGACTCGCATGTACGGTTCAAACGCGTGACTCCCCGGCACATCATTTCCCAGTCCCTCCGCGGCGGTGAGTTCCCACCGTGAGTTTCCTTCATCGGGAGGCCGCATCAGGAGTAATCCCCGCTGTGCGCCGAGGAACTCTAAAAAGATATTGAAGAGCAACCTTTCAACGGCATGTGTGGCATTGGGAGTCGCTTTCATGCGGGAATGCTCCTTCGTCGCATGGGGGCAGCAGGTGTCAGGACTGCGAAGATGCCGGCGCAGGAAATTCTGTCTGCTTCACGGAGTATAAATCCCATGACGCGCCCTTTCGACGTAGCGCATTGCCCTGAGGAAGGAGCCCCGAAGCAAACACTCGATAGTGTAATGTCGGGGGTTCGCATTCGCTGATTCAAGATCATGAGGCGCAGGCAGCTCCTTCAGCGGAACCTCTGCTTTTCACCATTTGTATATGATAGGTAGCAAGAACTATGCCAATTGAGCTGCTATTTTCGGCTGGCGCAGGCTAGTTTCGTTTTATACGTATTATCAATGGGTTACGGCACGCAATATTTAGTGAAGATGTTGCGGAGAGTAAAGGGCTAGGAACGTTACTGTTCAATTATTGAACACTACTGCACAGATTTTGAACACCATTAAAAATCAAATATCTTTCGCTTTGTGTGGGTAAATAGCCCATTCCTCTCACCCCTTCACGAGGGAGGGAATAGATAAAGTCACCGCAACTACTCAGGTAGTCAGAAGTCAGGAGCCAGAATGGAAAAGCAAGAATCCAGAATACAGAATTAAGAATAACGGCATTTCAAGGAAACGTTTATCTCCTGTCTTCTGAATTCCGGCTCCTGGCTCCTGTCTTCTGAATTCCGGCTCCTGGCTCCTGGCTCCTGAATTCTGGCTCCTGAGCAGTTACAACCAACCCACACAAAACGGAAGAGAGTCAAGACTAAGAACGACGGGCCGCAGTGCGTGCCAGGGCAGGAAGGGCTACACGCACCGTCATACCCGCCCCCACTCCTTCAGATGAAGCCCAAATCCGGCCGCCATGATATTCAGTGATCATGCGGCAGAGCGCCAACCCCAAACCCATTCCCGGGTCACCCGGATAGCGCTGATACTGCTTTTCGAAGATCTTTTTAAGGAAGCGTTGCTCAATCCCTCTCCCCTTGTCGGAGACCGATACCATTACGTCTCTGTTTTCGCGCCGTACCGAAACGGTAATCGCTCCCTCACGGGAGAAATTGACCGCGTTCTCAATCAGGTTTCTGAAAAGCTGACACAACCGCTCCCTATCGCCCTTCACGGCCAATGTTTTTTTCTCTATGGCGAGTGTGATCGTGAGACCCTTTTCCCGGGCGTTCTCCGCGAACCCGGATATGACATGCCGGAGGAGGGCGTGCATCGGCACCCTTTCTCGCTTGAATTTTATGCGCCCCGATTCAAATGCCGCCAGATCCATCAGTGCGTTGATATTCTTTCGCATGCGGAGGATGGAGGTTTCAATCATGGCGATTCCCAGCCTCTCTTCGCCATGCATCTGTTCAGGATGGTGCTTCTTGAGGAGGTCCAGTCCCATCTGGATTTTCGCAAGGGGTAGCTTGAGTTCGTGCGACATATGCCGGAGCATATCGTCCTTTATAGTATCCACGATAACAACCTCCGCCAACATTGTGTTCGCTTCACGAACCACGCCTCACTTCTTTTAGTGCGGCAGTGCGATCGCATTGTCCGCATATGCGGTGAACTCGTCATCGTGCATCGAAACCGGTTCCTGCCGCACATACATTTCGACAAGCGCCAGGAACTTTCGCTTGAACTCGCTCCACGACTTTACCTTGCACGCGGAGCGAAGAAGGAACAGCGGCCGGCTGTGGTAGCTGAGATACGCGCGGCGGGCGAGCCGGTCGATCTCCTCATTTGAGAGAGTGGTCCAAGGGCGGGGAAGCACCTGGTCGCCGACGTTGCCGAGAACGTACTCACGCCAGTAGTCGTAGCCGGTCTGTTCCACCATTTTCTTCCACAGCGGGGTAAGCGGTTTTGCGAGCGTCTTGGAGAACTGAACGTAGTCGAGGTCGAGCCTCTTGGCGAATTTCAGCGTCTGGCGGATCGTCTCGCGCGTTTCTCCCGGGGCCCCGATGAGGAAAAAACCGAGCGGGCGTATGCCGAGATCCTTCGTCACCCTGACAGTATCCTCGATCTGTCGAAGGGTGATCCCCTTGTTGACCCTGTCGAGAATCTCCTGGGCTCCCGACTCAAGCCCGTAATAGATACGGCTGCACCCGGCGCCCTTCATTTCTCGCAGCAGATCTTCATCCACCGAGTCAACGCGCGCGCGGCAGGCCCACTCGAGGTCGAGTTTCTTCTCCTTGAGGAGGCGGCATATTTCGAGCGTCCTCGCCCGCAGGCATGGGAACTCATAGTCGAAGATGTCGATCTCTCTGATTCCATACTTCGTACAGCACTCCTCCATCTCCGCCACGATGGTTTTGGGGCTCCGCGGCGCGTAGCGTGTGCCACCCGCCTCGCAGAAGAGGCAGCGGCGGGGGCAGCCGAGTGAGGTCACCATGACCGTGAAGTTCCTGCGTTCGGTGGGGAATTCTGCGTAGAATTCGTTGGGGAGGAGGTGGCGCGCGGGATTCGGGAATTTGTCGAAATCGATCGGCAGGTCATGGGGGGTGACGCGGACCGCGCCGTTCTCCTTGTATACCAACCCCGGGACATCGGCGAATCGCCTGGGCCCTTCAAGCTCCTCGAACAGCTTCGGGATCGTGTGGTAGGCGTGCTCGACCACTCCAAACTCAATTTCTTCCGGTGCGACTGATTCACGGGGGTACACGCGAAGATTGTAGCCGCCGATCACGACGGGGACCTTGAGATGCTTTTTCAGGTAGCGTATCCAGGCGAGCGTCTCCGGGAACATGTAGGTCGTCATCATGAAACCGATGATATCCGGCCTGAACTGCCTCAGCCGGTCGAGGACATCCTCACGGCTCAAGCGGAGGGTCCGCGCATCGATGATCGTTACCTCATGGCCCGCCTTCTCGGCGATGCTCGCAACCCAGGCAAGGCTCAAGGGGGGGAATAGCCCGAAGAAGCGCTGCACGATCTTGAGGTTCTCCTCGTGCAGCTTGTAAGAAAATGGATTGAACACAAGTCCAAGACGCACTGCGATACCACCTCTCTCGAACACTGCATAGACAGGCAGGATTCATCGGGCTCCTCACCCATCCTGAACCAGATGCCTGCGGGAAGGATATTATATTATGGAGCGGGTGATGGGAACCCTGGGGATTCAGTAAAATACGGAACGAAGTGAACGCAATTTACATGAAGCCCTTGTGGCCCGAGGCGCATGCCGAGGGCTCTCCCCCGGTCCGGAAATAAACCCACACAACGCCACTATACTACCCCATTCTGAATTTGGAGCGGGTGATGGGAATCGAACCCACATGACCAGCTTGTCTTAGAGATTCACCAGTTTGCGGAACGCAGTGAACACGAACTGGATGAAGCTCTTAGATCCCGGCGCAACGCGCCGGGAGAGTGATACATCAATC
>JAPLCW010000076.1 GCA_026392015.1 Candidatus Auribacterota bacterium | reverse complement strand
GGCGTAAAAATGGGGGGAGAAAACAAGATCTAACCCCCCTCACCCTAACCCTCTCCCCCCATTTCATTGGGGGGAGAGGGAAGGTCTAAAGTGTAACCTATGTCCTCGGTCTAAAGTGTTACCTATGTCCTCGGCCGAACGCGCCTGCTCACGGCTCACAATAATTCGGGATGAGCCGATATTTTTTGGGAATCCGGGTTATCAATCCCCTCTTTCCCCTTGTTCGAGGATGATTGAATACGTGCGGAGCATTTTTTCGAGAGATAGTATTGCTATGAAAAAAGATAACGGTGTAGGCGCACGCATGATTTTCGTTCTGGGAGCGGCGTTGATCTTCGGGTATCCTCTCTGTCCATCGCATGCATACGCGGGACTGGAAAATGGCGAACTTTCCCCGACATCAGATTCCGTTCGTGTGGAGCCTGCAACAGCTTCTTCATCGCCCCGCATGCAGATATACATGATCGATGTGGGCCAGGGTGACTCCGCGCTTGTGATCTTTCCGGATAAGCGGACGATGCTCATTGATGCGGGAGATCGCTGGGCGGGGCAGTCCATCATCAACCTCCTTATCAGGCTCGGGATCAACACGCTGGACATCCTCGTTGCCTCACACGCCCATCCCGACCACACGGGCGGATTCTACGCGGTAATTTCAGGGGGGTATACCACTTCCTCCACGAAAGCATACGCATGCGAGGAGGGGGTGTGGAGCAAGATGAAATGGCGCGGTGTCAATCCGGGAGATGTGATCTACAGCGGCGGCGGGGCAACGGCCACATGTTACGCGGTGAATGGCCATATCATTGACGGGACATATGTCGAGCCGGAGAGGAATAAAAACGCGAGGAGCATTGTCCTGGATATCAAGTTCAGGGGATTCGACTACCTGACGGGCGGGGACCTCACCGGATCGGGTGGGCGTCCCGACGTCGAAGATCCCCTGGGCGATGCCCTGGTCGCACGAGGGGTCTACATTGATGTATACAAGGTCCATCACCACGGCAGCAGATACAGCTCCAATCTCTGTTTTCTCGAGGAGATAATGCCCGAGTTCGCGATGATTTCTGTGGGTGCAGGGAATGGGTTCGGGCATCCCTCCAAAGCCGTGCTCAACAGGCTTAATGATGCAACTGTTCATGTGATGAGAATATTCCAGACAGAAAGGGGCGCCGGCGCGACTGCGCCAAACGTCACCGTGGCCGACGGTCAGATCGTGGTTTCCACCGACGGCGCCAGCTATAGTTTTGCCAATGAGGGTCCCAAAAGCGCTGTGTTCTCCTATGGCCCCTATCCTGTGGACGAGTATGTGGGCACCTGGCCCATGTTTGGCCGGAATTAGATGAATAGCAGAACAGGAGCTAGAATTCAGGAGTCAGAATACAGGAGACAGGAGATAAACCTCTCCTTGAGATGCCGTTATTCTTAATTCTGTATTCTGGATTCTGTATTCTTGCTCTTCCATTCTGTCTCCTGTATTCTGTCTTCTGAATTCTGACTTCTAAGTAGTTACGTATGCCTGGAGGGAATGGCGATGACGGTTGAAGAAAGACCGGAGAGATTGGAAAAGTCTGCTTCGGCCCAAGATACTTCCTGCAAATAGATTCGGCGGGGTGTACGAGACAAAGACGAGGGATCGCGATAACGCAATCGAGGCGTACAGGAGAATCATCAGGGAAAAGCCTGGAACGGGCGACGCGCTCGAGGCGAATCGGAGGATCGAGTACCTCCTCCAGGCTGCTCCCAAGAGCCGGTGAGTGAATCTGTGGGGGCTCAGCCATGCCAATATCATCCAGATAATCGATCGCGGACAGGAGGCGAACATATGTATGTTGTCATGGAGTATGTCGATGGATTGAATCTTGATAGCTTGCTCAAGGAGCAATCACTCACCCTTCGCCAGATGCTCGAGATTGCCCTCAAGATATGCCGCGCCCTCGCATACGCCCATTCGAAGGGGATTGTTCTCAGGGATCTCAAGCCATCGAACATACTTATCTCGAAGGAAACGCTTGCGATAAAGGTGGCCGATTTCGGTCTTGTACAGCTTGCGCAGGCCACGGGAGAGCCCTCCACCCTCACGCAATCAAATATCGCGATGGGTACGATCGAGTATATGGCCCCCGAGCAGCGCAAGGACGCGCGTTCGGTGGATCAGCGTGCCGACATCTTTTCATTCGGCAGCATCCTCTACGAAATGTTCACCGGGCAGCTCCCGGACAGCCATTTTAAACGCCCGAGCGAGATGAATCCGCAGATTCCGAAGGCAGTGGAAGAGATCGTGCTTCGCTGTCTGAAGCCCGACCCCGCTGATAGGTTTCAACACGCAATCGAGCTTGCGCAGCAACTCGAGAAGCTTCTGAGGGAGGATACGGGACTTCTCGATACCATCGTGCGGAAGGTAAAAAGCGCCAAGGAGCGTGCGTCAACGGCGCTCCGCATGAGACCGCAGAGATTTGTCATTGGCGCGAGCGGCCTGCTCGCCGTGGTTGTGATTTTCTCGATCGTGCGCTCTTGTGGAAGAAAAGAAGGGCTGCCGCCCTCGGGGCCCGGGGGAGCGCCGGCTTCGGTACCTGCCTCTGCGTATGTGCGCCCCATCACCACGTACACGCCTGTACCGAAGCCGACCTCAACACCCCTCCCCGCGTCCGCCAGAAAAGCCGAGGGAACAATTTCCCCGGAGACCGCTGCGCCGGGGGGGGCTGAAGGCGATTTCAAAAAGGCGGAGAGCTACTCCGCGGCCTACATAAAGGTGAAAAATCTCCGACAGTACGCCGTGACCTCGATGCGCGCGGTGGTGGAGAAGTACAAGGAGAGCGCGCCGGAGTGGGCAGAGAAGGCGCAATTGCAAATCGGGCAGATATACGAGAAGGCGGGAGAGACAGATCTCGCACTTGCGGAATATGCGCGTCTCCTCGCGCTCTTCCCCTCGGGGACTTTTAGGCCGGAAGCGCAGTTCAGGATTGCGGAGTGTCTCAAGCCATCAGGGTTCTTCAGTGGCCTCGACTTCGGCAGGAAAGAAAAATGCGCGAAGGCGATAGAGGAGTACACTAAGGTATACAAGGAATACCCTGCCAGTCCGCTAGCCCCCAAGGCGCTCTTCGCGATGGGGCTCCTCCAGGAGGAGGGGAACACGCAGGATTTGCTGGAATCCTCAATCTCTTCATTTGATACGGTAGCGCGGGAGTATCAGGCGAGCGAGGAGGCGCCGCACGCCCTGCTTAAGGTCGCACAGCTCTGCCAGAACAAGAAAGTGCGTGATTACGAAAAGGCTATAAAGACGTACGAAGAGATCCTAGCGCGCTATCCGGATCATGAGGAGGAGTTCCACGTGCTGCTCAATATCGGCGGGGTGTACGAGACAAAGACGAGGGATCGCGATAAGGCAATCGAGGCGTACAAGAGAGTCATCAGGGAAAAGCCTGGAACGGGCGACGCGCTCGAGGCGAATCGGAGGATCGAGTACCTCCTCCAGGCTGCTCCCAAGAGCCGGTGAGTGAATCTCAGGGGCTCAGCCGCCTGTGGAATGAGTTACAGACAACCGCATGGGTAGTATATAGTATCGATACGATATTCAGACTTGATGGCTTCGGGATGAAGATGGTTGCATTCTTCGGAGTATGGGTGGTAGCGGCCTCATGCGCCACGTGCATGGGTGCGGTGGTATCGCTTCAAGACATAAGCAATTTCCCGGAATTGTACTCAGGGGTGTCAGTTGAAGTGGACAATGTAATACTTGATAGAACCTTGAGCAAGGATCAGGGCTTTTACTGCCTCTCCCTTGTTGAAAGAGACATGCTCAAGAGCAAAGAAGCGGCGAGACATGGAGAATATACTCCTCCGTTTTTGAATAAAAAAGCCCCAGACGTTTTCGGCAACTGCCTGCAGACAAAGATGATATAAAGAAGATGGTTCTCTTGGCTGTCAACGGACTCTTTCCGATATATCCGATATATCCGAATGGACAGCAAACGATCGCGGGAAACATTTGCTTTATCCCATTGGGATTTGGCCCCAGAGTTTCCCATCACGCACTGCAATATATTTGATAAACCGCTGGAGGAATTCCTGAGGAGATTTATAGAAAAAGGCTCTCCCCTGGATAGAGCGATAAGTTAGGTAAAACATGGGGAGATTACAGGACTTGCGAGATTTCAGTGTTCACGACTTATGAAATCCTTAAAAGAAGAAGGAAAAGTTCGATTAGAGGGAAAGGGCCGGGGGGCTTTATGGCACCTCTACAACATGTAATGGTGCGCGCACTATTTAATTGTGCGTTTTGTACATCATATCGCACTAACATCTTGTAATTCAGGCTAATACAAATGGATACCGAAATGTGCGCTGCACTATATAATTGGGCACTGAACATTACTTTTTGAAAAGGAAATACTTTTGTGACTCATCAGCCTCCCCGATTGCTTATTGAAGACTGGCTCCCCGCAGCGGCAATCGATGTAGAATGCATTCGAGAACGCTCGACAGGACAACAGCCACCAGATAAGCGTCTTCATATTTGGTGAGCACGCCGGCCGCTCACAGTGTCCCGCTTCGCCGACATCGATTAACGTCACGCACAGCGATATATTTGATAAACCGATGGAGGAATTCCTGAGGAAATTTACAAAAATAAGTTCCCCCCCAGATTGAGCAAATGGTTAAGTAAAACATGGTTTGTCCGGCTTCGATAAACATGCCATAATCATCCGGCAAGGCGATGCGTTAACAGTTAATTTGGTCTGATTAATTCTTGTGTCGAGAGGGAAGATTCGATTTGGCGGCCTGGACGTTGCGAGCAGACAATAGGCAATTCAGACGGATCAATGGAATATATCTGAAACATTTCAGTCAATAGTAGAGGTCTGACCCTGGAGTTTTTGACAACTTACAAATATTGGAGGGAAGGCTAGGCCCGGATCGAAACGAGGCAGAGGCACCACAAAGGCTCCCATTGTTGTGCTTATCTCTCGCAAAGGACGTATACGCTCGAAACCGGATGAGTGGGTTAACGCCAAGGGACTCAAGGGTGCTATCCTTGAGAGGGTAGACAAAAATTCTCGTATTCTAACCGATGAATGGAAAGCGTATAATGGTATAGGGGGAGAAGTTACGGGCGGACATGGATCTGTAATCCATGCTTTGCTGGAGCGCGGCGTTCATGGTATATTTCGCTATGTAAGCCGTGAACATTTAGGGCGGTACTGTAATGAATTCTCCTTCCGCTGGAATTACCGGAAGGTTACAAACGGAGAGAGAACTATTGCTGCTATTAGGGAAGCCCGTGGCAAGAGGCTGATGTATTTTGACTCATCAAGTCAAGCGGAAACTGAAAAATAGGCGGAGATCATGAGGATGCGTGTTGAAATAAAACCCAAATTGCTGCGTTGGGCATGCGAACGCGCCGGACTCGACATTGATAAGATGGCTCTGCGTATTCCTCAGTTTCAGGCTTGGGAGAGTTGCGAGGCGCAGCCTACGCTAAAACAACTTGAGCACTTTGCCAAGGCTACGCATACACCTGTAGGCTACTTCTTCCTGCCGGAGCCTCCCGTCGAGCATGTTCCTATCCCGGATTTTCGTACCGTTGGTAATATACACGTTAAATATCCGAGTCCGGATCTCCTTGACACCGTATATCTCTGTCAGCAGCGGCAGGAATGGTACCGCGACTACGCGCGCTCCGAGGGAGATGAGCCAATTTCATTTGTTGGCTCTACAAATCTGCGGAGCAACATCGAGGCAACTGCGGAGCGTATCAGGCATGCACTAGGATTCGATCTCGAAGAACGTCGTCAGATGCCAACTTGGACCGATGCGTTGCGCCGATTCATCGATCAAGCGGATAAACTGGGCATACTTGTTATGGTGAACGGCGTCGTTGGTAGCAACAACCGACGCAAGCTCGACCCAGAGGAGTTTCGGGGTTTCGCCTTATCAGATGATCTCGCTCCGCTCGTATTCATCAATGGAGCGGATACAAAGGCTGCCCAGATGTTTACACTCGCTCATGAGTTGACCCATCTATGGATTGGCCAGTCCGCACTCTCCGATGTCGGTCCGGTCTCCTCGCCGACGCACCGCGTTGAAATCTGGTGCAATCAGGTGGCCGCCGAAATTTTAGTTCCACTTGCCGTATTGCGCAAGGAGTATCGGAATAAATCTGATTTGCATTTGCGCGATGAGCTTCAGCGACTAGCACGACGCTTCAAGGTCAGCACCCTTGTCATCCTTCGGCGCATTAACGATGTTGGCGTCTTGACTCAGAAACAATTTTGGAAAGCGTATCGGGAAGAGTTGGAAAGGCTAAGGGCCATCCCTAGAGGTAAAGGAGGCGACTTTTATCTGACCCAATCTGCGCGGGTTGGCAAATGTTTTGCCCGTGCGCTCATTACCAGCACGCTCGAAGGCCAAACGCTGCATCGCGACGCTTTCCACCTGCTTGGTTTCTCTAAATTTTCAACCTTCCGAGATCTGGGACACAGTTTGGGGATTGGTTAATGGCCTATTTGCTTGATGCCAACGTATTTATGCAGGCAAAGAATCTTCACTATGGTCTCGACTTCTGCCCAGCATTTTGGGATTGGCTCATTACAAATAATTCAGCGCAGCGGGTCTTTAGTATTGAGAAAGTTGGCGACGAGATAGAAGCTGGAGCGGATGAGCTTGCAAATTGGGCAGCCCAACGTGGGGATGGTTTTTTCCTCAAACCAGATTCTCCAATGCTGCCCGCGCTCGGCTCTGTTAGCAACTGGGTAACAAAACAAAATTACGATCCTGCCGCAGTAAACACGTTTCTGCAGATCGCCGATTATTACTTAATAGCCCACGCGCTCGCCCATGGATATACTGTCGTTACTCATGAGATTGCATCTACATCGACGAAAAAAATCAAGATTCCCAACGTCTGTATTGGCCTCAAAATAAAATGTATGACTCCATTTGAAATGCTTCGGCATGAACGCGCCCGCTTTATCCTTGGGCCGCAATCATGATGGAGAGCTATAGCCTTCTTTAAGGGAGGCTGTAAGTATTTTTATACCCTGCGGCTAGTAGAGTAATCGGGAGCAGGGTATTGTATATTATAAGCTGATACTATTTCTTCTAATCTGTTAACCCATAATATTAAATAATCCTAAGCGAGGTGGCTCAAATGAGTCAAGAAGCCCCAAAGCTGGTTGCGATAAACGAGATTACGCCAAGCCAATTCATTATCGAAAAAGTGAAAGAGATATATCAATTTTCTAATTGGATGGTAACTATTAGCTTAACCCATCTTTCGCAACTGAGGGGGTACACTATTCGTAACCCCTTGCAAATAGGCGATTCGTTAGTCTAGGTCTTCACCACAGATGCTGTTTTGGAGAACCTTCCTGCCCGCTATTATTGGAAGCTGCTGCTGCGGCAA
>JAPLCW010000097.1 GCA_026392015.1 Candidatus Auribacterota bacterium | reverse complement strand
TTACGGATATGCGTGGGGAGAGAATGTAGGATGGATGCATTTCGGGCCCGGCAGGACCGTTCAATATCTTGCGAAGGCCGAACCCGGCCCTTGGAGAGAGATTGGTCAGGAAGCGAGGGGAAGGTTAGCCGGCAGCCCCGATGATTCTGAAATATGCGGCGATTCTTTTCCCGTAACCGGTGTGAAGACCGATTATGAAAAATACAACAAGTATGCCAGGACTGTTTGCCTGCTCCGGCGGGGAAGAGATGATTTTTATGAGCATATCCGGCGTTGCGATGAGCCGGTGTATATACGCAGTCTCTCCGCACTTTCTCCCATCCGCGCCCCTCCTGCGATTGTGTAACCCCATCATCGTTGTGAGTCCCGCTACGGCGGGACGTGGCAATCTCACCTTATTCGATTTCAAGATAAATCAAGAAAGGATCAGTGTCAAAATGAAAAAACTAATCACGGTAGCTCTGAGCCTGTTGTTCGCGGTTGGTCTGTCTGGTTTTGCAGTTGCGGGAAGCCTTGACTCTCCGGGAGCCCCCTCGGCGGGGAGCGGGATGTACACGCTCCAGAACCTGTATGACTATCTGACGAGCGGGACGGCGCTCACGGTGCAGACCAGTTTCCAGGAGCCCGCGTCAGGACCCGGCTCCACGATGAAGAGCACGAGGCAGATCGGTGATGCGATCAAGGATAAGTTCAACCTGTGCACTGCAACAGCCGATAATGTTGAGCAGGGAGTGACTTTCTTTTGCACGCAGCCGGGGAGCTGGGGTGTCCGGACAGGAACATTAGCCGCACTACCAAGACCGACAGCAACACCGACGATGACAGCAACACCGACGGTAACATCAACACCGACACCAACGCCAATTTTGGCATCTTGCAAAGCCATTAAAACTGCACTTCCGACAGCAGTCGATGGCACCTACACCATTGACCCTGATGGGGCGGGCGCGATTGTTCCCTTCACGGTTTACTGTGACATGACCACTAACGGCGGCGGCTGGACACTTATATCCCGGGCGAAGCCGGATTACAATAGAGGTCACACCAGCGCTAGTGAATACAACGCTCCGACCGCATCCTACGGAGTGAACCCGGACGGGCCGCCGGGCTCCGGAACTCTGGGCCACACCAAGATTAATGCCCTTAAGGCGCTTGAATCGCCGGCAGACACTGGGATATTCCGGATCGTCACCTGTTCAGACCGGCGCTACCAGGACTACCAGGTTCAAGGCCAATGGGCTTCTGACGGAAACATAGGAAGCATCAAGTGTCAGAAGCACGACGGTACCTGGAGCGCTTGGTACACGCCGTTTAGTACAGGTGCCGGCAGGGATACGTATCACGTCAAGGGAATTAGTGATAACAATTCCAGTAATGCATGGGTGTGTAATGATGGCAACTGGAAAGTGAAGCATTGGACGCAAAAGAACGAAGTAGGTAATGAAGGAGGGCTGTATAATAAAGAAGGTGGGTGCGGAGACAATCAGGGTGAGATCATGTTTAGGGAATAGGACACACAGGATGGTATGCGCAGTGCAGAGGGGGGCGCCAGGGTTAGCGGCGCGACACACCCGCCATAGCCCCGAAGACGAAGGGATGCGTTGTTCTAGCCTGACTTTCGCAACTGGGGCATATACAGATTCCTAACTCGTTGGAATGCAACAATCGCATTCCAAAGGTCTGTACTACATTTCGACTCCTCTTTTTGCAGTAATCCGTGGCGGAGGTTGCGCCGGCGGTGTCCACCCCATCTGCATGAGCAGCAGTTGCTGATCTTTGTCGGGCTGGGTATAGCGCGTAAATATCAGCTCCCGTTCGTCGGTAGTGGGAAAATGGGCATCAAGCATCTGGATGACCCGCATTTTATCCAGCAACTGCCGTACCGTCAGACCTGGAGTGTGACGTCGCAGTTTCTCTCTCAGGCTGACATAAATGCAGTACGCAAGGAATGCCACAAAGACATGGGCCTCGATGCGCTTCATAAGCTGATGATGAAACGGTCGTACCGCCAGATCCCCTTTAAAATTCTTGAAGGCCGCTTCCACTTCCACCAGGTGCATGTAGAACTCCCATAACTTCGCCGGGTCCGCCTCCGTCAGATTCGAACGCAACAGATACCGCCCTTCGCGACGTCGTACTACATGCAGCTTGTCCTTCTTGAGATGGAATGATACATCCACCCTCCGCGACCGCGCACTTTTCGTTGGCGGATAGGGAAACTGAATCCCCACGATCGACCATACCCGCCCCGCCTCTTTCTTCGCCGCTCCCAGCTTCAACAACAGCTTCTCATAGGAAGGCGCTGCTCCTGCAATTCCTTTAGCCGTGCCCACAACCGTTTGAGCCGGCGCCTCCGCATCGCCTGCTCCTTGCATATCCGAGACCGGCTCTGCACCCACACGTACAGCTCGCCTTCGTGCGACAAAAACTTGACCTGCACACTCGGGCGTGCCTCCGCCCACGGGCGATCAAGCAACTTCCGCTCCAGTTTGCTTAACCGACCCTTGGGCGTTCCCACAACATACTGCACACCTCTCTCTCGGGCCGATGCTAATTGCTTGTCAGTCGGGATCCCCCTGTCCATCAGCCAGATTCGGCGCGCCTTCCCGTAACGGGCTTCGATCTTCTCCAAAAAGGCAGGCAAGGTCGTGTTGTCCGCCGTATTCCCAGGCAACACCTCATAGGCCAGCGGAAAACCCTCCGGCGTCACCACCACCGCGATGATTACCTGCACACAGTCGGGCCTGTGATCTCGGCTGTACCCGTGACGCCGTTTGTCCCCCTCCCCGAAAGGAGGATTGCTTTCAAAATACGTGCTCGTCAGATCGTACAGTAGCACGTCATACGTGATGCCAAATAAATCCTTCCATCGCTCCGTGAGGAAAGAAAAAAGATCCTCCTTGTGCGCCCGCAGTGGGAAGTTCAGTGCAAAACAGGACCTTGCCCACTCGGTAGAGTGGAGCGGATCCTAAAGAAAAGAAGGTACTACTCCCGCGTGCCGAAACTCCCTGTGCTGAACAGATAGGGAACCCACCCAAAATGACGTATGTGCGATGAGAGAACCTCAGCATATAATTTTGGATTTACAGATTGAGATTTTGAGCGTGTTTTAGGGTTCGGGTCTTGAAGTTCTGATTTTGTATAAAAAGTGAACTCACCGGATAATCATCTATCCGTCATTCCGCAGCCAATTTGGCCCCCAGCCAATTTGATACCTGCCAATTTGGCCCTGCCCTATGGGCAGAATAAGTGATATACTATATCACTGTTGTAGTTGCCTACTATCTTTCCGGATGCCCGCCGCTAATGGACTTTTCCATCTTGCGCCGGCTTGTCGGCCTCATACGCGGCCCTGTGCGGTTCGAGTTTGAGTAAATGAAAAGAAAGCGTTTCGATATAGTTTTGATTCTCGCCTTTTGTGTGGCCATTCTGTTCGCTCTCAATTCCGCCGATGCGGTTTCCCGTAATGATCCCTTTTTACAACGCGGCAACGCCCGCTCCTTTCCTGATGTAGAGAGGGATGACCTCCTCCGGCAACCGATCGTTACTATATCGAGGATCGGTAGAATCATCAAAGGCCATAATCTGATCTGGGGGGAGAGCATAGGGTGGGTAAATCTAAGAACGACACACACCGATTTAAAGATCGGCTCAAATATGCTGGCGGGTTGGGTATGGCTTGAGAATTGCGGCTGGGTATGCCTCGGGGAGGGGCATCCTCTGGATGGGAGGCGCTATTCAAACTGGGGCGCTTACGACTGGGGAATCAATAATGATGGTAAGGGTAATCTGTCCGGCTATGCGTGGTCTGAGGTCACGGGATGGATCAGTTTCCGCACCGGCCATTCGGGTGTGTACCTGGATGAGAGCGGCCAGTTTTACGGCTATGCGTGGGGAGAGACCGCAGGGTGGATGCATTTCGGGCCTGGGAGGACTTTGCAATATCTGGCGAAGGCCGATCTTGGGCCATGGAAAGAGATCGGGAGGGAAGAGGAGGATAGGCTCGCCGGCGGCTCTGATGATTCTAAAATAAGCAGCGGCTCTGTTCCTGTGACAGTCCTTGGAAACAATAGTGAGAGATATAAGAAGCATGCCACGATCGTATATTTGCTCAGGCTGGGAAGAGATGATTTCTGTGCACGTATCCGGTGTTACGACACGCCGGTTCATATAAGCAGTCTCGCCAAACTTTCTCCCATCCGCGCCCCGCCGGCAGGTATCTGATCCTTTTGCATTGCGAGTGCTGTAGTCCCGCTGAGCGGGACATGGCAATCGCGCTTTTATCAATTTCAGGATTAATCAAGAAAGGATTGGTGCCAAAATGAAAAAGTTAATCACAGCAGCTATGAGTTTGATGTTCGCGGTATGCGTGTCTTATGAGGCAGTTGGCGGGAGCCTTGACTCTCCGGGAGCCCCCTCGGCGGGGAGCGGGATGTATACGCTCCAAAATTTGTATGATTACCTGACGAGCGGCACGGCGCTCACGGTGCAGACCAGTTTCCAGGAGCCCACGTCCGGGCCAACGGCCGGCACCATGAAGACCACGAAGCAGATCGGCGATGCCGTCGCGACGCCATTTGCCCTGTGCGCAACCACGACTGCAGCAGATGTGAGATTGGGGATGCCATTTTTCTGCACGCAGCCAGGAAGCTGGGGGGTCCGGACCGGGACGGCGATAGTGATAACACCAACACCAACCCTGACACCAACACCAACAGTAACCCCGATTTATGCATCCTGTAAAGCCATTAAAACGGCAATTCCAGGTTCAACCGACGGCACCTACATCATTGACCCCGATGGAGCGGGCGGGAATGCTCCCTTCTCGGCCTACTGCGATATGACTATCGACGGTGGCGGGTGGACGCTAGTCGTTAGAATCCAACCTGACAACCTCTACAAGTCCAATAATCAAGTCGGTACCCTCACTGATCCAGGCCAGGGGACGTCCGCGAAACTATCAGATGCCACCATACGGCTACTGGGTACGCAAGCCTACCGGTTCACATGCGGAACTCGCACCTATTGGTTCGATGCGACGTCTAAGCCCTTCGACGCTGCCACTGGATACGCTACTGTTATTTCAAAGGGCTGGTATGAATGGCCCCCTGTCAACGGGTTCGACTTCGACTGGGGCGCAGGTAATACTTCCGTGGGGTTCATGGCCACTGAGCAGATACCTGGGATGCACCAGATAATATTTGGTGACTTACAAACTTGGACCTTGGGTTGTTATAGTGTAGACAATGGCGGCTGGCCCGGTATAGCTGGCAAGGTCTTCGCGTACTAGTTTGACCATGACAATTCGATCATCCGCAGGTGGGCGGTTTAGCCGAACGGCAAGGGTGTCCACCGCGAGGTGGAATCTGAAGGAAGCCGTAGTCCCGCCAGGGCGGGATGGCCTGACGAACAGAAACTGCATATGAGGCGGCTATGCCGGATGAGGGGGCAAGAGCATCCAAAGTCCGGTACCTGTACGGAGGCATAGACGTGGATGCGGCGGGCATAAGCGTGAAAGTGGGCGCGCATTACCCGGGGAGATCTGTTCCCCTGCCCCCGCTGAGCGGAGCTACCGTCATTGAGAGGTGCGGAGGTGCGGAGGTGCAAAGTGGCATTGACGCTGCATTCTTTGCGCATGCCGATCGCGAGTGGAGTTTTCCATCTTGGGCTAGCTTGCCGGGCTCAGGCGTAGCTCTTTGTGATTTGAGCGTGAGTAAATGAAAAGAATCCCTTCCTCTGTGATGATTATCCTCGCTTTTTGTGTGGTCATTCCATTGGCTCCTCCCTTTGCTCATGCAGTACCCGCACATCCTGCCTTTCCTCAATATAGTAATTTTCCATCTTTCCCTGATTTCGAGAGGGATAGTGGCATCCCGCGGCCAGGCATTGCCATAAATAAGATCGGCAGAGTCATAGATGGCCGTAATCTGATCTGGGGTGAGAGCGTAGGGTGGATCAATCTTCGGACGACATATGCCGATGTGAAGATCGGCTCGAATATATTGGCGGGCTGGATCTGGCTTGAGAACTGCGGCTGGGTGTGCCTCGGTAATGGGCACCCTCAGAAGGGAAGGTACTACTCCAACCTGGATTCTTATGACTGGGGAGTCAACAACGATCGTCATGGCAA
>JAPLCW010000048.1 GCA_026392015.1 Candidatus Auribacterota bacterium | reverse complement strand
GCATGAATCTGGCCACGGCGGCGAAGAAAATCTGACCAGGGGCGGGAGGAAAAGTCTCTTTCAAGTATGAAGGGGGATGCAATAGCCAGTGCTCTCGCGTATACAATCCGAAAAATACTTTTTCAGGAGACCCTAATTACCTAGTCGCCTAATCGCCATTTCCATGATAAATGGCACATCTCGCACGCCGGGCGCTGTGCTATAATGGGTTTGTCCGGTACCAAAGGGGGGACGCGTGCCGAGGCGGCTCTTCAAACGAAGGCGCAGATTCGAGAAGCGGCACACAGGATTCGCTACCCTGTGCGGGCTCATCGTCACCGCATGTATTGCGGTGCTCTACTCATTCAATGCCCTCAGGGCTATAGAGCTCTCGCTCTCTGACTGGTTGATTACGCTGAAGAGTCCGCTTTCCCCCCCGGAGGAGATCGTCATCATCGAAATCGGGCAGGAGAGCCTTGCAACAATCCAAAAATGGCCGATCCCGCGCGATGTATACGCACGCCTCATCGACATCCTCGCCGATGCAAAGGTGTACTCGATAGGCATCGATGTCGTGTTCGCCGAGAAATCCACCCCCGAGGCGGATGAGGCTCTCGCCGCGGCGATCCGGCGCGCGGGGATGGTCTACCTTCCCTACTACTTTGAATCAGTCCCTTCCAGTGCAAGCTACGGCCATCCTGTCGATATCCTCCCGATTTTCAGAGACGCGGCAAAGAGGGAGGGAATCATCAATATGGTGCCCGGTAGCGACGGGATCGTCCGTTGGGTTCAACTGAGCATCCCGTACGACGGGAAGGCGTATTGGCAGTTCGCCTTTGTCATGGCGTGTGACTGGCTTGGCGTGGATACAGATGCCGTCATCCCCTCTCCCGGAAAAACTCTTGAGATAGAGACGCGGCGCGAGGGGAGGATCTCAATCCCTCTCAATGAGCACGGCGCGATGGCGATCGATTGGAGCGGTCCCTGGAAGAAGGCATTCGTTCGGTGCTCGCTCGCGGACATCCTGAAGTCGGCGGATCAGGTAAGGCGCGGCGAGCGCCCCCGCGTCCCCCTCTCGGAACTCAAGGGGCGCATCTGTCTCGTCGGCCTCACGATCCCCGGAACGTATGACACAATGCGCACGCCGTTTGATCCGCTTGCCCCTGCGGTCAGTATCCACGCCAGCATCATCGATCAGCTCTTAAAGCATCGCTTCATCAGGGTTGCGTCGCGTGAGATCGACCTTTTGCTGCTCCTCTTTCTTGGAGTTGCAGTGAGCGTTATTTTTCCGCACCTGAAGCCTGCGATGGGGATCATGTCGATGCTCGCGGTATGCGCACTTTACGCCGCACTCGCCCTGATACTCTTTTTCAGGTATCAGATCCAGGTGGCGCTCGCCGCCCCCCTGATCACCCTGATCCTCACCCATTTCGCAATCAGCGTGCATCACGAGATCGTCATCTCCGTCGAGCGGGCGCGCCTCCATCACATCGCCACCCGCGATAGCCTCACCGGGCTCTACATAATCGGGCACTTCCGCCTGCTCCTGGATGCGGAAATCGCGGAGGCGCAGCAGAGCGGTATGCCCCTCTCTCTGATCATGACCGATATCGACCATTTTAAGCAGTTCAACGATACCTATGGCCATCCGGAGGGCGATTTCATCCTCAAGGAGGCGGCGAGGATCATGAACTCGACCTGCCGCGAGTTGGACATTGTGGGGCGCTACGGGGGGGAGGAGTTCATCATCATGCTCCCCAATGCCCCGCTGAGCGGTGCGCGGAATATCGCGGAGCGGATTCGAAGGGCAATCGAGTCCCACCTCTTCTCCCGCATGGGGAGAAAATACAAGGTGACGCTCAGCCTCGGCGTCACGCAACTCGATCCGATTGACTCTTCCGAGGACTTTATCAAAAGGGCGGATGAGGCGCTCTATGAGGCAAAACATGCGGGGCGGAACACTGTGCGCGCCAAAGAGCCACCTGGTCGGGGCGTGAAGACGATCGCCCTGACATAGTGGCGGAGGGGAATGGTGTGGGAAGAAGGATTCAGAATGGAAAAACAAGAAGATAGAATACAGGAGCCAGAATTCAGAATTAAGAATAACGGCATTTCAAGGAAACGTTTATCTCCTGTCTCCTGAATTCTGTATTCTGAATTCTTATTTCTGATTTCTGCCCAGTTACGACGGAGGAACCTTATGAAACGTGTCATCGCGCTCACGGCGATCGGGCGGGACCGACCGGGGATCGTCGCGGAGGTTACCCGTATCCTCTTCGCGCGGGGGAGCAACATCGAGGACTCCAGTATGACTATCCTCCGGGGGGAGTTCGCCATGATCCTCATAATTTCCCTTCAGGACAGCCAGGAAATCGATGCGCTTGATCATGATCTCAAGAGAATGGCCTGTCGCATGAGCCTGTTTGTCGCACTGAAGGAAATCGAGCCGGTGATCCGCACCCGCCCTCTGCGGCGAGGGCGCTCCTACATTATATCGCTCCTGGGAAGCGACAAGGCGGGGATCGTATACCGCGTGAGCAGGCTCCTCGCCTCCCGCGGCGTGAACATCACTGACTTGGACACGCGACTCATAGGCACAAGGAGGAGTCCTGTCTACGCCATGGTGATCGAGGCGGAGGTCCCGCCGCGCCTCGCGATCGGACGGCTCTCTGCCGATCTGAAGAAGCTCGCGGATAAGATGAACGTGACCGTCACCCTCAAGCCGCTCGAATCAGTGGAGCTCTGAGGCATACCGTCCGATGGCAGTCAGGAAAATCATTCTCGTTCCCCACCCCATTCTCAGGGAGAAGTGCACGCCGGTGCGGAACTTCTCCTCGGCCGCTATTGTGGCCGAGGACCTGAGGGATACCCTCTACGCCCACCCCGGCTGCGTCGGGATCGCGTCGCAGCAGATCGGCACGCCGGAGCGCATCATCGCAATTGATGCATCGCGGAGGAAAGGGGTCGTTGCTCACGGCTTCATGGTTCTCTGCAACCCGGAGGTGCTGTATCGCGAGGGGAGGGAAATCGGTCGCGAGGGCTGCTTGAGCCTGCCGGATTACACGGCCAACGTCGCGCGCGCCACAACGGTTGTCGTTCGCGCCCGGGATCTCGAAGGGAGGGAGATGGAACTGACCGCCCGGGGTTTTGAAGCGGTCGTGCTCCAGCACGAGATTGACCATCTGGAGGGCATCCTTTTCATCGACCGGGTGGCCAACGTGAAGACGGATCTGTTCAGGAGGAAGAAATACCTATAAATTCAAAATCCCAGGCTAGCAGTAAGGATTAAGCCGTAAGCTATAAGCAAAATGCTTATAACGGGCAGATATTCGTAGCCGGCCCTTAAGGGCCGGCTACACTGTGGATAACTTTTAATGTTTTAACCGCGGATTACGCTGATTACGCGGATTTGCATTGTGTAATCCGCCTAATCCGCGGTTGCATATGTCAGGCTGTTTAAATTGCTCTTTTGTTCGTCTGATGAATAATCCAGGTTAGGGATCACACGGGATTTATTTTGAATCTTTAGGTTTGTTTTTGGATTTTACTTCTTACCAGTTCTCTCGCCATTTCCACAATTGTATCCACCACCTGCGCGATGGTCATGTGCGTGGTGTCCACCTCCACGGCGTCCTCCGCCTTTTTCAGCGGGCTGTCGGCGCGCGTGGAATCCCGCAAGTCGCGCTCCCTGACCTCCTCGATCACCTCGCGCATCTCGGGTTTCTTTCCCTTCTTCTGGAGCTCGAGGAAGCGCCGTTTTGCGCGCTCTTCTATTGAACCGGTGAGGAAGATTTTCAATTCAGCGCCGGGGAGAACGACCGTGCCGATGTCGCGCCCCTCCATGACCACGCCGCCCGAGACGGCCATTCCCTTCTGCAGTTTCACGAGGGCCTTGCGCACTCCCGAAATCGTGCTGCTCTTCGAGGCCCCCTCGCCGATATCGGTCTCCCTGATCTCGCACGAAACCTCTTCTCCATCCAGCAGCACGCGCGAGGTGAGTTCCTCCTTCGTGGCCGGCAGGAGCACAATCTCGGTACTACCCGCGAGGGAGGCCATCCGCTGCGCGTCCTCCCATGAGATCCTCATCCTTTTCGCCTTGAGGGCAATCCCCCGGTACATCGCCCCGGTGTCGATATAGGTGTAACCGAGTTCTCTGGCCACGAGTTTCGCTATGGTGCTCTTCCCCGATCCCACCGGCCCGTCAATTGCGATTGCGATTTTCTTTTCCACTCCCTCCTCCTCTCCGCTATCCGGGAGGCGCAACATTATCGAAGCTGGATGTTACCCGGCCCCTCTCCGGGGAGTATGATGCGGGATGCCTCCTCGCGCTGGATCTCCTTCAATTCCGCGACCATCTTCTCCACGCCCTTTTTCACCGCCTCAGGGAATTTTTGCATCGCCTCCTCGATCGTCCTCGCTTCGATCGGACAGCTCACAGGGATTGTCCCCGCCGCGGTCATCACATGTGCCTGCCCTATGAATATCGGTGTGCGTCCGGCGTCCGGCGTCCCATCCGGTCTGATCGGTGTGAGTCGCCGCACGGAGGCGACCTTCATATCGGTGAAACTCTCTTCGTGGTAGAGGTTGTTCAGGTTCACATCGATTTCCCCGAGACCCTTCGCTTCGTGTGCGCTCATCGTCTCCTCCTTTGTTCGGTAGTAACTATTCAAGAAGTCAGAATTCAGAAGACAGAATACAGAATTCAGGAGACAGGAGATAAACGTTTCCTTGAAATGTCGTTATTCTTAATTCTGTATTCTGTATTCTGTATTCTGCATTCTTGCTTTTCCATTCTGTCTCCTGAATTCTGGCTCCTGTATTCTGTCTTCTGTATTCTTGCTTTTCCATCATTCGAAGAACTGTTCCAGCCGGGGCGCGAGCTGCCGATCCGCTTCGCCGAGAAGCGATTCCCACGCGCTTCCCCCGCTCGACAGTTCACCCGCGAAGGGTAGCATACCCCAGAAAGGAACTCCACAGAACTCATCGATGCACGCGGCGCTGGATTTCCAATCGCCGCCGCCATCGGTTTCACGGGCCGCGTTGAAAAGAAAACCGGCGGTTTTGATGTCGTGTGCGCGGGCGTGAGAGAGGGTGAGGCATGTGTGATTGATCGTGCCGAGACGGGGGGACGCAACGACCAGAACCGGAGTTTCCCATCGAAGAGCGAGGTCGGCCACCGCGAAGCGGTCCCGCAGGGGGACGAGGAGTCCCCCGATTCCCTCAATCAGAAGAAATTCATGGGACCTCTTCAACTGTTCATAAGCCTTATCGAGGATTCCGAGATCCACCTCTCTTCCCTCACGCCGCGCCGCAATCGCCGGGGCAAGCGGTTCCCTGAAGCAGACCGGGTTGATCAGCTCCTCCGGATCGGTGAGTCTCAACCTTTCCCTTAAAAAGATGAGATCCTGGGAGCGCAGGCCCTCCTCCTTCTCCACGCCGCCGCTCGCGACCGGTTTCATCACTCCCACGTCGCGCCCGTGGCGGATGAGGAGGGAAGCGAGGAGCGCGGTAACGACCGTTTTCCCGACGCCGGTGTCTGTGCCTGTAATAAAGAGGGTGCGTGCACTCACTCTGTTTCCTCCCTTATGCAGCGGTAGATCAGGCCGATCATGCGGCGCAAATGTCTCTCGGGGATGGAGAGTGGGGGCATGATCACGATGACATCCCCCAGGGGGCGCAGGATAAGACCATAGCGGCGGGCACGCATGCATATGCGGTGACCCATGCGCCATGAGTAGGGGTAGGGAACCTTGTTCTTCTTCCTGCGGACGAGTTCGATCCCCGCCATAAATCCGCACTGCCGTACGTCTCCCACGTGCGGGAGGTCCCGGAATATCTTCAGGAGTCGGGTCACTATTTTGATCTTGGGCAGCAATTTCTCCAGGATGCGTTCCTTCCGAAAGAGCGTGAGGTTTGCCAGGGAGACCGCGCACGCGAGCGCGTTGCCGGTATAGGAGTGGCCGTGGAAAAATGTTTTCTTCATGCGATACGGCGCGCAGAAGGCCCGATAGACCTTCTCCGTGGTGAGCGTGGCCGCGAGCGGGAGGTATCCCCCGGTGATCCCTTTTGACAGCACGAGGATGTCCGGGGAGACCCGTTCGTTCTCGCAGGCGAACATCTTTCCGGTTCTCCCGAACCCCACCGCGACTTCATCGGCGATGAGGAGGATGTTGTTTTCCCTGCAAAGCCTCTCCATGGCCGCGAGGTGACCGGACGGAGCCACAATCATCCCTCCCGCGCCCTGCACGAGCGGTTCTATAATCATGGCCGCGATTTCATCCCTGTAGGAGCGCGTAACCGATTGCAGCCCCGCAAGGCAGTCTCGATCGCACGACGCCGCCTCCTTCCCGAATTCACAGCGATAGCAATAAAACGACGGCCCCTCGATCGTGTCGAAGAGGAGCGGGTGGTAGAGATCGTGGAACAGGTCAATCCCCCCGACGCTCACGGCCCCCAGCGTATCGCCGTGGTAGGCATTCTTGAATCTGATAAACTTCCGCTTCCGCCGATACGTCCCCCCCCTGTTATGCCAGAACTGGAAGGCGAGCTTCAGCGCGACCTCCACCGCCGTCGATCCGTCGTCGGAATAAAACACCCTTGTAAGGCCGGGGGGAGCAATCCTGACGAGCTCGCCGGCAAGTTCAATCGATGGAATGCTGGACAGGCCGAGGAGGGTCGTGTGTGCGACCTTCCCGAGCTGGCGTATTATGGCTCGATCCAGCTCCCTCTTCCTATGGCCGTGCACGTTCACCCAGAGGGATGAAACGCCGTCGATATATTTCCTCCCCTTCAGATCCTTGAGGAAGCAGCCTTTTCCCGATTCTATCACGAGCGGTTCATCCTGTTCCCATTCATGCATCTGCGTGAACGGATGCCAGAGATGTTTTTTGTCCTGCTGTAGGAGTCTATTTTTTCGGTACATTCGCTCTGACCTCCTGATGCAGTGCAGCACTGCTCTTCGCCACATCCCTGAATGCTTCAAGGAGGCATTCGATATCTTCGTCCGTATGCGCGGCCGTGGCGGTGATCCTGATGCGGCTTTTCCCCCGCGGCACCGTGGGAGGCCTGATCGCGGGGGCGAGAATTCCTTTCCGGAACAGCGCATCCGACGCCTCGATAGCGTGACTCGCTTCTCCCATCAGAACAGGGATGATATGGTAGCTGCTTCCCATGGTATCGAAGCCGAGGGCGGCGAGGCCGTTGCGGATGCGGTCCGATTTAGAGATCAAAGATTCCCTGAGCACGGCGTCCCGCCGGACAATCCGGATGGCGGCTATCGCCGCGGCGCAGGTCGCCGGCGGGGGGGCTGTCGTGTAGATGAAGCTGCGGGCTTTGTTGCGGAGATAGTCGATAAGGACGGAAGAGCCCGCAACGAAACCGCCGCTTCCGCCGAGTGCTTTGCTCAGCGTCCCCAGGGATATGGGAATTTCCTCCTCCACGCCCAGCAGTTCGGCGGCTCCGCGACCGCCCGCGCCGAGGACCCCCGTGGCGTGTGCTTCGTCGACCATCAGCCATGCGCCGCGCTGTCGCGCGATACGCGCTATTTCTTCGAGGGGAGCGAGATCGCCGTCCATGCTGAAAATGCTGTCGGTCACCACGAGCCTCCTGGGTGATCCGGAAGATTCGCGCAGGATCTTATCCAACTTCCCGGTATTGCCATGCGGATATACCCTGAGCCGGGCGCCGGAAAGTCTGCAGCCGTCGATAATGCTCGCGTGGTCGAGCTTGTCGACCGCGACCGTGTCTCCGGGCCCCACAAGGGCGCTGATTACGCCGAGATTCGCCATGTATCCGGAGGGGAAGAGAATCGCCGATTCGGCCCTTTTGAAATCCGCAAGCTCCTTTTCGAGCGCGGTGTGGAGCTCCATGGTTCCGGAGATGAGCCTGGACGCTCCGCTTCCCCATCCGTACCGCATTATGGCGCCGGATGCCGCGTCCTTCACTTCGGGGTGCGCCGCCAGATCAAGATAATTATTGGAACAGAAACAGAGGTAGTCCTTGCCGTCTATTCGCACTCGCGGCCCCTGGGCCTCCCTAACGAGGCGCGGGCTTCGGTAAAGGCCGCGCGTTCTCAAGCTGTCGAGTTCCTGTGCAAGCGCCTCTTCCAGTGCCGGCATATGTACTACCTCCAAAAGTTATCCACGGTGCAGCCGATTGCCGAAGCCAAATTTGTTGTCAGGGCACAGAGATACAGAAGATTTTGATCTAGCCTCTTTAATTTGGTTCTCTTCCACTTTGTGTGGGTAAATATCTTTATCCCCTCCCCCTCCGAAGGGGGGGAGGAGAATGTACCACACCCACACAGAATGGAAGAGAGCCATTAATTTTAAACAGGCTTCGCAATTGTGGGAGGGGCATCTTGCCCCGATGATTGCGGCGGAAAGCCACTCCCACATTTATCCAAATTCCCAAGCATTGCGAATCCGCGTAATCAGCGTAATCCGCGGTTAAAACATTAAAAGTTATCCACAGCGCAGCCGGCCCTTAAGGGCCGGCTACGAATATCTGCCCGCTATAAGCACCCCGATATGACCGCCGAAGCCAGATGAGAGTGACATTACATTCTCAATGGCGCGCGTCTTTGCCGCGAGGGGCGTATAGTCGAGGTCGCACTCCGGATCGGGGCAGCGCAGGTTTATTGTCGGCGGCACCACCCCGTGACGGAGCGCCATGAGAGAGATGATGAACTCGACGCTCCCCGCGGCGCCCAGGAGATGTCCGGTCATCGGTTTCGTGGAGCTGAGCGAGAGGCGCGAAGCGGCAGCTCCGAATACCGCCTTGATCGCCCGCGTCTCTGCCGGATCGTTGAGCCGGGTGCCTGTGCCGTGTGTATTGATATAGTCGATTCGCTCGGGACCGACGTGCGACGCCACGAGCGCGATCTTGATCAGTTCCGCCATCGCCTCTCCCGACGGATCAGGGGATAGGGCATGGTGAATGTCTTGCCCGACGGCGCCCCCCCGGAAGAGCGCGAGAATCTTTGCGCCCCGCGCCCGCGCGTGTTCCCGTTCCTCGAGAATCACGATCCCGCATCCCTCGCCGAGTACGAAACCGTTTCTCCGGACGTCGTACGGTTTGCACGCCTCCTGGGGTGAGCCGCCGTTCCCCGCCAGCACCCCCATTCTTTTGTATCCGGCGAGCAGAAGCGGCGTGATGCAGGAATCCGTCCCTCCGGCGATGACGATATCGGCCTCTCCCCTTTCGATCATCCGGTTGCCGATGAGAAGCGCGTATGCGCCGGTGGCGCAGGCTGCCATCGGGGCGCTGACAGGTCCTCGGAGCCTGAAGAGACCGGCGATTTCCTGCGCCGCGCTCTTCAGATAGAAATGTGCGAACGCCTCACCCTCGCCCGCGGCATATCCGCCGCCATGCCGCATCCGACAGATCTCCTCGAGTGCGGCAATGGCCCCCTTGCTCGACCCCACGCATACCCCTGTCCTATCCGCGCACGCTTCGAGTTCGATCCCGGAATCCTTGATTGCGCTCTCCACGGCCGCTCTCGCGAAAGACACGGAGCGGCTCCATGCATGCTCTTGTTCCATATCTCGCACGGGGCAGTGGTAGCTCGCCCCCGTATCCCGCAATGCTCCTTCAGGTAGCAGGGCGGCTCCGCTTGCTCCCGCGATCAGTTTGCTCCACACCTGTTCCTGATCGCGGCCCAGGGGGGTCACCAGACCCATTCCGGTCACGACGACCGCTCTCTCCGGATTCATGACCACCGGTAGATCCTCCCGTCAAGATTGAAGAGTTGTCCCGTGACGATCTTCATCCCCGAAAGATGGGCGATGAACTGCGCGACAATCCCCGGATCGGAGAATCTCTTGAGGGCGCTGTCCACTCGCACGTCTTCCCTGACAGTGCCGGAGGCGGACCGCCCCATCCGCGTGAGCATGAATCCGGGAATCACGGCGTTTACGCAGATTCCGCAGGGGCCCATCTCCTTTGCGAGGCTCTTCGTGAATCCGATGAGCGCCGCTTTTGAGGCTGCGTATGCCGACTCGCCCTTCCCGCCTCGCACTCCAAGTATCGAGCAGATGTTGATGATATGGCCGGAACGTTGCCGAACCATCCGGGCCGCCGCTGCCCTCGAGCAGTTGAAGGCACCTTTCAGATTTGTGGTCACGACCCGATCCCAAATCTCCTCCCTGGTGCCGATGAGGAGAGAGTTATGCGTGAGGCCGGCATTGTTCACGAGAAGATCCAGTCTCCCCCATGCCGAGATGATCGACCCGACCATCGCATCTACCTCGTCGCTCCTCCCCACGTCGGCCCGGATTGCGAGCGCCTCGCCACCGGCCCGCCTGATCTTGCGCACGATCCCGCCCGCGAGGCGCTTCTCCGATAAGTAGTTGATTGCCACGCGGTAGCCGGACCGGGAGAGATCGATCGCGATTCGGGCGCCGAGTCCCCTCGCCGCCCCCGTGACCAGGGCAACCCTTTTTACACGCGTCATCGTAACTACCTCAGAATACAGAAGACAGAATACAGAATTCAGGAGTCAGGAGAAAAACGTTTCCTTGAAATGCCGTTATTCTTAATTTTGTATTCTGGATTCTGACTCCTGAATTCTGTATTCTATATTCTTGCTTTTCCATTCTGTCTCCCGAACAGTAATGTCAGACGATCTCCAATCCCAATTCCTTTATCATCCGCAGATCGTCCTCGGGCTTGTTCCCCTGTGTGGTGAGATAATCCCCCACCATCAGTGCGCTGGCGCCCGCAGAAAACATACGGCGCTGCTCTCGCTTCAGCACCTGCATCCTCCCTCCCGCAATCCGTATCTCCTTCCGGGGAAGAATAAGGCGGAAGAGAGCGATGATTTTCAGCGCCTCCTCCGCGGCGAGCAGGGGTTGGCCCTCACACGGGGTGCCCTGCACGGGTGTGAGGAAGTTCAGCGGAACGGAATCGACGTCGAGATCCCTTACGCGGAGCGCGAGATCCACCCTGTCGGCCCATGTCTCGCCGATCCCGAATATGCCGCCGGAGCATACCTCCAGCCCGGCCTCCTTGGCCGCGCTCACGGTTCGCACACGGTCGCTCCAGCGATGCGTTGTGCAGAGGGAGGGGAAAAATCTTTCGCTGCATTCGAGATTATGGTGGTACCGGGAGATTCCGGAATCCCGCAACATCACCGCATTGTCATAGGTGAGCTCACCGAGCGAAACGCAGGGACTGATGCCGACCTGGTCTCTCACCGCGCGCGCGGCATCGCACACCGCATTCATTTCCCCTGCGCTCAGGGAACGCCCGCTTGTCACGATGCCGAATCGGCGCGACTTCAGCTCAACGGCTTTCCTCGCGCGCACGATGATCTCAGAGCCTGCGAGCAGCGGGTAGACGGCAATGCCGGTTTTGTATCGGGCTGACTGGGCGCAAAATACGCAATCCTCGCCGCAGACGCCTGACCTGGCATTGACGATCGCGCACAGGGAAACCGTATTTCCGATAAAAATTTCCCTTACGTTTCCCGCAGCCCGGAGCAACTCGGATGGTGTGCTGCGGGCGACGGCGAGCGCCTCCGTCCGGGAAAGGGGTTCTTCCCGCTTCGCCTTCTCAAAAGCCTTGATGATAGCCTGGTCCATAGATGCGCCAATATGTTAAGTACAAATAGGGAATAGCTTAACAATTAAAGCATAAGCGCTGCAGTTCCTCAAGAAATACCGGCTGGGAGTAGTGACTCAATTTGGGTTCCTTTGATGTGTAGGGGTTCAACGAACTCGTCCTGAGCACTTCGGCTGCGCTCAGTAGAAACCCAGCCGAAGGATCGAACCCGGGCGCGATAAAACTTGTCCTGTCGAAGACCCTGAGCGAAGTCGAAGGGACCTTGCCGAAGGATCACGCCCCTACAGCATAGAATGGCTATATTCTACGTGTAATTGAGACACTACCGATGTAAGGGGTCACTTATGGGTGGTATCCATTTCGCTTGTCATCCCCGCGAAAGCAGGGATCCATTATGAAACCTTGATTCCTGCTCGAGTTTACACTGAGCGCAGTCGAAGTGCAGGAATGACATATTCAGCAATGTACCACCCATAAGTGACCCCTTACCTACCGATCGCGCGAATAATTGACATATATATTCGGTATTTGATACTATATTGTGTTTTTTACAAACTAGGGCTCGTTTCTGCTTTCAGCCCCCGGGACGTATGAAATTTCACTGGCTCGACCTTGTAGTCGCCATCTTCATCCTCCGCGGAGTAGTCATCGGGTATCGTCGAGGTTTTTCGGGAGAGCTCCTCCGTTTCCTTGGCATCCTGTGCGCTCTGGGGTTGTCTTTCAAGTTTTATGAGCTGGGTGCGGACAAGCTGCTCGAGCGTATTTCCGTCGAGCGGAACATCGCCCTCGGATGCTCATTCACGGCGATCTTTCTCGCGGTGCTGATTTTTTTCTATATGCTCAATAAGACGGTTCACCAGATGATGGAACTTCCGGGAATTGCAGTTCTTGAGCATGGAGGAGGGGCGGTCCTGGGAGGGGCGAAGTCGCTCCTGTTCGCGTTCCTTGTCCTGATACTGCTCGCTCTGGTTCGCGTGGAACGCATTGCGAATGCCGTGACGCAGAATTCGTTCTTCGGGCCGCTGGCCATTTCCACGGTGCCGGGCGCGTACAAATTCGCCTCGCGCGTGTATCCGCAGGTCCAATCGCTTCCGGCGGACGAGGTGATTCAGAAGCTTCCCGCGGTCAGGGCGAGAACCGAGCTCGACTTCTTTGGTGACGCTCAAAGAACACCGGAAAAAGGCGTGAGAACCGCACCGGCTACGCCGGATCCTGCGAATCTCCACGGCAAGAGAGGAATGGACAACAGATGAAACTCGGAGCTTTTTTTGCGCGCGCCCTCGCCGAGGGGCAGAAAAACGATCCCCGCGGGCAGATACGTGTCCACCGCGAGATGAAGGCCCTTCGCAGCGCCTACGAGGAGATGTCGAAGAGGGGCAAACGCGCATTTGACAAGGAGCGGCTCGACAATCCGTACGCGGATACGAGAATTCTTTTCGGAGAGGCTTCGGCCGAGATGCGGGGTCTCCTCGTCGGAGTCGATATCGATGTGGGGGAGATCACCCTCGCCGACAGGTTACGGCAGCGCGGCGCGAAGATTGATCTCGTTATGTCGCACCACCCCGTCGGCAGGGCCTATGCGGGTTTCTATAACGTCATGCGCATGCAGGCGGATATTGTGAACATGTTCGGCGTCCCGATCAATATTGCGGAGTCGCTGCTCGAGGACCGCATACGTGAGGTGGAGCACAGGGTGATGCCCCTGAACACAAATCGCGCCGTGGACGCCGCGCGGCTGCTCGGCATTCCCCTCGCCTGCATACACACCCCCGCGGACAACTGCGCGACCTCCTTCCTGCAGCGTCTCTTCGACCGGAAGAAGCCGGAGTGCCTCGGGGAGATCATCGATCTCCTTGAGGAGATCCCGGAGTACCAGGCGGCGATCGAGGGGAATGTTCCACCGCGGATTCTCTCCGGGAAAGACGGACGGCGCACGGGAAGGATTTTCGTCGACATGACCGGCGGGACGGAGGGTTCGGTGAAGATATTGGAGAAGCTGGCTCAGGCGGGTGTGGGGACGCTCGTCGGCATGCACCTCAGCGAGAAGCACCTCGAAGAGGCGAAGAAGCACAGCATCAATGTCGTGATCGCCGGTCACATCGCGAGCGACACGCTCGGGCTCAACCTCCTCCTCGACGCCACGTGCCGGAAGGAACGCATGGAGATCACCTGCTGTTCGGGTTTCGCACGGGTGGAGCGGAAGTGAGGCCGCTTTCCCCCTGTAGACCACGCGAGGATGAAATTCAAACTGCAAGTTATTTGAGCGATTTGGCGATTGGGTGTTTATTGTTTTAACCTAATCGCCTAATCACGCAGTCGCCTAATCGCCATTCTTAAGAGTGACTCACCGGGGATTTCAGAACAGATGATACCGCAGAATATTGTGGAACAGATACAGTCGGCAAACGACATCGCCGAGATTGTCTCCTCCTATATCCCCCTCAAGCGGGCGGGGAGGAGTTTCAAGGCGTGCTGCCCCTTCCACAATGAGAAGACACCCTCGTTTTTCGTAAGCCCCGAGAAGGGGATATGGCACTGCTTCGGCTGCGGGGATGGGGGATCGGTCTTCAACTTTGTCATGCGCTACGAGCGGGTGACCTTCCCCGAGGCGGTGAGGCTCCTCGCGAAGAAGGCCGGCGTGGCGATCCCGGAGTATTCCACGGCGGACGAGCGGGAGGGCGAGAAGAGGGAGGAGCTCTACCGCATCAACGAATTCGCCGCCAAATGGTTCTCGCAGCAGCTCGCGACGCCCGTCGGGAAGAGGGTGCACGCGTATTTGAGAAAACGGGGGATCACCGACGCGCTCATCGGGCAGTTCTCGCTTGGCTACGCCCCCGACTCATGGGAAGGGCTTTATCGCGCCGCGCGCAAGAAGGGCTACCGGAGGGAATCGCTGCTCGCGCTCGGCCTCGTGATGCAAAAGGAACGGGGGGACGGACTCTATGATCGTTTCCGCAACCGACTCATGATCCCGATCTGCGACGTGAGCGGACGCGTTATCGCGTTCAGCGGGAGGGTCCTCGGCGAGGGGAACCCCAAGTATATGAATTCCCCGGAGTCCCCGCTCTTCAGCAAGAGCAAGAGCCTTTACGGCCTCCACTTGTCGAAGCGCTCGATAGTGGATACGGGAACCGCGGTTGTCGTGGAGGGTTACTTCGACTACCTCACGCTCTACAGCGCGGGGATCACCAATGTCGTTGCCTCGCAGGGGACCGCATTCACCCCTGACCACGCGCGCATCCTCAGGCGCTACACGCGCGAGGGGAGTCACGAGGTGGTGATGAGCTTCGACGCCGACGCCGCGGGGGAGAACGCCGCGCTGCGGAGCGTGGATGCATTTCTTCAGGAGGGTCTCCGGGTGCGGGTGCTGATGCTCCCCGGGGGCCATGATCCGGATACCTTCGTGCGCGAGAAGGGGGACGGCGCGTTCCGCAAATTGATGGGGGAGGCTCCCGAGTATTTTGATTTCCTCCTGGAGCGGCTCTGCCGGAACCACGGCGTGACAGGAGAGGTGGGGAAGGCGCGAATCGCCTCGGAATTTCTCGATGCGCTCGCGCAGGTAAAAGATGAGGTGTTCCGGGAAGCCTATCGGAAGAAGCTCTCCGAGCGGATTGATATTGCCCAGGAATATATCATCAGGGAGATCAATAAGAGGACGCGCAGCGCGAGTGCACCCTCCCCGGACCGCGCGGAGCGGGGGAGCACGCCGCAACAACCGCTGCGCCTTCCGCCGGGGGAGAGGGAGATCGTAAGGCTCATGGTCGAGGACGAAACCATCATCCGCCAGGTGGCCTCGGAGCTGACACCGGAGGATTTCCGGGATTCCCACCTCCAGACCATCGCCCGGCGGGCATTTGATCTCCTCGAACGGGAGCAATGGGCGGGGAGCTCGCGTTTGCTCGCGTGCCTTGCCGACGACCGCTGCACGGCGGTGCTCAGCATGCTCATCACGGAGGAACAGCCGAGTGGTGACAGCGGGCAGGTCGTGCGCGATTGCATACGCTACCTCAAGAGGCGCAACCTCAAGGAAGAGTTGGGGCGGATTACAAAGGAGATCAGCCGCAGGGAGCGGGGCGGAGCGCCGAACGCGGAGATCGTCGAGTTACAGAGGCTCCTGATGAAGCAAAAAACGGAGCTTCTGAAAGTTTCCTGACGTTGAACAGAGCGGAGAGAAGAGAAACCATGGTGTCCACTGAGAGAAACCAAAAGATAAAAGAGCTCATCAGGCTTGCGAGCGATCAAACGTACCTCACCTACGCCAACATCAACGACGCGCTCCCCGACAGTGTCGTTTCCGCGGAGGAGATTGATTCCATCATCATGCTCCTCCGGGGGATGGATATCGAGATCATCGACGACAAGCAGGCGGCAAAGAAGAAAGCCGCGGGGGCGGCGCCGGGAAAGGCGGAGAAGAGGGTACGGCCTCCGAAACTCGAATTTATCGACGATCCGGTGCGGATGTACCTCAAGCAGATGGGACAGGTCCCCCTCCTCACGCGCGAACAGGAGGTTGAGATCTCCAAGAGGATCGAGAAGGCCGAGACCCAGATCAGGCATATCCTGTTCTCTCTGGGCTACACGCCGACGCTCGCCCTCCAGCTCGCCGAAAGGGTCTGCACGGGACGGGAGCGCTTCGACAGGGTGATCCAGGATAAAAAGGTTAAGAACCGTGACACCTACATTATCGCGGCGGAGAAGACAGGCTCCGAGATCAGAAAGATCGACGAGCAGATGAAGAAGAAGTATCTCCAGATCAGGAAGGCCCAGCCGGAGGGCAAGCTCAGGAAGAGGCTGGAGCGCGACTACCAGAAACTCCAGGAACAGATCGTCGCCTTTATCAAACAGTTTTTCTTCAAACAGAATGCGATTGAGGAATTTATTGAGCCGATTGAACATGAGCTCAAGAAGACGCTGGAGATCGAGCGCGAGATCGAGCGCATGAAGAAGGGCCGTTCAAGGAATGCGAAGCGGAGGATCCCCGCTCTGCAGAAGAAGCTCCAGGCGGTTGAGGTTTTAGCCAGGGTCCCGTTCGAAGCGCTGAAGAAGGAAGCGGAGAATCTGAAGATATGGGCCCACCGCGCCCACGCCGCGAAAAGCGAAATGGTCGAGGCAAACCTCCGCCTTGTGATCTCCATCGCCAAGAAGTACACCAACCGCGGCCTCTCATTCCTCGACCTCATCCAGGAGGGGAACATGGGGCTGATGAAGGCGGTGGACAAGTTCGAGTACCGGCGCGGCTACAAGTTCTCCACCTACGCCACCTGGTGGATCCGCCAGGCGATCACCCGCTCCATCGCCGACCAGGCGCGCACGATCCGCATCCCGGTGCACATGATCGAGACCATCAACAAGCTCGTGCGGGCGTCGAAGAAACTCGTCCAGGAGTATGGGAAGGAGCCCTCGCCGGAGGAGATTGCGGAGGAGATGGAGATGGCGGTGGATAAGGTGCGGGGCATCATGAAGATCGCGCAGCACCCGATCTCCCTCCAGACGCCGATCGGCGACAGCAACGACAGCCACTTCGGGGATTTTATCGAGGATAAGTCCGCGGAGTCTCCCGCCACTGCCACCGGCTACGCCCTGCTGAAGGAACAGATCGAGAGCGTGCTCGAGACGCTCACCCCGCGCGAGCAGAGAGTGCTCACACTGCGCTTCGGCATCGGGAACGGTTCCCCCCGGACGCTCGAGGAGGTGGGGAAGGTGTTCAACGTCACGCGCGAGCGCGTCCGGCAGATCGAGGCGAAGGCGCTGCGCAAAATGCGCCACCCCACGCGCAGCCGGAAACTCAAGGGATTTCTCGAATCAGACGAGACGTAGGGTGACACCTTACCTTACTGCCTGCGCCCCAAACAGGCGCATAGAAAATATTTTGTAAACTATTTACATTCCCTTTGCTTATTCATTCTTTCTGCATATTCTATTCCATTTCCGAATATCTCCCATTCCACCATATCCCGATTGTTACTGATTACAGATTATTCGCATGACAAGCCTCCGCATCTTTAATCATGAGATAGCCTGGCGGATTTAAAAAAGATTAAAAATATTTGGAATAATTTTCTAATTCAACTCGTCTACTATATATGGGGGCTACTCTACATAGCATACTTTATCTGGCAGGCTCTTCAATATTTTGCATACAGCGGGAAGACGGAAAGTGGCGACACTACCCAACAATGGGCTCATTCAGGAAATGCAATCTGGAAGAAAAGCAGCCCGACTACTCAAATATTATTTTGTGGCAAAACTGTTCCAACATCAGGAGGTGATCGATGGGGAGAGTACCAAGGAAACATCAACTGACCGGGAGCCTTGCATACCACGTATGGAGCAGAAGCAATGGGAAGGTGCGTATTTTTCATGAAGACCATGATTTTCGTCGTTTTATGTCGAGATTGAGACAATATTCGGCGGAATGTCTGGCGCGTATTTATCACTGGTGTATCATGCCAAATCATTTCCATATCGTCATGGAGCTACCCCAACCTGAAGAATTACCGTTGTTGATGGCGCGCTTGCTTGGCGGATATGCGCGTTACTACATAAGAAAGTATGAGACGGCAGGACATATATGGCAGGGACGCTTCAAAAGCCAACCGATCCAGAAAGAGAATTACCTTCTCAGGTGCGGTCGCTACGTCGAAAGGAATCCTTACAAGGCGGGGATCGTCGAAGTGCCATGGGATTATGAATGGTCTAGTTGCAGAGTGTACGCATTAGGTATCAACGACGGGATCACTGAACGGAATCCTTTCTATATCGGTTTTGGGACGACAGATGATGAAAGACAATTCAACTACAGGAAATGGCTTAAGGAAGGGGATGATGATGTGTTCAGAGATGGGCAAGATATTGCCGGAAACAAACAGTTTGCATTGCATCTTGCTCTGTTTGGGAACAGGCTTATGGCCAGACGTAACGGTCGGCCAATGCAATGAAGTGTGAAGCATATACGGTTGACTTGACAAAATATTTATAACGCATCTGTTTCCGGGACAAGCAAATAGGTAAGATGTCACCGGAAATAGAGCGGAATGCAACAGACATCGGACAGATAGTTGATGCCTGAAAGAGTCACCGGGTTATAGGCGTCCACGGCGCCCGTCTCAAGATAGTAGGTCCCCGGTTTCAGCCCCCACAACTGTAGGCCGCCTATGTAGTAATTACTAATAGGCGTAGAAACTATGAGAGGATAGGGCACATAGGGGGCGGGGTAAGGAAGCAGTTTGCCTTTTGAGGTCATGTAGTATGTTCCGTAGTACGGAGAAACGATGCGGAAGAAGACATAGCATGGCGACGTGATCGGCCTCGGGATGCTCGCCCAGATACGGAACGAATCGCCGGAGGCCGATAGATCGTTGCTGTCGACGCTCGCGGTAACGCAGTAAGGCGGGGGAGAAACATAGAAACAGCTTGCCTCTTCACGGACGTTGTTCGACTCGTTGGATTCACTGATCTGGGACAGGGAATCAACCATCCCCGTTAACGTGTGCCAGCCGGGAGTGGCAGTCCATGAAACGGAGGTAATCCAGTGCGTGCCTGCATTCCCGGACCAGTCCGAATAGCCGATGGGCGAGCCATCCAGCCACAGCTGCTGCCTGAAGGTCTGCGACACATTGGCATCGTTGATGCTCCAATATAAGCACAGTCTGATCGATTGCCCCTCTGCGATACTTGAAATCTCAGCATTATTGCTGTCGCCCGGATAGACATCCCCCGCTACGAGATCCGGCGTCCACGTGCCAGCATTCTTATCCAGGAACATCGTATTTCCCAGATCGGTAGGGTTGGACTGATACTGCGGGGTGTCATAGTTATCTCCGGTGCCGACATATCTATTCAAGTACGCGTAATCGTACGCCTCCTTGAACGACACGCGCCCGTCGCCGTTCGTATCCGCGTTCACGGCTGTTCCGTCGAGCCACGGCTGGGCACCCGGCTTGTGCCCGCGCACCGCGGCGGTCCAGAAGTAACACCAATCGTTATAATTGGGATACAGGTTTCCCGAAAACGAGGACCTATAGTAGATCGCCGCTGTTGCAATGCAGCGGTTGTTCTGATTCAGGTCGTCGAGAAACCCTCCGCTGAAGCACTGCTCCATTGCGAACATCACCGGGCAGGGAAGGTTCTTTGTCATGGTCTTCAGGTTCGCGTCGGTGAGCTGTTCCCAGTTCCAGAGATTGATATTCGTCGACCAGCCGGAGACCTGGTTCCCGTGGTCCGTGCTGAAGAAAAAGAGCTGGTCCTGTGCGGTGAGAATTGACGCGAGCTGGTTGAAAACCGTCTGAACATTGGCGAGGGTAGCGGCGTAGTCTGTGTCCACAGCGCCGTCGCCATCGAGGTCGGTAGGTGAGTTCGTCCCGTTACTTCGGTCAACCGCCGGATTTGTTCCATCGGAAATAAGCGCGTAGATATGATCTTTTGTATAACCGTATTTTTTTGTCAAAGTGCTGTAGATAAACGAGGCATCATTCCAGTAGCGAATGTGGTTGTTACTTTTATCCGCTCCACCTGAGATGACGATCGCATAGCAGTGCGAAACGTCGTTCGAGAAACTCAGATTCTCACCGCCCTCGAGCCCCGGCTGGCTCTCCACCGCCGGGGCAGGTTCTTTTGGGAATGCATAGGCGACGATCACATCGAAGGGCCGCACGCTCTCCTCATTCGCGCTGCGGTCAATGAGACGGAGCGGCATGCGGGCGTACTGGATAACAATTGTGTCCAATGATGGCGAGACAAAGACGTAGCGGCAGTCGTGCCCAAAGTTTGCGAGGGGGGCATCATCTATGAAGAAGAGCCAGCATCGCTCCCAGGGAGCGGTCACCTCGTCTTTTGCACAAAGAATTTCATCTTTTGCCGCAACAATGGGCGCCCGTGACGCGGAAATCTCGCACTGCGCAGTATCGCCATGCAGGACGTTCTCGATAACAAGCTTCTTCGCGGCCTCGAAATCAGCAGTGGCGCTCGCCGTCAGTCCGGTTTGCACCCAGAGCATTGGGCGGATATCATCCGGCCGTGCGTGGAGCAGAAAGCGCTCGCGAAGAGCCGCGCCTTTCGCCTCACACAGCGTCTCCCAGATTTGGCTCCCGCCTTGGTCGAGTAACAGCTTGGGCGCCGTGCATGAATCCGCGCCGGTCGCGGGCTTTTCTTTGAAATGAGAAAGAATGGATGATGTGGAGAAGGCCGCGGGCTTTGCTTTCTCCGCCCCGTACGCCTGTGTCGCGCCCGCCTCCTTCACCTTCGCCTGTATCCATGTATCGAGACTGCCTGATCCGGCAAACGCCAATGGGGTACAATATGCTATCATCCCCACCATCATAACCAACCATGTTGCCCTGTGCCTTAAACTCATGTCCCCCTCCTTTTATGGCCACTCGCCACACGTACTACCACACTATACAACTAAGAATAACATCAATAATTGTTGCTGTCAATGATAAATCTCTAGCCTGATAAATATCTAGCCTGGATTATTCATCAAACGTAAGAAAAGGCAATTTCAACGGACTAGCCTGGATTATTTCCGAGGCGCCCGTAGTAAAAGGGGCATAACCACTGAGGGCAATGAATATACTGAATGTTTGGACGCAGATTTGCGCAGATGAACGCAGATTAGCAAAGAAGCAGATTGAATCTCTGGAGTTTTCACCTCACACTGTTTTTGTATCTGCGTGTTCTGCGTTCATCTGCGTCCTGAATAGCGATTACGATATCAATGAGATGGTTGTGTGAACCGTTCAGTGTCCTCAGCGTCTTCAGTGGTTAAAATCGTGTAGTCTGTTGTGCTATTGGGCAGGTATGTCAGTTTTGAGTTGGTGAATAGATCAGGCTAGGAGCCTGTCCGAGTAATCCTATTTTGCCGTATATTTTGATAAAATTGCGGTGCGGCAAAACAAGGAGATTACTCGATGTCGAAGATATACAGGCCATATGAACCTGATCAGACGTATTTATTGCCCCCCAGT
>JAPLCW010000111.1 GCA_026392015.1 Candidatus Auribacterota bacterium | reverse complement strand
GAAAGCTGCAGAATGCAAGAGACAGGAGAAGGGCTGCTAACCTCGGACGCTGTGTGAGATCACAAACCATGAGGACCATGGAGGGAGATCATACAAAACTGAGCTGTGAAGAAAGTCTAATTTCCTGTTGAGCAGAACATTACATCTACTGCAACCGCGCCAGCGGCATGTTTATCATCGGTGAATTTATTGACAGAATATTTCTCTCACATCCGGCCTGGAAGAGCATACGGGCGAGGAAGGAAAACCTTCAGCGCCTGCTCCGGAAGGCAATCGCAGCGCAGAGAAAGCTCGATCGCAAACCTGCGCTCCTCGATGTGGCTTCCGGCTCGGCGCGCTATCTGCTCGATGTGTTGAGAGAAGAGGGAATGGGTGATGTAGATGCTGTCTGCCGGGATCTCGATGAACACTCGCTCGATATCGGCAGGGGCGAGGCTACGAAGCACGGATTGAGTTCGGTGTGCTTCGTGTGCGGCGATGCCCTGTGCGCAAATTCACTCAATAACGTCAGGCCCAAGCCGAACATAATCATTGCATCGGGATTCTATGATTGGATACCCGAAGAAGAGGTAGTGCGGAAGAGCATACGCCTTATATATGAGCTGCTTACGGAAGGGGGCTGCTTCCTCTTCACAAACCTGATAAAGCAGACACATCTTGAAATGGCGCAGGCTGTTTTCCCCGGTCTGAACGGAAAACCGCTTCAACTGTTTCCCAGGCCCGCGGAAATGATCAATAGCTGGGTTGAGGCAGCCGGTTTCAAGATCCTCGAGACCTCGAATGAAAGCACGGGCTGTTATTCCTCCACCCTCGCCCAGAAACCACCCCGCCCATAATTCCATCCAAAATAGAAATCTCCACAACAGTGTGGGAGCGGCATCCTGCCGCGAGAATCGAGACTCGACGATCGGGCCACGATGGCCCTTCCACAGAATGGAGTGTATTTTTTACAACAATAATTTTGACACTATTTCTCGGGGATGGTAACATGAACCTGAGGGAATGTAGTGATGTTAACGCAGCGATTGTTCGTATCTCCCAGCGCGCTCGAGAAAAGAATTCGCGAAGCCGGCGTATCACTGTATGCGGGAATCAACTGCCTCCTGATCCAATCTCGGTTCGAGAAATAGCGTGCCTCCAGTCCCTAGGGCATCTCCCGCTACCTGACACATTACGCGGATGAGCCGTCCGTCAAAATAAGGAACAGCCGCATCGCAGCGGCGAGTGAAGCCCGGTTGCTTATTGATAGGGCTGTGGAAGATTCAAATCTTTCACAGCGTGTGAATAGATCTTCCGTTGCATGCAGGCGTAAAGCCGGAGAGGAGAGGCCTATGAGAACGTGGAAGAGAAGCGGCATCGCTATCTTGATCGTCCCGGTGTTATTGCTTTTCTCGTGCGCGATGGCAGAGCAAAAGGGCCGTGGACCTGAAGCGAAGGGAGGAGAAGAATCCGGCTATTCCCCGGCCGTCTCCAAGGAGAGTCCCGAAGGAACGCAGAAGAAGGAAGTACGGGAATCCAGTTATTCCCCGGTCGTGATCAAAGAGAGCTTCGAGGAAACCAAGAAACAGGATATTGCCGCGAAACCCTCGCGCATGGCACCGCACATGAAACTCTTGAACGAGCGGTATGATCTCTCCAAGAATGTTGCCGCCGATGTGACCATGTCCGGAGGGAAACCCATTCCCGTGGGCCCCACGGCGAAGCTGAAGAGTGGCATCACCTGGGAAAAGCTCGCGGCGATGACGCCGGAAGAGATCAAGGCGAAAGGACTGTTTCCCTATCTCCCGCTTCCGCACCCCGTGCACGAGGTTGGAGGGATGGTCTTTCCCGACATGGTTCTCAAGAAGCTCCCTCGTCTGACGCGCTTTGACATGGATTTCGACATTCCGGAATGGTTCCTCCCCGAATTTCCCGCCCCCATCTATCTCACCACGCACAAGGATATGGGGGACGTATCCAAGGGCCAGCTCGTCACCATCGATAACTACTTCGAACTTTTTAACGGCATACTGAACCCTAAACAGATCGAGGGGCTGCGGCTTCTCGTGACACAATTCCCGCAGCAGCAATTCAACACGACCGATGATCGCAAGAGCGAAAAGCCGAGCCTCGGAGTGACATGTTTCGATTGTCACGCAAACGGACACACCGACGCCGCCACGCACCTCGTGGGAGATATCCGCCCGCAGTCCCACAGGAACCGGCTCGACACTCCCTCTCTGAGGGGCGTGAATATCCAGAGGCTCTTCGGCTCGCAACGCGCATTGAAGAGCGTCGAAGATTTCACGGAATTCGAGCAGAGGGCGGCATATTTCGACGGCGACCCGGTGATCGCCACTAAGAAGGGCGCCAACATCCTCGAGCGCGGCAGCCAGGTCCAATTCATGGCGGAATTTCAGGAACTGCTTGACTTCCCCCCCGCTCCCAAGCTGAATGTCTTCGGCAGGCTCGACCCAGGCAAGGCGACGGATTCCGAGCTCAAGGGTGAGACGGTTTTCTTCGGCAAGGGACGGTGCGACGATTGCCATGCTGCGCCCTATTACACGGACAATACAATGCACGACCTGAAGGCGGAAAACTTTTATACGCCGCAGACGATCAACGGGCAATACATACGCGCCGAGGGACCAATCAAGACCTTTCCTCTCCGCGGAATCAAGGATTCGCCGCCCTACCTGCACGACCAGCGCTGCCTCACAATGGAGGACACGATCGAGTTTTTCAATCTTGTCCTGAGCCTGAAGCTGAGCCCGCAGGAGAAAAAAGATCTGGTGGCATTTATGCGGCAACTCTAGGCTGATCTATTCATCAACTTTTAATGTCTTCACCGCGGATTACGCTGATTATGCGGATTCTTGCTTGTAATCCGCCCAATCCCTGCCTATGCCGAAGCGGACCTTTCAGGAGTTTCCCCGTTTTTCCCAGGTGAGAATATGTAATAGCCTGATGGAGAAGAGAATACTACATTCAGCAACTATTAACACATAATCAGGGCAGGAACTGTATTTTTATCATGCCTGCCCCCGCTGCGAATCGTCTGCCTTCGGTGCTATTGCGACCCGAGGCCTGTGGCAATGTCGAAGATGCCGACTTCAGGTTTCGGTAACCGCGGGGACAATGTTTCATCGAACGAGAACACCACTGCGCCAGTGGTTTTGGGCTATTTTCCTTGTGGCGAGAGATAAGCGAGGACACTCGGCCCTTTAATTGGCTAAAGAGCTTAATATTCCGTACGAACGAGCATGGTGTATGATACATAAAATAAGGACGGCAATGGCATACCGTGATATGCAGTATCCATTGAGCGGCACGATAGAGATGGACGAGGTATATTCCGGATCCCCTGATCCTGGGAGGAAGAGAGGAAGAGGTACAAGACGTGCTAAAGCCATTTTCGCGGTTAGTGTTACAGATGATAATAAGCCGCGTTTTGCGAGAATCCAAATGATCAAACGTCTCGATGGACGCTCGGTCAAGGCTTTTGCTCTTTCCAGAATTGCTCGTGGGAGTACTGTACGCTCTGATGGTCTGCATGTATATCGCTGTCTTACCCGCTTGGGAATACTCCATGATCCGGCTGTTACATCCCACACCGCAAGGAATAAACATCTGCGATGGATTCACATCGTTATCTCCAATGCCAAAGCTTTTGTCACAGGTACTTTTCATGGGCTCGATAAAAAGCATCTACAGCGCTATCTTGATGAATTTTGCTATCGGTTTAATCGCAGGTATCATGAAAAAGAACTGTTTGACCGTCTGCTCTTGGCCTGCGCAAACGCTCCACATGTAAATTATGATGAGTTAACCAGATAGTCATATAGATAAATGAAACTGATGATCGAAAAAACGGGGAAAGTCCTGAGACTTTTATCTCGCGAAGCACCGCCTCAAACCGACAAGGAGTATGCCCGCGGAGTTCTACCCATTGGGGACGGTTAAACAGAGACTGCCTGCAACCCGGAAAATGGCACACCCCTCCGCCGGCCGGCAAGATGTTCAGCTTACGTAAGGGCGCGGGGGGTATCGTGGAGAAAACCACCCCTTCCCCACCCTCTTGCGTAAGGCCCTCCCTCCGCGTGCCTGCCCTGCCTGCCGGCAAACCGCAGGCAGCCAGGGCACGCATGCCTCGGCAGACAGGAAGAGGGTAAGGGGATATTCCACCACCCTCCCGAGACTGATTTATGGCGCGCAAAGATGTGAAATGGAGATCGGCGCATTCAAGATGCGCCGGGATGATCAGTGCCGATCCTCATTCCACATTTGGCATTCCCATAACGCTGTTTCGGCAAAATATTCAAGTCCCTTATCAGGCCTCCTGCAATATTTCTTCAGGGCATGAACAGCTTCGTCGCAGCCGTGATGTGCCAGGATCATCATAACGACTTCTTTTGTGTTACTGCCGATCTTCTTCTCCAACAGAAGTTCTCCCATTTCGACTATTGTCTGCACGGCGATATTCCCGTAATCCTCCGGAAGACAGCCGTGTCCTTCCAAATACTTTTCGGCATTCCGGATCTCCGGAGGGGCATCGAGCCTGCCGGCCGACATAATCATGCTTCTCCCTCCTTGTAAAGCACCATTCATGAAATCCCAAAAGTCTTTTTCAGTCATACTATCCATTCCCTCCTTTCTTTGTTCCACGATTTCTTCTTCCCCGCAAACATTCTCCGCTGCAGCCTCCTCCCCTGTTTCGGAGAAAAATTCGTGTCTCACTATAGTAGACGAGTTGAGCGGGGATTTTATTCCGTATTTTTTAAAGATTTTTCATCCGCGGGGTGCCGTAAGGCTGTAATCAGGAATGTTCAATACATCGATACGGCGCAACGAGAATAAATTAAGCTCAGGTGTTGAAAAGCCTTTCTCCCGCCACCGAGCAGAAAACGAATCTGATCAGGAGGACTCTCTACGCAGCCAACACTTTCTGATCCCTGGCCGATACATCCGATCCAGGCAATAATAAGGGTAGTGGCTTAATTACGTGTGGGATACAATTATCCTATGTGTGGGGGCGCGATTTACCTGTCCTGAACAAAGTCGAAGGATGGTGCCCGGGTTTGATCCTTCGGCTGAGTTTAGATCATGCAACAAAAAGTGTGGGCTTTTTAAGATTTACGATATATTTTGCAGTCGAGACTTAAGTCTCGACTACGGTAAGTAAAAGCCCACACTTTTGATTTCACCATCTGAGTTTATACTGAGCGCAGCCGAAGTGCTCAAGACAGGTTCATCGAACCCCTACACATCAACGTCAGCCAAATTGAGCCACTGCCATAACAGGAAGTGTCACAGTGAATCTGATGTATAATAACTCTACGGGTTTTATCATCTTGTGCCACAACGGGGCGAAATTCATTTTCGAAGCCGCTCCCAACGGAGGTGAACAATGATTCCACGCAACGGAAAAATCGTGTGCGGGTTCGCCGCATTCGCACTGAGTGTGGGGGTATTTTCAGCGCTATCCGAGCCCCCCGCCGAGACCCCGGAATGGCCGCAGGAGGTCTACTCCCAGGGGAGCAAGATCGTCATCTACCAGCCCCAGCCCGAAACGTTCAAGGACGACAGGCTGACGGCGAGGGCCGCTGTCGCAGTGACGGTCGATGACAAAGCCGAGCCGGTCTTCGGGGCCGTCTGGATAGACGCCCACGTCTCCACCGACCGTGACGCGCGCACGGTCACCATCCTGGATATTCAGATTTCGAAGGTCACGCTCCCCGGAGCGACGGAGGATCAGGAGGCGAAGATCGCCGGGATCCTCACACGCAGCTTCCCCGACACAAAGCTCACCGTCTCCCTTGACCGCCTGCTCGCGGGGATCAGTCTCGCGGAGAAGGAGCAGCTCGCCATTGACAGCATCGGGACGGCTCCCCCGAAAATAGTATTTGCCTCCCGCCCAACGGTGCTCGTCTCACTCGAAGGAGCTCCCGTGCTGAAACCGACGGACAACAAAAAGCTCATGCGGGTGGTCAACACACCGTTCACTATCCTTTTCGACATCGACGCAAAAACGTATTATCTCCGGGGGGGTGAGTGGTGGTACGCGGCAACCGACATCATGGGGCCGTGGAAAGTGACGGCGACTCCTCCCGCATCAGTCGCCGCGGCGATTACACCCGCGCCGGCACCGGCCGAGGAAGCGGGCCCGGGCAATCCTCCCGACGTGCTCGTCGCCACGGAACCGACTGAGCTCATCGTGACCGATGGCATCCCCACCTACACCCCGCTCGAGGGCACCGCGCTCCTCTACATGAGCAATACCGAGAGCGACGTTTTCATGGATATCGACTCGCAGCAGTACTACCTGCTCCTGGCGGGACGATGGTACAAGGCCGCGTCGCTCGCAGGCCCGTGGAGCTACGTCGCATCGAACACCCTGCCGCCCGCATTCGGCGCCATCCCTCCCTCCTTATCGAAGGGCGATGTCCTCGCCAGCGTCGCGGGGACCGAGCGGGCGAAGGAGGCGGTCGTCGACGCGGCGATACCCCAGACCGCAGCCGTGAAGCGCGGGCCGGCAGATATCAAGGTCACATACGATGGGGCACCTAAATTCAAGAAAATAAAAGGCACCAGTCTGGAGTATGCCGTCAACACATCCGATGCCGTCATCGAGGCCGACAAGAAATACTACTGCTGCCGGAATGCCATCTGGTATGTCGCCGCAACGCCCGTGGGGCCATGGGAGGTGTGCGTTTCCGTTCCGAAGGAGATATACGCAATCCCGCCGGACTGCCCGGTGTACAATGTCAGATACGTGAACGTCTACAGCTCCACCCCCGACACGGTATCCGTCGGCTACCTGCCGGGCTATACGGGGAGCTATGTTTACAATAATACGGTGGTCTATGGGACGGGATACAGCTACGCTCCCTGGTGCGGGGCGGAATTTTTTCCGGCGCCTGTAACGTGGGGATTCGGCCCGGTCTATAACGTCTCGAACTGTTCCTGGGGCTACCGCAACACTCCCTGGGGAGCTTACGGCTACGCGAATTGGGGCGACGGCCACGGCGGATGGTGGGGACCGAACGGCTATCACCCGTGGAACGAGTCGAACTGGGACAACCTGAAGGCGCACGACGGAAAGGTCACCGTGGACGGGAAGACCTACACCCCTCAGCAGCTCAGAAACAACCTCTATCATAACCGCAACCAGGAAGCCCACCTGTCAGACCAGGCAAAGAGCGCCCTGAATTCGCCAAAGGTGTCCCAGGCGCTCCAGAATAACGTATTCGCCGACCGGAACGGCAACGTCTATCGTAGTATGAAAGACGGATGGGAACAGTATGGCAAGAACGGCTGGACGAAAAATTTCCCTCCCCCGGATAACGCGCGTCCCTCCGCGCGGCAGGCTCCCTCAGGCGTGAATCGGCCGGCCTTCGAAAGTCGCGACACCTCGCAGGCCGACGGTTTCAGTCGTCCTTCCGCAGGCAGTTTCGGTGAAGGCGGCAGAGGGAGCTCCTTCAATCGCTCCAATCTTGATTTCGACAATTATGCGCGCCAGCGCGGGGAGACGCGCACTCGCGACTTTCAGCAGAGATCCTCCGGCTTCAGTAACAGGGGTGGATTCGACCGGGGCGGCTTTGACAGGGGGGGCGGCGGAGGCGGATCCAGGGGCGGCCGGAGATAAGTTCCCCGATAGAGTATCGGACACTGCGCCGGACGCTCGATTTCAAGATTCTTTTCCCCCGCTCAAGGATCATGTCAGGAACTGACACACAGGGAAGGCACAGCATAAACAGCTCCCGGAGCCGCGATACATCGTCTACGGCTTGCCTGCGGGGAATTCAGCGAGCGGAAGCTCGTAACGTTGCGCGGTATCCGTTACATCCTTATATGCAGGCGGCTGGTCTGTCTTGATAGACATGATGCCCTGCGCGTTCCCTAACGCCTTCATGACATCCACGCATCGCCAATCTTTATTGAAATATCTCCGGTAGTAAAATTTCTTCTGCCCCAGGTCCGAGACAACCGCCCAATCGGTGGAGTCGTAAAGAGGTTCCTTGCCGCTCATGTCGCGGACCGTGCCCTTTGCTATATCGACATTATTCAGGATGGTGAAGGCAAGATTCAGACCCTCGTCTGGTCCCTTGACCGGTAGCGCGGAACTGACCAGCGCGACCACGCGGACAAACCTGCTCGGCGGCGTATAGTCGCCGGGCAATCCAAGCATGCCCGTCCCCTGACCGAGTCCCGTCTCTTTCAATCCGGCGACATCGAACGGGCGAACATTTGTCGCTGAGATATTTATGTAGTTCCGCAGGTTTATCAGATGCCAGTCAAAAGGAGGGGAGTTTGTCATGACACCGATCGGGTTGTCATACACCTTCAGCTCGCCCTTCACGTATTCTATGACGATGCATGCTCCCTTTGTGTCATGCACAACATAATGGAGCGGCAGGTCGCCGACCGCGGCCGTTGGCCCCGGGCAGACCCGCACGCTGTTCATGGCTTCCTTGACTTCGCCCACGGTGGCGAAATTGGAAAGCATCCATGTGATTACTTCATAATGGGCTATGGTTCTGTCCGTTTGCTTGGCATCGAATGGCTGATACGCGGCAAATCCCGGGAACAGAAGAGTTCCGGCGGCGAGCCCCTTCTCGTTGATGCCATCAAGCATGAGCGGCATGCCACCGCAGTTCATTCCCACAATGCCGTATTTCACGGCCCATTTCAAACCGTTTTGCGTGCCGTCGGGAAGCGTCCCTATGTATTCGGTTCCTTTAGGTATAACGGAAATCGTGGATTTAAATGACACCTCGCCTTCCATCGTCCGGGCATAAAAAACATATCCATCGTCCGTCTTTACCCTGAAACTTGTGCACGTATGTGCGGGGCGAACTGCTGCAAGCACCGTGATAAGAATGGCCGTAAAAACTATTGTCCGTTTCATTTCACCACCATCCTTTCGGGTTGTAAGTCCGGATCCATATTCTTCGCACTGCATCCTCGTAGTAACGCAGTGAGGCCTTAAGGCCCCCCTGCGCGGCTTCATTGTAGTATACACCGCATAACTTTTTAAAGGAGTAATCCGTAATGGGTCAATCTTGAGGGGACTACAACTGTGGGGGTTCGATTTATCGAACCCGGGCGCGATCCTTCGACTGAGTTTATACTGAGCGCAGCCGAAGTGCTCAGGACAAGTAAATCGCGCCCCTACAAGCTAACATTATGCTCCCCCACCCCATAAGTAGCCCATTACAATAATCCTAAAGAAACCCACCCAATACGGAAGATGATCTCCTCCCTATGACAATAGCTGTAAACAAAGTGTACACTTTTACCGTTTTGGGGTGTAAACAAAGTATGCAAATTGGGTTTTTACAATTCTAATCAAGATTTGTCAATTGCATTTCTGTTGTTTCAACTCATTCGTTACAAAGTCATTATAGGATTTTTTTATCAAATAATGAAAAACTGCATATTTGGCACGAAAATTGCAGCAAGTTTGCTAGGGTGAAGGAAGCACATATTGCAATATAATATACCTGATATGCCTGGTCCTATCGTCGCGCGATCACTTTGGCACCGGCGACGTCGGTCGCCAATTACCAGGTAAAGGTCACTCTTATAAGCGGCACTAATTTTGATTATACGAAGCTATCCTTCCCGGCCACAGGGGCGGATCTGAGGTTTGCCGGCTCGGATGGAAGCACCCTCCAGGATTATTGGATAGAATCATGGAATAACGGCGGCAGTTCCACACTCTGGGTCAAGGTTGCCGCGTCGGGAACTTCCACGATCTACATGTATTACGGGAACCCTTCCGCGAGCTCCACGAGCAGTGGGACAAATACCTTTGAGTTCTTTGATGATTTTAACGATGCCTCTCTGGATACGAACAAGTGGCAAACATATCTAGCCGGCGGGGGCAACGCCACGGAATCCGGGGGCTATTTGAATATAACCGTCCCGTCCGGAAATGCAAAACAGGCGAAGGTCTATTCGAAATCGGCATACGGAACCGATACAAGCGTGGAATTCAATGCAAGTTTCAATAACACCTCGAACGCGAATTTTGCTTACTACGGGTATGTGGGAGGAAACGGGGGTACTGACGCGCCCGCACAGTTGGGGGCATTCGGATATACGACACCGTCAGCGTTTAACGGGATAACCTCACAGATACGAAACACGCAGAGTTCAATAGTGATTACTTATCAGTCCGGGTAC
>JAPLCW010000056.1 GCA_026392015.1 Candidatus Auribacterota bacterium | reverse complement strand
TGGGGGTAGCGGTCCCGCCGACGATACGGGAACTATAGCGTGCTATCTCAGGGGAAGCAAAATGTAGTGCCAAAGACTTTTTGTGTCTCCGTAACTCGTTCGTAATGAACATACTCGTGTTTTGAACTGTAGAAGATGGGTCAAAGAACAGTTCGCTGCTCTTAATCCCTTCGACTTACGAAAGGCGATCGAGCAAAAACTTAACGCTATTTTTAACCTTTGTTACCCGGGCGGTTTTTCTGCCCCACGGCGTGATGTCTTGGGTAACATTCTTTAATGAGTCAACGGGATAGTAGGTATGGAATAGATTTTTTCACGGTTCTCTTCCCGCACAGTGGTCTTGAGATTACTTGTAGACGTTGTATGGATCTTATTTCCCTCCAAACTGATACAGAACGAATATCCTTGCCGTTACGGCACGGCATCTCGCCCGTGATTTCATTCCCTGAAATTTCTAAAAAGGACATTCGTTCCGGAATATTCTGTAAGGCAGGAAGTTATATACAACGTCTACAGATGTTGACCCTGATATTTTTCCCTGCGCACGCAGCCTATTCATAACTCCTTGCACCGCAAGTAATATAGCGGGTGTGACGAATATCTCAGAGCGTTGACAATTATGGATGAATTGAGAATATCCTTCACAACGATGAGGGATGGCCATCGGAAGATTTGCCTCATCGAAACATAAGGCAGCGCTGCCTGATTTATTGCACTTTCACCATCTTCTGGTCTATATACCCCGGTATCGCGTTTGCGATGCTCGGTTTGACGCCTTCCGGCACGAGCGCCACTATGATCTGGAACGTCGCACTCGTGTTGGGAACGGTGGTCGAAAAAAGCCTGGTCGAGTACGCGCTGCGCAGCCCCTTCACCTTCAGTGCGAGCGGCTTCACGCCCTTGATTAATTTATCCGGCTGCCCCAATTTGAACGAATAGAACTGGCCATCAGGCATGACCATCCCTCCGTATGCATCAACGGCACCGGCAACCGGATCAACCGCGAGATCAATCGTAAACTGATCCCCGGGGCGCGGATTTTCGCTGCTCACGATGACACGAAGCTTCGGCGTCCCCGTTGGCATGGGCGTAGGCGTTGGCGTTGGTACAGGCCTGTTCTCGAGATCATAGTAATATACAACCCCCTTCCCCTCATTTCCTCCTAGCGGGCATGTGCCATACAAGTATCCGTTATCGTGGACCAGGGTTGAAATGGATCGAAGCCCATCCGCCGCCACATTAAAATCATGAAGAATGGTAAACTCCGACCCGTCGGGTTTGATTGAGTAAATCACGCCGCCGTTTAACTCCCCTCCACCTTGCGTGACGCCGTAGAATCTATCCTCCACGACGGTCAGGCCGGCATACGGCATGGCCCCCTCATTATCAGCATCATTGAAGTGATGGATGACCGTGAAATCAGACCCATCGGTATTGCATGAGAAAATGGTTCCATTGCCGTTTGTTCCTCCGAGCCACGTGGTCCCGTAGAGGCGGCTGTTGTGAAGAGTCAGGATGCTCATCGGAAACGCGCCGTCGGTAATTTCGTCAAACTCATGAAGAGTCGCGAATCCTGTCCCCTCTGCCTTGATGGTGAAAATCGTCCCCTTATCGTTGACACCGCCCTGAGTGGTCATGCCGTAAAGACGATCCCCTACCAGCAGAAGGTCGGCCGATACTACTCCGCCATCCCCTGTGTAATTGAACTCGTGAAGCATAGTGAATCCGCTCCCGTCCGGGTTTATGGAGAAGACGGTGCCGCCTAGGAGCCTGTCCGAGTAATCCTATTTTGCCGTATATTTTGATAAAATTGCGGTGCGGCAAAACAAGGAGATTACTCGATGTCGAAGATATACAGGCCATATGAACCTGATCAGACGTATTTATTGCCCCCCAGTTTG
>JAPLCW010000200.1 GCA_026392015.1 Candidatus Auribacterota bacterium | reverse complement strand
TAAAGACTTTTCGGGCAGATTTTTCATAAGTCGTTGTAGCTTCGCTGGTTGGCATTTTTGTTTTTCCTCAAAAAAGAAAAAATTGAAGGGGGCAAAAAATTCACAAGAAAAAATCTTTTTGTGGGCGATTTTGATGTTTTTGCGTCTTGCCTTCGGCAAGGCGCTGCCACAATTCCCAAATTGTGGCTAAAAAGCAGAAGGGAAGAGATTCCCCACCCATTCGGAATTGTCTCGTTGCTCAGGCTTCTACTTCGACTCACTCCGTTCGCTCAGTATCCGCTCCTTGCGCTACGAGCCAATTCTCTCTTGATACATGCAAGATTATGGATGACAAATAGTGTAAAGTGGAGTAAAGTATGCAACATATGGGAAAGCGATATACATTAAGCGAAGCGGCACAAGAACTGGGTTTGACTCGCCAAGGTCTTTATTACTGGATAAATAAGGGGTGGGTTACACCCAAACGCGATTATAAAGGTCATCCTGTATTCACTGAGGATGATTTGAAAAAGATAGAAGAATGGAAGAATAGATTGGAGTAATAGATATGACAAATCGCGGGCTATTGGTCTCACCTTATAATAGGCAGTCAATTGCTAATGTTATTTACCGGCCTATTCGAAATGCCTTCTTAATCCCCGATGGCGATAAAAATCTATTTTTAAAATTATTAAAAATTAACTCGGTTTTATGGGGTGGTGGTATTAATGCTTATTTCCCATACGAAAAAATAGCCGGCGGCGACATCTTTTGGCGGACGGCGCTTAGCAACTACAAACCAGATAATATTTTGGTTCCAGAGTCAGTGCCTGAAAATATAAGAAATAGCATCAGCGAGGATTATGATGTATTTCATGTATATAAAATTTCGGATGTGTTTGAGAGTGGAATTCTAAGAAAAGATAGGATAGGCCTTCATATCTTTTCTCTATTTGAAAGTGAAAAAACTCGCTTAATTAATCAAACTGCCCGACAGACTATATTCTTTGATCTTACAGACGATGAACATCAGGATGATTTCAGATATGCGGTTGCCTTTGGTTGTATCAATAATGATAAAACTTCCCAAATCAATCATTTATATTTGGAAGCTGATAAAAAATATGACTCATATATTAAATTGTTGAATATAAGTAAGGAAAATGTTAAGCAAGCGAGCTTTATTCAGTTTTTCACTCAATGGTTGAATGGTGATTTTGTATCTATTTATGATCATACGATACTATCCAGCGATAGGTTTGTCCGAACAATTGATTCTGCTTGTCCTTCTAGAATATTTAATGCTCCTTTGTTTATCCTAGTGGATGACAGCTTAGAAGGGTATATGCTTTCTTATAATTTGCGCTATCGCCTGCGCAATGCGCCCTTTATGATCAAGTCCAATGATTCAGAGATTAGCGAAAATGACTTGAAAATTATAAGAAGCTATTTGGATAAAAGTGAGATATCTAACTATGCAATATTCTCATTTAGAACAGGCAGTTCTATTCCTCAAGTACTTATTGATCTTTTCCCTAATAAGGCTCAAATCTACAGTCAAGACGATATCTTAACTATTTTAAAATCAGAAATTGGATTGGCGTACAAGTTTAGCGAACAAATCACTCTTCAAAAATATGTAGATTTTCTGTTTAAGAAACCAAATTTTTTCGATTCTTTAGATTATCTGGATAGTTTTGTCGGGGAAATAGAATTTTCAAATTACAAAATACCCTATAGACGCGCACTAAATGAGAAACATTGGTCTTTCAAGATGGTTTCTCCCGGAGGCATAAAAACAATATTGATGGGCAATCGCGATGAAAATCACCTTTTAATGCTTCCAGAGATTGATGACATTGTATATACATTACTTGTCAAGAAAGATATATGGTTGCGGGATACTGCTGTTAGAAAAAAGATGAGTGCAGTGGCTACGTATTTTGATAGTTATTGGGACTTAGACATTTTTACTGCAAAAGAATTGCAGGAGCTATTTTTTGAGTTTAAAAGCGGTGATTGTGATATTCATAACTATGGTGATATGTGCAAGATTATTCATAGTGCTTCGCCGGGAGAAAAATTTACTGGAGATGTAATCAAATGTATGATTGATACCTTAATAAAAAGAAAATTCTTTTTTAGGGGGTACCTATCTAAATGTCCTAATTGTTATCTTGCAGAATGGAAAATGTTAGATGATGTGAGAAATAATATTGTATGCAATGGTTGTGGCAGTGAAATCTTGTTTCCTGATGTGCAAAAAACGCATTGGCAATATAAGTTAAATCAAATTTTTAAGGAAAATTTTGATTTAACAGTATTTTTAACTCTGATGTATCTTGTCGGATTTAAGCATCTAAATCTTGACAAAATTTTAGGATACAACTTCGGATTTAAAGCTGATCTAAGTAAGAACAATGCATTGGTTTCAAGATTAAATGGGAAGCAAGAAATGGAAGTCGATTTTGCTATTGTGGAAAATGGCAGAATCATTATAGGTGAATGCAAGCAGAATCCCGCGGATTTTTCCGAAGAAGTAATTAACAATTTGCTGGAATTTGGAAAGTTGATGGAATGCGATGAGATTGTACTTTCAAGTATCGGGAATTTATCAGGTTTGCGAGGGGATTTAAAGCGTAAAAGTCTTTCAGGATTTCCATCAGTACAAGTAATCGATGAGAATGAACTATCTTATATAACAGCATATTTAAATAATTGTCTGGAACTTCAGCGCAAATATCACTCACGTCATCCAGATCAAGGGGATTTAGAGAATCTTAATGACCGAAGGTCTGCATTCATCAAGCAATATAAATCCATTGCAAAACATCGCATGAAGCCAAATGATATAATAGGAAGATATTTCCATTTATAGTAAGGATAACTCTATGCACATATCTATATATGTTCGCGTCTCAACAGAGGATCAGGCAAAAGAGGGTTATTCCCTTGATGTACAGATGGAATATCTTGAAACTTTTGCAAAGCGGGAAGGGTATGAAGTTTTTAAGGTCTATTGTGATGATGGAGTGAGTGCATATTCAACGCGGCGGCCTGCGCTGCAAGAATTGATAGCTGACGCAAAGGCAAAGAAATTCGCATTGGTGCTGGTCTATAAAATAGACCGGTTCAGTCGCAACCTTAAAGACCTTCTCAATCTAGTAGATGAGCTCTCGGATTACGGTGTGGGCTTTAAATCTGTCACTGAGCCATTCGATACGACAACATCGGCGGGGAAGCTGATGTTTCAGCAATTGGGGAGTTTTGCGGAGTTTGAGAGAAATAGAATCGCCGAGAGGGTATTCCCCGGAATGGTTAAAGGCGTTCAACAAGGCAATTGGCAGGGCGCAAGATATGCTCCCTATGGATATAAGTATGCTAAAGAGAGGAAACTGCTAGAAATTGATGAGCAAGAAGCTAAGGTTGTTAAGCTCATCTATACGATGTCCCTGTGCGATAAAAGCATATTTGCCATTACAGAATATTTGACGCGCAAAGGATACAGGAACAGAGAAGGGAATATATTTAGCACCAAGCTCATCGGCGATATTCTTAAAAACAGAGTTTATACCGGAAAGCTTGTCTGGAACAGGCATTATTACGATAAAACACAGAAGACTAAAAAGAGCTACAAGTATATTCTAAACCCGCCTGAAAAAGTCATAATCTCAAAAGGCAAACACCAGTCCATAATCTCAGAAGAAGATTTCGATCTTGTCCAAGAAAAGCTAAAAGAGCGAAGGGTTGAACGAAGGAAGAAGGCTAACGATTATCCGCTCTCGGGCATTCTTTATTGTGCAAAGTGCAATCATAGATACGTGGGCGTATCTTCGGTTTCTAACCATCGTACCGGTGTGAAGAAAAGACGGTACCGTTGCTCCGGCCCCTATAGAAGCTTTATCAGGTGTAAGAATAAAACTGTGAAAGCACAGGAGATAGAATCAGAAGTTGCAGAAATCTTAGGAACTCTTCTTAAAAACGATAAGCTGAAATCAAGCCGATGGATGAACGTGACTCCGGCAAATTTTCCTTCCTTTGAAAAAATCTCAAAGGATGACCTTGAGAAGGTCAAAAATAGGCTTAATAGCAACCTGCAAAAGCAGTCAAAATTGACTGACGCCTATTTGGAAAATTTGCTGAGTGAAGAACTTTACAAGCAGAAAAATGAAGGTCTAAGACAAGAGGAAGAAGAATTAAAGAAACTCATTGCACTACAAGAAGTTAGAGAGATTGAGCAAAAAACATCAAAATCGCCCACAAAAAGATTTTTTCTTGTGAATTTTTTGCCCCCTTCAATTTTTTCTTTTTTGAGGAAAAACAAAAATGCCAACCAGCGAAGCTACAACGACTTATGAAAAATCTGCCCGAAAAGTCTTTATCCGGACTTTCGGCTGTCAGATGAACGAGTATGACTCGGAAGTGATGGCCGGGCTCTTTGAACTCGATGGGTGGATTATCACCGAGAACGAATCGGAGGCTGATGTTATCATCCTGAATACGTGCTCTGTGCGGCAGCACGCCGAGGACAGGGTATGGGGGGCGCTGTATGATCTGCGGGGAAGGGCGGAGCGTGAACCCAACCTGATTATCGGTGTGTGCGGTTGCATGGCGCAGGGGAGGGCAAAGGATATCGCCCGTAACTGCCCGCACGTGCGACTGATCGCCGGCACGCACGCATTTTCCCGGTTGCCGGAACTCGTCGAGGAAACCTCGAGGAGCGGTCGCACCGTTGTGGATATCGACGCCTCCCGTATGCCGCGCTTGGGTGCCCTCCCCAGAAAAAGGAAGAGCCGTCTCAAGGCGTTCGTGCCGGTGATGCGGGGGTGTGAGAATTTTTGCGCGTACTGCGTGGTCCCGTACGTGCGGGGCCCGGAGATAAGCCGGTCCGCGGACGAGGTGCTCTCGGAAGTGGAGACGCTCGCGCGGGACGGCTGCCGCGAGGTGACTCTCCTGGGGCAGAATGTGAATAGTTATTGCGGACCACGCAAAACGGGGGGGACGGGAAGCGTGAAATTCGCCGAGCTTCTGCGAATGATAGGAGGCGTGAACGGAATTTTGCGGATCAGGTTCATGACCTCTCACCCCAAGGATTTCCCTGATGAACTGATACGCGCAATGGCGGATGTTCCCGCGGTGTGCGAGCATCTGCACCTTCCGCTCCAGTCCGGATCCGATCGGGTCCTCGAGAGGATGAATCGAAAGTATACGTTCGGGAGTTACCGGGAGCTGGTGGGGCGGATCCGCGATGCCATCCCCAGCATCGCGCTCAGCACGGACATCATCGTCGGCTTTCCCGGCGAAACAGAGGAGGAGTACAACAGGACGGCGCAGGCGATGGAAGAGATAGGTTTCGATAGTGCCTTCATATTCAAATATTCCGACCGTGAAAAGACAAGGGCGGCAGAGTTTGAACCCAAGGTTGCGCAGAGAGGGATCGTGCGCCGCCATGCGGAGCTTCTGAAGTTGCAGGAGAGAATCGGCGCAGAGAAAAACAGGGGACTTATCGGGGCGCGCGTCGAGGTGCTCGTAGAGGGGTATAGCCCGAGGAACCCCGAGCGGCTCTTCGGAAGGACGAGGACGAACAAACGCGCGGTGTTCGAGGGCGGCGAGGATTTGATCGGCACACTCGTTTGTGTTACTATACGCGAAGTCACGCCGCTCACGCTCATCGGTGATTTGAGCTGATTGCGGTGCGCGGCGTGAGACTATGAGAGGGAGCTCCCTCCCGGAAATTCTCTTTCCCATTGAAACCGGCAAAGCAGTACGAGGCATCTATGCGGAAGAAGGTGGCCAAGAAGATTATCGCTGCGCTGGTGATACTGGTTTTTCTGCTTATATTCGCCATTCAGAACTATCACCAGCGCTCGAGCGTCAGGGTGTTCTTCTGGAAAATAGAGAGAAGCCCTGTGAGCGTCATTATTTTCTTTTCGGTGCTCGTCGGCGCCCTGATCGCCTGTATTGAGCTCATCCCCCCTCTCATAAGATACAGGCAAAGGGCATTGAAGGCGGAACGCAGGATTGCGCTGCTTAAGGGCGGCCCTGAACGGCATATGGACACTGAGAGCACGCGCGTTCCCCGCTCCCCCCCTGTAGCAGAGGCTTAAGTCCCGACTCGTTTTCCCTCTGTAGAGAAATGTCATTATTGTTTGCAAGATAAGGAATTAAAGCACGCATAATTGAAAAAACTTATCGTAAGACGGCAAAAATAAGAAAAGTTATCCACAGCGTAGCCGGCCCTTAAGGGCCGGCTACGAGTCTCGGCTATAAGGCTTGGCTGCAAATCCGGGCTCCAAAGGGAACTCTCGCGTTATTAGGGAATTGAATATGCAACTGACTCCGATGATGGCCCAATATAAAAGGATCAAGAAGGAAACTCCTCCCTCCATCCTCATGTTCCGGCTCGGCGATTTCTACGAGATGTTCTCGGATGATGCGCTCATCGCCTCCCGGATCCTCAACATTACTCTCACCGCGAGGGAGAGCGGGAAGGGGAACAAAGTGCCGATGTGTGGCATTCCCTACCATGCCGCCCAGGAGTATATCGCAAAGCTCGTACAGGCGGGGCACAAGGTTGCGGTCTGCGACCAGGTGGAGGACCCGTCGGTCGCGAAGGGCCTCGTGAAGCGGGAGGTCACGAGGGTTGTGACGCCGGGGACCGCGATCGATGAGAATCTCCTCCGGGAGAAAAGCAATAACTGGCTCGCAGCGATCAACAGATCGAATAACCTCTACGGGATTTCGTGCCTCGATCTCTCGACAGGAGAGTTCGTGGCGACGGAGATAGAGCGTGAGGGCGACCTCTTCAGCGAGCTCGGGCGGCTTGCCCCGAGCGAATTCCTCATGCCGAAGAGTCTGGCCGAGGACAAGGGGTTTATGCGGCGCATGCGAGAGGAGTCGCGGGCGCTCATCAATCCCTGCGACGACTGGCTCTTCGAGTACGACAGTTCCTACGGCAGATTGAAGGAGTTTTTTCGGACGCAGTCACTCGACGGTTTCGGCTGCGGCGCCTTCCGGCCGGCCATCGGCGCCGCGGGGGCGGTGCTCAACTATCTCAAGGAGACCGGGCACGCCTCCCTCGCACACATCACCCGCCTCGCGCCATATTTTACCGCCCAGCATATGGTCCTCGACCTCTATACGCAGCGCAATCTCGAGCTCCTCCGGAACCTGAGAACCGGCGGCGGTGACGGGACGCTCATCGCGGCACTCGACCACACGGCAACTTCCATGGGGGCACGGCTGATGCGTCAGTGGATGCTCCAGCCGCTCGTCACGGTGCCCGAGATCGTGAAGAGGCAGGAGGGGGTGCAGGACCTTTTTGACAAAGTGACTGTTTCCGAGTCGGTCGCAATAGCGCTCAGGGATTTCAAGGATACGGACAGGCTCATCGGAAAAATTGATTGCGGGCATGCGAACGCGAGGGATCTCCTCGCGCTGAAGCAATCGCTCCAGCTCATTCCCTCTCTCCGAGAAGCGCTGGAGCCGCTTCGCTCGGAGAGCGTCGCGGGGGCGTGTGGCATGCTCGAGGACACCGGTGATATCGTTGCCCTGATTGAGAAGGGGATTGACCCGGAAGCGCCGCTCACGGTGCGCGAGGGAGGGATCATCAGGGAAGGGTACGATCAGGAGCTGGACGGGATCAGAAAGATCTCGCGCAGCGGAAAGGACTGGATCGCGGAGCTCCAGAAAAAGGAGACCGAGCGCACGGGGATCAAATCGCTCAAGGTAGGCTACAACAGGATCTTCGGCTACTACATCGAGGTGACAAAGCCGAACTTGGGCGCGGTTCCCGAGGACTACACCAGGAAACAGACGGTGGCCAACGGCGAGCGCTTCGTTACCAAGGAACTCAAGGAGTACGAATCGAAGATACTCGGCGCCGAAGAGAAGTCGGCGGCGCTCGAGTACCGGATTTTTCAGATGATCCGTGAGCGGATCGTGAGCGAAACAGGGAAGATACAGAGGGTGGGCCGCGGCATCGCGCTCATCGACACGCTCAACTCCCTGGCGATTGCGGCGCGGAGGAACCGTTACGTCCGCCCGACTGTGAACGACGGGGACGTCATCGAAATCATCGACGGGCGTCACCCGGTGATCGAGCTTTCCCTCTCGGAGGAGCGGTTTGTCCCCAATGACACGCTCCTGAATACGGAGAGCGACCTGCTCCTCATCATTACGGGTCCCAACATGGCCGGGAAATCCACCTATATACGTCAGGTGGCCCTCATCGTCCTTATGGCGCAGATGGGGAGTTTCATTCCTGTCTCGCGGGCGACGATCGGGATAGTCGATCGCATCTTCACGCGCGTCGGCGCCTCCGATGAGCTCACGCGAGGCCAGAGCACCTTTATGGTGGAGATGAACGAAACCGCGAACATACTCAACAACGCAACGGAGAAAAGCCTTATCATTCTCGACGAGATCGGGCGGGGCACGAGCACATTCGACGGCATCAGCATCGCGTGGGCGGTTGCAGAGTATCTGCACAACAGCCCCTCGGTTCGCGCCCGCACCCTCTTCGCCACGCACTATCACGAACTCACCGAACTCGAGATGAACCTTCCCGGTGTGAAGAACTACAATGTGGCGGTGAAGGAGTGGAACGACGAGATCATTTTTCTCCGCAAGATAGTTCCGGGAGGCACGGACAAGAGTTACGGGATCCACGTCGCGCGGCTCGCGGGGCTGCCCAAGAAGGTGATTGAACGGGCGAAGGATATACTCAATGCCCTCGAGGCGGGGTGCATCAGGGAGGACCGGCTCCCCTCCCCGGAGGGAGCCGCTCAGGCAGGAGGCGGGGAGCATCAACTCACCCTGTTCGAGATGAGGCCGGACCCCGTCATTGAAGAGATCAAGAGTCTGAACATCGAGCGGATGTCGCCGATAGAAGCGCTCTATCGGCTGAAGATACTTCAGGAGAAATGCGGTGGCACGGATAAAACTACTCCCTGAATCGGTGGCGAATAAGATCGCCGCGGGTGAGGTGGTCGAGCGTCCTGCGTCCGTGGTGAAGGAGCTCATCGAGAACTCCATCGACGCCGGGGCAACGGAGATCTGGGTTGAAGTGCGCAAGGGCGGCGTCTCCCTCGTCAGGGTTCGCGACAACGGTTGCGGGATGGGGAGGGAGGATGCGTTGCTCGCGCTCGCGCGACACTCCACGAGCAAGATATCGGAGGCGAGCGATCTTTTTTGCATCCGCACAATGGGTTTCCGGGGCGAGGCGATTCCCTCGATCGCTGCGGTCTCCCGCATGGAGCTTACCACGAAAGAGCCGGGGGCGCTCAGCGGAACAAGGATCAGCGCGGAAGGGGGAAAAGTGGGGGATGTGCGGGACGTGGGCGCTCCCGACGGGACGGAGGTGGTTGTCCGCGACCTCTTCTTCAACACCCCGGTGCGGCGGAAGTTCCTGCGCTCGGAGCGCGCAGAGACCTCGCAGATCGCATCCACTGTGATCAGCGAAGCGCTTTCCATGCCGAGGATCGGTTTCACGCTGATCGCGGATGGAGAAGAGCTCATCAAGGCGCCGGCCGTCGAAAAAAGTCTCGATCGGATCTCCTCTCTCCTTGGACCCGAGATCGCAAAGGGACTCCTTATATGCGAGGGGAAAAGAGGGGCGATTTCTCTTGCGGGCTTTATCAGCGGCCCCGAGCTGACGCGGGGGACGAGGGCTGATCAGCACTTCTTTGTGAACGGCAGAGCGGTGCAGGACAAGATTCTGAGCTTCGCGATTGCGGATGCGTGCTCGGGAATCCTCCCGGCGAAGCGCCATCCGGTGGCGTTTGTCTTCCTGGAGATCGATCCGAGCGAAGTGGACGTGAACGTTCATCCCGCAAAGCGTGAGGTGAGATTTCGCGACGCCTCCCTTGTGCGGGACCTCGTCAGGAGCGCGCTGTCGGGCGCCCTCGGCGGCTCGGGGATGTTTCGTGAGAGCGGAGTATCGCCATTTGCCGACGCGGTACGGGAACCCGAGGACGGCTATCAGACGAAGGGCGGGGGGGGGGTGTTCGAGCGGGCCCCCATTGCGCCCCCCACCGTGGGTTATCTCCCCTGGGAGGGGAGCGACGTTCTATTGGACGAGAAGGCTGACAGATTTCGTCCCATCGGGCAGATAAGGAATCTCTATATCATCTGCGAGGATGCAGAGGGCATGGTCGTTGTGGACCAGCACGCTGCCCATGAGAGGATACTCTTTGAAAAAGTGATGGCAATCCACGAGAAGGGGAAAGGCGAGCTCCAGAGTCTGCTTCTGCCTGTGAGCGTAAGCCTCTCCGCCGCGGAGGCAGCCCTCATGGACGGCTATAGGGAGACTTTTAGATCTCTCGGATTGGGTGTGGAAGCGTTTGGAAAGAATGCCGTCAAGGTCGATCACCTTCCGGCCTGCCTCGGCGATGTGAACCCCGAGCGCCTCGTGCGTGACGTGCTCGGCGAGCTCATGGAGGAGGGGAGGGGGAGGGCGGTGAGGGACGGGATCGCGGAGATTGTTGCGAGAAAAGTATGCCATGCTGCGGTTAAGAGGCGGGATTCGCTAAACGCTGAACAGATGCAGAAGCTTATTGACGACCTCCTGAAGTGCGTAACTCCTTATACCTGCCCGCATGGTCGCCCGACCATGTTTCGGATGAGCAAGGCCGAACTGGATAAAAAGTTCGGCCGGACATAGCTGCAGACGCTATCCTTAATTTATGCGCAAATATATAATAATTATGTGACATCCCTTCCCAATTCTTTCACTAGACATCTTCATAATCCAAAAACTTAACAAATGACTCAAGTTGTTTAGCCTGATCTATTCACCAACTTTTAATGTTTTAGCCGCGGATTACACGGATTACGCTGATTCGCATTGTTTAATCCGCCCTATCCGCGCAATCTGCGGTTTCATATGTTTGGCCGTTAAAATTGCTCTTTTCTCTGTCTGATGAATAATCCAGGTTAGGTTTCTCACAAAGAGTTAAAGAGAAAAAGAGGGAAGATGTGTGTTTTTATCTTTTGGCAGACAATCCAGTTCGTCCCTCTTTCCCTCTTTTACTCTTCGTTGCATGGCATTTTTTAAATCAAGAACTCCACATGATTCTGGTTTTCAGGAAGGGCAAGTTGACTCCTTGTCGGTTTGAGGCGGAGCTTCGCTAGATTATAGACGGTCTAAAGGGACATTCGTTCCATAAAATGTTGTATGGAAAGCAGTTATATACAACGTCTGCTTGAGTTTATAGCTGTAGACGTAGTCCTTTTTTATGCGCAGATATAAGTTATGTGACGACCCAGTCTAATTCTTTCACTGTATTATAGACGGACCAAAGGGACATTCGTTCCACAACATGTTGGATGGAAACTAATTACATACAACGTCTGCAGGAGATCCCAAGTTGGGCAGGGAGATGATGTGAAATAAATCCCCCTGATTCTTCCAATGAATCATGGATGAACCAGGGGGATATTCGTTTCACAAGACGTTGCCTGAAAACTAATTACATACAACGTCTACTGGAGATCCGGGCAGCAAATCTTGCAGAAGGAGGTAACGCCTGCTGACTTGGCAGCATCGGCAGATGAGAAACACTTGAGTTTGCCTTTCGGGAAGAATTTACAGCCCTTCTTATGGCATTTGCCCAATGTGTCTTTCCCCTCTTCTTTCTTTACCTTTGCGCAGAACTCGCCCTCTGTTGATGCAGGGGCCGCCTTCATCTCTTTGCCTGCCGGAGCTGCTGACTTTGGTACCGCAGCCTCGGAAGGCGCCTTCATCTCGTTGCCCATCGAAGCCGCTGACTCTGGGGCCGCAGCCTCAGGCTTCTCAGCCTTCATAGCTTCTTGAGCAAAGAGGACGCCGGCGATAGCAAGAAACGCCACCGCAACCACTAACTTCTTCATGATGCCTCCTCCTTTTAAGGATTGTATGGATCATTATGATCTCGCATTCGGACCTAAAAATCAAGATAAGTTATTACCAGGAGTTTCCCCAATTTTTATAAATCAAGGTAAGTTTTCACCACGGAGACACAGAGAACACGGAGAACGCACTGAAAAATAATTAGCCCCACAATTTCTCTTGCAGCGAAATACGTGCTCTCCGTGTCCTCCGTGCCTCCGTGGGGGATTTTGCAATAAAGCATAGGAAAGAATAGTGTATCTATTACAGTTTGATATTGCTGCATCTAATTGCAATCCTGTGTGGTGAGTGTTTTTGCCGGCAAAATTTCTGGAATGTCCTGAAGTTATTACCAGGTCTTTCCCCATTTTTTAAAGAAGCTTAGTAGCTCACCGCAGAGGTGCAGAGTGCTCAAAGAACGACCGCTTTGTGGGGGTAAATGAATATCATTCCCTCCACCTGTGAAGGGTGAGGGTGGGGGGGTGATGTTACGGTTCCTGCTTATTAGTTTCAATGGGAAATGCAATAGATCGAAGCGAAGAAAAACTGCTGGGCCTTGAACAATCATACAGAAGCGAACGAAAGGGAGCCTTCTTCCTCGCGGTGATATCGGGCATTCCACTGATCATGAATGCACTTCGCGCCTTTCGTATTCCCTCGGAAGTCGTTGCCCGACAAGTAGAGACAGGTTCGTTTCCGGTATATAAAATGGCTCTGATCACGATGTTTTGGATATTCCTGGCCTACCGCGCGCATTCAAAACTTACTTTGATTCAATGTATTAAATATCATAAAGCGGTAATGGGTCAGTCTTGGGGGGTATCCCTTTCACTTGTCATCCCCGCGAAAGCGGGGATCCACTATGAAACCTGGATTCCTGCTTTCGCAGGAATGACATATTAAGCAATGTACCCCCCATAAGTGACCCCTTACATAAAGCGAAATAAAAGATGAATCAGACATTGCGGCAGCAGTGATTTGTAACAAAGTCTAGGGTTTTTACTATATACTGAACACAGCCGGTTTGAAGGCGTCCAGGGAAGAAACAGAGGCAGAGATCGAATAGTGACTAAAAGCTTCCGCCGAACAATCGGCTCCAGCTGATGGATGAAGCCGCCAATGAGTTTCAATTCGGGCGGTCAACGGGGATATTAAATTTCTGGATATAGCGATGAAAGATAAAAACTACACAATTAGAATAATGACTCGGAAAGAAGTCGACATTGCCATTGAATGGGCAGCACAAGAGGGCTGGAATCCAGGCCTGCATGACGCCGATTGTTATTATTCCTCCGATCCGAATGGGTTCCTTATCGGGCTGCTTGGCAATGAGCCCATTGCCACAATCTCCGCGATAAGATACGGTGGTACTTTCGGCTTCCTGGGATTCTATATTGTAAAACCGGCATATCGTGGCAAGGGTTATGGCATGCAAATCTGGAACGCCGGGTTGAAATATTTGGAGGGGCGGAATATCGGTCTTGACGGCGTCATTGCCCAGCAGCAGAACTACAAGAAAACCGGTTTCACGCTTGCCTATCGCAACATACGCTATGTGGGAATCGGCGGTGATCAGATCCCTGCGAATGCAGAAATTGCAAAACTGTCAAACCTGTCGTTTGAAACCATTGATTCGTATGATCGTTTGTTTTTCCCCGCGAACCGGTCTCAATTCATCAAATGCTGGATTAGCCAACCCGATTGCACCGCTTTGGGAATCATGCAAGAGGGGAAGTTCGCCGGCTACGGCGTCATCCGCACGTGTCGTTCCGGACACAAGATCGGTCCTCTTTATTCAGACAGCCCGGAATTGGCGGAATCACTTTTTCTGGCGTTGAAATTCGGCGTTAAACCCCACGCGTCAATTTATCTCGATGTACCAGAAGTCAATCACTCTGCGGTATCATTGGCAGATCGTTACAATATGAAAGTCGTGTTTGAAACTGCGAGAATGTATATGATTAAAAAACCTGATCTGCCATTAGATCGTATTTTTGGGGTTACTTCTTTTGAAATTGGGTAATATATTTCAGATGGATGTTCCTTGGTGTGCGACGGTTAAATTGTTGGATCAATTATTATGGTTCTCTTCCACTTTGTGTGGGTAAATATCCCTGTCCCCTCCCCCTTCGAAGGGGAGCCTGTGCTGAGCCTGTCGAAGCAAGGGTGAGGGGGGGTATGCTTTTGTAGCAAGTAATAGTCGTTATCTGGTCATGAGGTATCGGTGTTCGGGGGTAATCGCATCACCCCCCTCCAAACCTCCCCCCTTCACAGGGGGGAGGGAATAACTAAAGTAATCCACACAAAACGTAAGAGAATCATTATTATAATTATTATGGGAAGGATATTTAAGCTCAATTATAAACCGGTATAATGAAAGGGGGACACAAATAATATGAAAAGGAAAAATAAAGTAAAATTGATGTTTTGGGTTGTAGTAGTGTTGATGCTGATGGCTATATGGGCTTATGTGGCATCATTGGATGACTCCGAGCCCCTGAATAAGTCTTTGTCTGAGGTCGGCCCATTGCATGAGTCCGGTAAATAAAGAGACAGCGTTGCGATAAATGTGGAGCTGTTGCGCCTGCAGGCCGATTGCGGGATTGGCATTTAGCTGTGTCGTTGGCCATTACGGAGATAAGGAGATAGGCTCGTGAGCAACTTGCAGGGAAAGGTGGCTCGCGTTACCGGGGCAAGCCGTGGCATTGGCAAAGGCATCGCCCTTGGATTGGGCGAGGAAGGTGCCACCGGTTTATATAACAGGGAGAACAGTTGAGCCTGGCACCGAAGTGCAGGGGCTTTCAGGGTCAATTCAGGAAACGGATGCGGAGGTGGTGCGTCTGAGGGGGAAGGGTATTGCCCCGCAGTGTGATCATACCAAGGATGCCGAGGTTGCCGGGGTCTTTCACCGGGTACAGCAGGAAGCGGGGCGTCTTGATATTCTCGTGAACAATGTCTGGGGTGGATACGAGACGATGTTTAGCGAGCAAGGGGAATATGTGTGGGAGTTTCCTTTCTGGAAGCAGCCGATCTCACAGCGGGATGCAATGTTCTCCGCAGGAGTGCGGGCATGTTATGTCGCGAGCCACCATGCGGCGAGAATGATGACCTCTCAACGAAGCGGGATCATCGTGAATATCTCTCACTGGGCAGGCCAAAAATACCGTGGGAACGTCTGTTATGGCGTGTCGAAGGCCGCGACAGATCGATTGACCATGGACATGGCGCACGAACTTCGAGCCTGCAACGTTTCTGTCATCTTCTTGTACCCGGGGCTTGTAAGGACTGAAAGGGTAATGCGCGCCGCAGAATTTCTTGATCTGAGCAATTCTGAATCTCCGCAGTTCTTGGGACGGGTGATTTCGGCGCTGGCTAAGGACGAGAACATGCCGGGCAAGTCGGGGAAAATTCATGTTGCCGCACAACTGGCGATCGAATATGGCGTGACTGACATCGATGGGCGGCAGCCGGGGCCGCTTACGATTGAGGAAGCATAAGGAATTATTCCACACGTTTTCCCCATCCTTTTCCATGGTAAAAAGTTACGATTGAGAATGTCCAGGATGTCCTCAATTGCATCTTTTTACTGGCCAAAGGATTAATTAGGTAAGTTGTCACTGATACAGTACTATCATATCAAGAATATATAGCTTGCGGCATGAAAGCCGAATAGGAGGGACGCATGAGCGCATGTAGAGGGTGGTCTTATTTTATGGTTTTGCTTTTTGGTTCTTTTATCCTGACCGGGAACTTTTTATTCGCCCAAGAGAAGGGACCGTCTGCAGAGATAATCGGCGGAGCGTATCGGCAGATTCTCGCCGGTGCAGACAAGAACGGCGACGGCAAGCTCGGTATGGAAGAATGCCTGTCCATCTCAAAAGATAAAAAGAAAGCAGAAAAGGACTGCAAATACTGGGATGCCAACGGCGACGAGGTCATCACCGAGGACGAATATGTGGAACAAGTAAGAAAGCTTATGCGATAAGGCAGAATAGAAAGCAAGCCTAAGTGAATCATCACAGACGTTTTTCCTATTCTTTTCCATGGTAAAGAGATATGACTGAGAATGTCCGGGACTTTCTAAGTCATATCTAATTGCTAGCCAAGTAATTGGCGAAAGCGTCTGGGAAATACAGGCATGATGCGTTTGCCGCTCAATCCCGGCGATAAAGGCCCAAGGTATAGTCAAAGGGTATTTTATATGCTATGTTTTTAGTATGTGGAGGCGCAGTTATTGCAGGCATTCAGGGTCAGCCTGATGGTGTCTCAGAAGATGCCGGGGGAAAGCTTTGTTTTTCGCCGAGGCATCGTTGATCGGGAGAGTACGGTGTTGAAGGGAAAGGGGGGGGCAATGAACGCAGCACGGGTTATTGTCGTTGCGCTGGCGGGGATGCTTGTTTCGGGTTCCGCGGGGGCAGTTGTCTACACGGTGGAAGATGGGACGAGCTACTTCTGGAATGGCCACAGCGGCGGCCGCGCTTTAACACGCGATGCAAACGGCAGGCTATGGTGCGCATATCTTAATTATCAGACCCTTGGTCTCGGACAGATTCGCGTGGCCTATTCTGACGACAACGGCTCGCACTGGACGGCCAACTGGCTGACAGGCCCCAACGGGCCGCTCTACAACGCATGGCCGCCTCAAGGTACCCAGGAGAATCCGGTTCTCGTTGTCGATGGGGAGGGGCTTACTCATATCATCTGGAGCAGCTATACCTCCACGACAGATACGGGAGGGGTGCACCACGCGCTTCACTGGCCGGGCCCCTGGGATTCAAACTGGTTTCTTCAGAGAGAAGTGGCCGATTATGCAGTAGATCCCCTCTATGGCGGCAGCACGCCCGCTGCCGCCCTCGATTCACAGGGTCGCATTCATGTGGTCTGGTCACAGAAGGTCGGGGATGCTTCAACCAAGAAGAACGTGTACTACGCGATCTACAGCGGCGGGAAAAATGGATCGTGGAGCGACCCACAGCGACTCAAGCCCGCGAACGACAGGGACCAACTCTCGCCAAGTATCGCCATCGATCCGTCTGACAATGTCTTCGTCGCATATTACCGGGTGCTTGACGACGTGGGAGAGATAAAGCTTCTCTCCGGCGCCAATCTGGGCACGATTGGAAGCGTCTCTGATTCAGCGTACAGTCAGAAGTCCCCGTGCCTTGCGTGCGACCTTGACGGGAACCTGCATATCGTATGGCGCGGTGATAGTGACGGCAGCGGTCTCTCCTACAATCTTTACTATAGGCGTCGGGGGGCGGACGGTCAGTGGTACGACGTGGAGCAGGTGAACAATGCGACGAGCAGCTACCACAGCTCCCCTTCGATCGCCACGGACATGAATGGGAAGGTTTACATCATCAGCGAAGCGTATATGGCGTCCGAGAACGACTTCGGTGTGGTCCGTTACTCAAAATTCATCAACGATAGCTCGTGGAACGACGCGCACGCCCTCGCGATGATGGGCGGCAATTGGGCAACGAAGGAGACGAGGATGCTCCATGCGGTTTGGCCGATGGTCAATGGCCTGCCGCTCAACATCCCCAAGGCCATGTATGCCTACTACTTCGATGTATACCAACTCGATCCGATCAGCGGCGTCGTGAGCGATAATGGAGTCAGGGCGGGAAGCCCGAGTGAATTGACCTGGGCGGGGCAGAATTACGCCGAGTTCAGGATTGTGCCGCCGACAACCGGAGGCTTTACCTATGCTGCCGGGGAGCAGATTAATCTTGAGTGGAGGGTATATCCCGAGACATTCACAGCTCTCAAGACATCGCACAATATCTACTTTGGTGCCTGGAAGGACCCGAGCGTGGATGGCAGGTCCGGAACGATCGCAGAGGTTGGCAGCGGTGGACGTATCAGTCTTTATCTGAGCGCACAGAACAAATGGGTTCCTGTTGCATCAGGGCATTATGCATGGAAGAATGTTGCATTCCCCCTTGAGGGCAACGCAAACTCGGGTTCTTTCCACTTTACTATCCCGCAAGGGGCCCAGGGGCGATGGACCTTTGTCATGGCCATCATCGATCCGATAACTGGAAGCTTCATTGCCTCGCCCGAGGTCGCCTGCAGCCAGTATTTCTGGATTGAGTGAGCGCGTGTAGACGTTGTAGACATTTGCTTCTGTAAAAGCGAGTTACAAACAAGTTACACCCGCGAAGGCAGGGTGGAATTTATTTGTAACTTGCGTGTGTTAAGCCGGATGGCTATAACGTCCAGAGATCAATGTGAAGCAAACTTTCAGATGGACTCCGTGAAGATTCGCCCAGAGCAGGAAACTGATATCGCCCAAATTCACGCCGTAAATGCTGCGGCATTCCCAACTTCCGCTGAGGCAATTCTTGTGGATAACCTTCGTCAATCAGCTTCGCCGCTCATTTCACTTGTCGCGGAGCATAATGGGAAGATTATCGGCCATATTCTCTTCACTCCCATGACGCTTCCGGCATCTGCGACGGTTAAAGTTATGGGGCTGGCTCCGATGGCAGTTTTGCCGGAGAACCAACGGCAGGGTATTGGTTCGACTCTTATAAAGGCCGGTCTTATCGCCTGCAAAGACCTTGGTGCGGGTGCGGTAGTTGTACTCGGTCACCCCGACTACTATCCGAAATTTGGATTCGTACCGGCGTCTCACTTTGGCCTGCGAACTGAATATGATGTTCCCGATGAGGTTTTTATGGCTCTGGAGGTTGTACTAGGTGCTCTCAAGGGAATTTCGGGAGTGGTGAAATATCATGGAGCATTTAGCAAGGTATAATAAGGGCAGGAACATGGGCACGCTTCGCTTTTCAGCGCGTACGACGGAATTGACAAGCTATCATGGAGCTCGCGGCCTGGAGGATACTGTGGGGGTCGGATTTATCCGACCCACGTAAGGTCTTGAAAAATCAAGCCCCTACAGGATTGGTTGTTTAGATGTAGATTTATCTGTTTAGTGAAGACTGTGATTTGTTATCCGTCTTTTCGCGAAATTGCTGCAGATGCCGGCGCGTACGCATCGTTTGAAAGGACACACGCGATGCTGCATAGATTGACGGTAACGTTGTTCATTGCATTGCAGGCGATGAGTACGATCGGGCATGCAGCAATTGAATCTTTGCGTCTCGATGAATATGTCACCGCTGACAAGAAGGCGCTATTAAATAAAACGATGAGGATATCCGGCGTCCTTAAACGCATCGATACGGATTTCATGAGAATAACACCCCCGAGAGGCAAAGCTCCTCAGCATGAACGGTATCTCAGAATTGTATTGGGTACAGAGAATAACGATAAATCCCCTGAAGCGGATCGTATTTATGTGAGAAAGTCCGTCGAGAACAAGGAACTGTTGGGGAAAATAAATGTGGGTGACACTATAGGCGTTGAGGGAATGGTGAATTATTATGACCTGAGTTCGGGCAGCAGAATATATTGGCTCGACGCGGGCACTCTGTTTATCCCAAAATCGGTTCAGGGACGCGAGTCAGTCAGCGCCGCGTCCTGGAATACAGATGTGATCATCGTCAAGGACAACCCCTCCTTTCTCATCAAGGAGAACATGCATAAAACTTTCAGGCTGCAGGTGACATACGATGGGGAAAGCAGATGGGTGGGTTTGCGCCATGGCAGGTTCAAACCCACGCCAGAGAAATATCTGCTTCTCAAGGTACAAGAGAGGAAACTCCCTTCTTCCCATTTCAGGGAGATCTATTCTGACAGCGAGAGAAGCGTCTCGATGTGTCCGATTTATCTGCGAAAATACCCTGGGAATCGCGAGGTCCTGAATAAGATTAAGATAGGCGACACGATTATACTGGAAGGCAATTTTGAAACGTGGGGGGACAAGAAAAACCACTTTTGCTTCCATGCGATAGAAATCCATATCGTTTCAGAGAGGGAGATTAAAAAATAAGGCGGGAGCGTCAGGTGCAGGCCTCGGTCATTGATTGAAGGAGGTGAGCAAGAGGCCGCGCGGACAATCGAACGCGAGGGCGTGAGCTCCCTTGCATCGTCCCGCTCCTGGGGCGGCACGCAGATAGCAGGATCGGCACTCAATTCCGTCACTCAGGCCTGGATGACAAATATGGTTATCCGAAAATTCCGAAAATGTATTATCGGATCATTTGTTGTTGCCTGTGCAATTTCTCTCGGCTGGATCGACTGGCAGACGGGATACGAGCTTAACTTCTTCGTTTTTTATTTCCTGCCGGTTTGTATTGCAGCATGGTATATCGGTTTGGGCGCATCCGTTATTATTGCCGTGCTCTGTTCTATCATTTGGTTCAGTGCAGACATTCTTTCCGGTAATAGGTACTCATCACCTGTGATTCCCGTCTGGAACACGATGATTCGTCTTTCGGCTTTTTTGGCGATCGGATGGGCAGTATCGAAAATTAACGCCTTGCTGATGCTCGAACGTGGAACATCGAAAGCCTTGCGTGTCTCCCTCTCCGAGGTCAAGGTTCTCAAGGGACTCCTGCCCATCTGCGCTCAGTGCAAGAAGATCCGCGACCCACACGGACAGTGGCAGTATCTCGAATCCTATATCCACGAGCATTCTGACGCTCGGTTCACGCATGGTTATTGTCCAGAGTGCGCGAGAAAGGCGATGGCTGAAGCGCGCCTGCTTACCGATCAGATAAAACAAAAGGAGAACGGCGGGAAAACGTGAGAGCCGAAACGTCAGGAGGCAGGCAGCGCCTATTGCCCGAAGAAGGCAAACAAGAGGCAGCGCAGATAATCGAACGCGAGGGCATGAGCTCCCGTGTATCATCGCGCTCCTGGCGGCAGTGTCGCCGCTCAATCCCGCTGCGAGTGTCATGTCCCATAAATAGGGTCTCCTGAAAAAGTCTAAAAAGAGTATATAATATATTGCATTGCAAGTAGATATGATTTACAATGCTCTCCGGAATGATGGCTAAACTGCACGGAAATTCGGGACAGGTGCCCGAAACCCGTGCAGTTATACACTGAAGGAGAGCTGAGATGTATCGGACCAAGGATCGTCAGACGGGGTATTTATTTTCGGAGTTATTTCCGTTCGGGGGGAAGCTGAGAGAAGACAACCGGTGGTTGAAGATCATGGGATTGATACCGTGGGAGG
>JAPLCW010000082.1 GCA_026392015.1 Candidatus Auribacterota bacterium | reverse complement strand
CCATCCCGTGACTTCGGACCAGGCGAAGCCAGACAACTTGCCCTGTCCGTCGTTGTTGACTCCCCAGTCATGGGAGCCCCTGTTGGTGTAGCGCCCTCCTTCCGGAGGACGCCCGTTACTCAGACACACCCATCCGCAATTTTCAAGCCAGACCCAGCCCGCCAGTATGTTCGAGCCGATCTTCAATTCGGCGTGTTTCGTCCTGAGATTGATCCAGCCTGCATTCTCCCCCCAGATCAGATTATGGCCTTCGGTGATCCCACCGATCTTCGCCGGGGACATGCCTGGTTGCCGGAGTTCGGCGTTTTTTCCCAGGTCTGGGGAGAATGGGTAATCGTTGCATTGCGGAAAGGGAGAACGGGCGGGTAAGGCATCGGCAAAGGAAGATGCGAGTAACGCGATGGCAAAGATAATTAGAGTCATAATTCTTTCCGAGGGAGTGAGAAAATCAATGCACATTCACAAAACCACAATTGGAAAAGCTGCATATTCTGTGCCAACTTTATAATTTTTCTTCTATTATTGATAAATAGTCGTAATAAGTATCAGGCCAAAGAGTTGGAGCTATGTATGCAGAGGTGGAAATTCTCGATGGATGCTAAAAATGTCGCATTTGCATACCTTGTTTACACCTCCGAGCGCCAAAAGTGCAAACTTTGTATACAGTTCTTGTCATATCATAATGATACTGTTATACAGATACTCAAATAGAAATATCCCATGCTTTGCCATTTATCACTTCCCGCCGCCCGACTTGCCTATTGGTAGACAGAACAAGAACGGGCACGCCGCCATGCGGCATTGCGTGGATCTCACGGTTTTCCGGCGAACGGATAAACTATACCCGGACTAATCCATCGGGCTCCGGCTTAAAGAGCAAGTATCTTCTTACACGAAAATCCGGAGTTATCTCCGCAGGTGGGGAAGCGCGAAGCGCCCGCCCACCTGCGGATAGTCAAATTGCCCAACTTACGGTGCTCCGCTCCCGCGCACCACGCGCACGGGGACACCTTCTTGCATCTTCGAGAAGTGGGACACTTCGCCGTTCAGAAAAAATAGGTAATATGCGTCGCTATCGTTGAAACTCGTAGCGGTCCAAATGCACATGTTACCATAATATGTAAAACCCACGGCAGAGTCCTTGACAGAATATATCTCTGAAGCTTCTCCCCCCGGCCCCCCAGTGGGCAGTCTCCAGTCATCTCTGTCCAACCAGACCAGGCCTTCAGCCCATGAGCACGCATCAGCCCAATGCTTATAGCCGCCCGCAAAGCCACCCGTTCCATCCTTCTTACTTGCCACGTACATTGACCCTATCTGCACGACATCACCGGTGCCTGCGGTTGGACCATATTGCTCGTACCAGGTTTTGGTTGGTGTTGGTGTTATTGTTGGGGTTGCTGTCGGTCTCGGCAGCGCACTTAATGTTCCCGTTTGGATCCCCCAGTTTTCCGGCTGTGTGCAAAAGAATTTCACTCCTGACTCAACGTTATCAGCCGTGACGGGGCACTGGGTAAATTTCGCCCTGATGTCTTCGTAAATCTGCTTCATCGTCTTCATCGTGGAGCCGGGAGCCGCGCCGGGTTCCTGAAAGGCGGGGACAGGCGTTACATCTATCCCTGAGTTCAGGTAGTCATAAGTTTGAGAGAGTGTGTACATCCCGCTTCCCGCCGATGGGGCGCCGGGTGAATCAATACTACCCGCAACCACCATGCCGCACAAACCCGCCATCAACATCACGCTTAATACTGCCACTGTCAATCTTCTCATTTCCCTTCCTCCTTTTTTCGCCGCAAAGGCGGTTTTGTTTTTTTAGCGCAAAGAAGCGACCCTAACAGCTGTACTCTCTCATTGTCAGTCAATAGACGAGGTCTGAAGTTTGCTGCAAATTAGAAATATCCCATTGTATTGTGAGTAACTCCTTCCTCCTAAACTTGCATTTAACCACTCCACTTACTACTTAGGGTCTCCTGAAAAAGTATTTTTCGGATTGTATACGCGAGAGCACTGGCTATTGCATCCCCCTTCATACTTGAAAGAGACTTTTCCTCCCGCCCCTGGTCAGATTTTCTTCGCCGCCGTGGCCAGATTCATGCCC
>JAPLCW010000162.1 GCA_026392015.1 Candidatus Auribacterota bacterium | reverse complement strand
GGCACTATGATCTTGGCGGGGATATAATTTCCTCGGCGTAGGGAAAAACACTTCCCTGCGCCAGGGCTCCAGGCCGGCGGCATAAACGCCGTCGGCCTGAGCCCACTTTTCTTATGCTGGAAGTGCGTAAGTCGTGTAATTTAGTGCTCAATATCTTGGGGAATCTCCTGTTGTTCTGCAATTGACAATCGAGTTCCTGCAACGTATTATGCTCTCTCTTAACGCAGAATCAGATCGAGAACGCGCCGTAGCCACCCCTTCAGGGTACGCGTCGTCATCGAAAGGAGCAGCGTCATGGAAAAGAAACAGCAGCTGATGCAGATTCTCAACCGGGACCGCGAGCAGATGGTCACATTCCTCCGCGACATCATCGCCCTCCCGAGTCCGAGCGGAACCGAGAAAGAAGCTGCCGCCCGTACCGTCCGGGAGATGCAGCACTGCGGATTCGACAAAGCCTATATCGACGGAATAGGGAACGCGATCGGCATGATCGGCTCCGGGGCGCCGGCAGTTCTTTTCGATGCCCACATCGATACGGTGGGAATCCACGACAGGGCCCTCTGGCAACACGACCCGTACAAGGGGAAATATGAGAATGGACAGGTGTATGGACGCGGCGCGGCCGAAAACAAGGGCGCTCTCGCCTCGATCATCTATGGAGTCAAGGCGATGAAAGACGCCGGGCTCCTGAGCGGAACCGTGTACGTCACCGGCTCCGTCTTTGAAGAGGATTGCGACGGCCTCGGCCTCTGGCACGCTCTCACAAAAACAGGTTTAAAGCCGGACTGTGTGGTCGTGGGCAAATTCACCGGGCTCAAAATCATGCGCGGCCAGCGCGGGCGGATGGAAATAAAGATCACCATTCCCGGAAAATCCTGTCACGCATCCACACCGGAAGAGGGCGTAAACCCAATCTACAAAGCGCTGCCCCTTATCGCCGGGATCGAAAAGCTGAACAGGAAGCTCAAGAAGGATAAATTCCTCGGCAAGGGGACCGTCGCCGTCACACAGATCAGCGTGAAAAGCCCCGGATTCAACAGGCTCGCGCACGAGGCGTACCTCTCGATCGACAGGCGGCTGACCGTCGGAGAAACAAAGCAGCTGGCGATGAAGCAGCTGAAAGCCCTCCCCGGCGCAAAGGGAGCGGTCGTCGAGTTGCTCACGTATGAGAAGCCTGCCTGCACCGGGCTGGTGCAGAAGGTCGAAAAATATTTCCCCGGCTGGTCAATGCCCGAAGACTCGAAGATCGTGAAGGCCGCAGTGGAAACATACAAGGCTGCGATCGGCAAGAAACCGGTCATCGACAAATGGACGGTGAGCTCGAACGGCGTCTCTTCGTGCGGACTGCTCGGCATCCCGACCGTCGGCTTCGGCCCCGGAGAGAAGCGCTACATCCACGGCTATGACGACCGGATATCCGTCGAGGATATGCTGAAGGCTGCCGTCTTCTACGCGCTGTTCCCGGGAATATACCGGTCCGCATAAACGCGCATGTCCGTTCACTCTTATCATGCCGCCTCCCGGAAGCTGTGAGAGATTTCGGGATTTCATCCCGTTGCGAAATCCATAGGGGGGAGAGGCTCTCTCTATCGAGCCCCACAGTGCGTGTCACATAAAACCGGTAGTGAGAATGCCGGGCGAGCCGTATCCTGCAGGCATTTATTTCACACCCTTTCACCCTTTACGAGTGTTCCCCCCCTTGTGGGTGAGTAACAAAAATAAATTGAAATTGTGTTTGACTTTGCCGTTGTATATAGCTATATATATCGGCATTATTATTATTCGATCTGTGCGCAGATAGTACCATCCCGGACAAAATGGAGGGTGTGATGAGACTGATGCTCTCTTGCATCGCGATGCTTCTTCTCTTGTCGGCCGCAGTCGCATCGGCGGATGATGACTGGCAGATGTGGAACGATTACGCGATCAAGTATCCCCTTATCAAGAACAAGGTGGATATGAACGGGATTTTTGATACGCGGTTCCGGAACGACATGGATGAGTTCTTCCGCTACCACTTCTACGTCGGGCCCGACTATTACCCCTTGAAATGGCTCCTGCTGGGGTTCCAGTACGGGAACGTGCAGCAAAAGCCCGAGGGCGGGGAGTTCCAGACGGAGCACAGGTTCATGTGGTTCTTGACGCCGAAGTTCTCGCTTGGCGACCTCGGCATCAGGGATTCCTTTCTCAGCAATTTCAAGTTCACTCTGCAGAACCGGCTCGAATGGAGACATCGTTACTATTACACATTCAAGAATACGTGGCGATACCGCTTCTACCCGAAGATCTCCTACCCCGTGTTCAAGAGCAAATACCTCGAAATTTCCCCCTATGTCGGCGACGCATTTTATTTTCCGATGGAAGACAGTATCGCATTCAACGAAAACAGGATATACAGCGGCGCCGTGTTCAAGGTCTGCAATCACCTCAGTCTCGACTTCTATTACATGCGCCAGGCAACGCGGCCGGGCCGCGGAGGCGATTGGGCGGGGAATAACATCATCGGTACAATCGCAACGTACGAGTTTTAATAAAAGTAGCGCTAAGGATTAAGCACTAAGAATTAAGCAATCTTGTAGGCTTAATCCTTACCACTTAATCCTGCGTTCCCCGGGTTTTATCCCAGTTCTATCAACTCATACTCGAGATTGCCCAATCCTATCTTCTGGGCATACGCGAGTTGCTTCATACCATCCTGTTTCGGATGGACTGCCTTGAATATATCCTTACCACACGCCCTGTTCACCACGTCATAACTCGCCTTATCGATGCTCACGGGATCAGCCGATGCCAGTATGCCGACGTCGGGGGCGATGCGCGGGTTCTCCATGCCCCAGCAGTCACATTCCTGGTTGATCCGGGTTGCAAAATTGACAAAACCCGCGTTGCCTTTCTTATTCCTGAGAACGGCGAGACTGTACTCGGCCATCTTTCTCTGAACCTTATCGCCCGCCTTGAAATCTATAAACACCCCCATGTGTGAGCACACCGCCATACAGCTTGCGCAACCGATACACTTCTTGTTGTCGAGGACGGCTTTTTTATTTTCAATGCGAATCGCCTCCGTGGGGCATGCGATCGCGCATTCGCCGCAACCGATGCAGTTATTCAGATGGACAACCGGTGCAACATCGCAATGCTGGGCGAGCTTCCCTTCCCGCGTCGCGCAGCCCATTCCGACGTTTTTTAATGCTCCCCCGAATCCGGTCAAGATATGGCCCTTAAAATGGCTCACGGCAACAATCGCATCTGCGTCAATAAAGATCCGCGCAATCTTTGCATTCTTAATTGATTTCTGATTGATCTGAATCTCGGCCACATTTTCTTTCTTGGTATCATCCGGGATAACGATATCCGCCCCGACCGCCTCTTTCGTGAAACCATGCTCACGGGCGATCGCCAGGTGATCCTCGGAGTTTAAACGCCTGCCCCGGTAAAGAGTATTCGTGTCGGAAAGAAACGCGGATGCGCCTTTCCTCGAAATCTCATCGCATACGACGCGGAAATGAGAGGGCCTTACAAAGCCGGTGTTCCCCTCTTCACCGAAATGCATCTTCACCCCGACCCTGCAATCCCTGCGAATAAAATCCAGAACCCGGCTTTTCTCGAGCAAAATCCTGAGGTTGTTATTTACCGTACCCAGGTCGTCCGCATCCTTTACAGCAATGAAATACACTTTGCTTTTCATTATCAGACCTCCCTTATCTATTCGCCAACTTAAAACTGACATACCTGGTCTTCATAAAAGAATAGTAGTTAGGGGTTAGTAGTTAGGCATTAGGGAGAATGCTCTATTTCTGGGACATTATCCTTAGCACCCGGCTACTACTACCGCCTTTCAGTTTCACTTTCCCTAATCCCTAACTACTAGTCCCTAGCTACTGTTATTACTCTGCGTTCATCTGCGCAAATCTGAGTCCAAATACTCAGTGTATTCAGTGCCCTCAGTGGTTATGCCCCTTTTACTACGGGCGCCTCGTGAATAATCCAGTTTAGGTCGTTCAATCAATAATCCTGCCATCTGGCCAAGCTAACGAGTACCTTTTTTGCTTCTTTGTATATCTATCCTCTCGATCAATGCATCAATAATCGGACTCTTTAAGCCCGGGCAAGATCCTCTCGGGGGCAAGAATGTAATTTCTTTTCCCCAGGGGCCGGGGTGTCGCAGGATGAGCGTCGCCCGGGGAGGATTTGTGAACCCGGAATAGCTGACGTTGATTATCTCGGAAAGGGCGATGTATATTTCCTCTCCTTTGTTCCTGACAATCAAGGTATCGCCCTCTTCCCAGACTTCGTCCACAATATCGAACACCAGTTTTTTCATGAGGAAATAGCCAAAAACCGCCATGCCTATAGGGATCAGCAGGAAAGAGATTTCCACTTTCCCTTTTGCAATCAAATGATCCAGCCCGATTGCAAGAAGAACAGTCAGAAATCCGAACCAGATTACCGGAAAAATTTTCTTGAAGAAGATAGTGTCTCGAGAGGAGATTCTTTGCATGCTCCCTCATTAACTCAATATCAAAATTGTGCAATGAGACAACAGACGCACTCTAGTACAAACGTATTAAATAACTTGTCATTGCGAGGGAGCGTAGCGACCGAAGCAATCAAATGCGAGATTGCTTCGCCTTCGGCTCGCAATGACACTTATTGCGTTTGTATTAGTATACCTGTCCCGCCGCCGAATATAGGTCTCTAATGATTCAGAAAAGCCTGTCTCTCCTGAGCGAGTATTTATGAGTTAGTGCGTTTCCCGCGTTCTTCTGCATCCCCTTGCCAATAGGTTAAGAACAGCAAGAGCGGGTAGCGAGATAAGAATCCAGATGACCAATGCAATCGGCCAAATATTGTTGTTTTGTTTAATAACACTACATATAAATCCAACTGCAAATCCCAGAATAGCAGAAAGATTGATCGGCAAGGAATCCACAACTCCTATCCCATGCAACAGGACAGGGATGAATAGAATTATTGGAACCATGAAAGCAGTCAATGGGGAGATTCCTTCATAATAGAAATATCTGAAGAATATAATCGTCGCAATTGATGAATATGCGAACGACAGAACCCTCCTCGTATATTTCCAGTTCATTATGACCAAATTCCCTATAGCGTGCCCTGACCCCGATTTCTATTATCTGCGCGGGTGCTCGATGATAGATACCAAGATATACATATATATGTCAAGCAGGTTGATCTGATAATTGAATAAACAGCCTGATGATGTTTTTCAACTGAACCTACTACTCGGCATCTCGCTCCAACCTTACAGGCAGTATCTTGCGCCAACTGCTCCACGCACTTCCCGGGAAGCAACGCGGATCGGATAAATCGCGCCCTGCACTATAGGATAGTTATATTCTACATATAATTGAGGCACTACCGAAATAGGAATACAGGACTTTCCCCACTTTTCCCAGGTGAGAATATGTAATATCCTGATGGAGAAGAGAATACTACATTCAGCAACTGTTAACATATAATCAGGCCAGGAACTGTATTTTTGTCATGCCTGCCCCCGTTTTCACGAGGGTAAACTCCAGCAGGCATCCAGGCTAAAAATCATAACGTATACCCGGAGAGTGGATTCCCGCTTGCGCGGGAATGACAATGTAGTGGAGTAATAGATAAATGAAACTGATGATCGAAAAAAAGGGGAAAGTCCTGAAATAGGAATAGTATTGACGGACCAATGTATATTCGTCAGAATAACGGTAATTTTATTGCGAGAGGGTTTTCTAATGAGACACATCATTGATCGTACCTTGTTATGTACCCTCGCCTGCTGCATGATCCTCGGATGCGGGGGGCAGGAGAAAACGCTTCTCTTTTTCTGCGGATCGGCGGTGCGGGTGCCGATGGACGAGATCATCAAAAATTACCAGGCAGAGAAAGGAGTTCGCGTGCAGGTGACCTACGGAGGTTCCGGCGGGCTCCTTTCGCAGATGGAGCTCGCGCGAAAGGGAGATGTGTATCTCGCGGGCTCACCCGACTATATCGCTATCGGAGAAAAAAAGAAACTCCTCGTGCCGGGCAGCGCCGATAAAGTCGCGTATCTGATTCCGGCGATCATCGTGCCGAAGGGCAATCCTGCGAATATTCGATCTCTCGATGATCTCGCCAGGCCCGGCCTGCGAATCGGTATGGGAAATCCGGAAACGGTCTGCCTGGGCCTCTACGGCATTGAGCTCCTGGAATACAACAAGCTCCTGGCGCCGGTATTGAAAAATGTAGCGGTGTTCGCCAAGAGCTGTGAGGATACCGCGACTCTCGTGGTGTTGAAGAAGGTCGACGCGATAATCGGGTGGGATGTGTTCAAATCGTGGAATCCGAGCGCGGTCGAGCTGATCGCGATCCCGCCCGATAAGATCCCGAGAATAGCCTATATCGCACTATCCATTCCCGTCTTCGCGCGCGATACAGCCCTTTCGCGCGATTTCATGGACTATGTCATGGGCGAGAAGGGGCGCTCCCTATTTAACAAATGGAGCTACCTCACCGATGAAGCGAAGGCGCGGGCGAAATCGCCGGCAGCGCGAATAGGAGGGGAGTATCACCTGCCCGCGGATTATAATAAAATAGTACGCCATGAGAAATAAGCTCTTCATCGCGGCCTCGTTCAGCGTCCTGGCGGTCCTGGTCATTTTCTTCCTTGCCCTCATTCTCTCCCTGATCACCCAGATGCAGGCCAGCGTAGCGGTGCGAGGCGTCGATTGGGCGGAACTCATCTTTGCCGTCAAACTGACTCTCCTCACCGCAACGGTCTCCTCCCTGCTTGCAATCCTGTTTTCGATCCCCGTTTCCTACGTCCTCGCGCGATACCGATTCCCTTTGAAGAGTTTTGTTGATGCCCTTCTCTACCTGCCGATCGTCCTCTCCCCTATCGGGCTCGGGGCGATGCTCCTCATCTTTTTCAATACCGCGCCGGGGAGATTTATCGAAGATCACATCATCAGGATCGTTTTCGAAGTCCCTGCGATCGTCGCGGCGCAGTTCATCGTGATCATCGGCCTCGCGGTGAGCCTGGTAAAATCGACGTTCGAGCATGTAAATCCCGAATATGAGAATATCGCCCGGACGCTCGGCGCGACCCGGCTCCAGGCGCTCACGCGCGTTCTCCTGCCCCTCTCGAGGAACGGCATCCTTGCGGCGTTCCTCCTCACCTGGGCGCGGGCGGTCGGCGAATTCGGGGCCACGGTCACGCTCGCCGGCGCCACCCCCATGAAAACCGAGACGCTGCCTGTGGCAATTTTCCTGAGCCTGGCGAGCGCGGACGTGCACCGCGCCTGCGCGCTCATCCTGATATCGATTGCCATTTCCCTGACAGTCCTCATTTTCATAAGGAAACTCTATGCTTTCAATACGAAATCTCACGCTTAGGATGGGGCAGTTCTCGCTGAAGGAAATCAGTTGTGATTTCCATAAAAGATCCTATTCCGTCCTCCTCGGCCCGACCGGAAGCGGGAAATCAACCCTGATAAAATCCGTGCTCGGCCTCTATCCCCCGCAACAGGGGAGGGTCTTCCTCAATAATCAGGAGATCACACGCACCCCGCCGGAGCTCAGGGGGATCGGATACGTACCCCAGGATTTAGCCTTGTTCCCCCATCTGAGCGTGGAGGGGAATATCCGCTTCGGCCTGCGTTTCCGGAACATCCCTCCCCCTGATGCGGATCGCGCGGTCGACAGCCTGTGCCGGCTGCTCTCCATCCACGATCTGCGCGGACGCGGCGTTCGCAATCTCTCGGGAGGGGAGAAGCAAAAGGTCGCTCTCGCGCGGGCGCTCGCGCCGAGGCCGGGGATCGTCCTGCTCGACGAGCCGTTTTCATCCATCGACGAGGGGGCGAGGCGCGTACTCTGGCTGGAGCTGAAACAGATTGCCGCGGAGCTGGGGATCACCGTCGTCCATATAACCCACAATCTGGAAGAGGCGTACACGCTGGGGGAGAGCATCTCCGTGCTCATCGACGGCACACTGGTCCAGAGCGGCTCAAAACAGGAAATATTCGAGAGACCGGCGACGGAGAGCGTGGCGCGATATCTCAACTATCGGAATATATTCACGGGGCGGGCGGAGGACCATCAGAACGGCAGCAGAATAGACTGCGGCCATTTTAAAATCCTTGTGAACAAGCGTATCTCGCCCCGCACGCAGGCAACGGTGTGCGTGCGTCAGCAGGATCTCAAGATTGTCCGAGAGGAGTATCCGTTGCGGGATTCGCTTAAAGCAAATGTCTTTTCGGGAGAGATCGTCTCGCTGCTCTCGCTGCCGGAATCCTGCGTGATGATGTTCCGGATAGAGGGGAGCCCGCACAGATATGATTTCGAGCTGAGGTTCCCCGCTTACATCCGAGAGCGCCACGCCCTGCGCGAGGGGAATAAGATCCGGGTCGCTATTCTCACACCCAATATCATCATCTTTTGACTTTCTTCCTTTTCCCTTACACTTTAAACTGCGGTTATTCGTACCTCAACGCCTCTATCGGATTGAGCCTCGCGGCGCTGCGGGCCGGCCAGAGGCCGAACAGGATCCCGACCGCGATCGAGAACGATGCCGCGAGCACGATCGAAAAAAGCGACACGCGCACTGCCCAGCCCGCAAGATTCGCCATGAGGGCGGACAATCCAACTCCCAGCGCGATCCCCGCGAGGCCGCCGCTGAACGTCATCACTGCCGACTCGATGAGGAACTGAATCATGATATCCACTCCGCGCGCCCCGATCGCCTTGCGGAGCCCGATCTCCCGGGTGCGCTCCGTGACGGAAACGAGCATGATGTTCATGATCCCTATGCCCCCCACAAGGAGAGAGATCGCAGCGATAGATCCCAGCAGCCATGTCATCGTCTTCGTCGTGCTCTGTAGCGCCGCCTGCATCTCCGCCATATTGCGGATCTCGAAGGTGTCCTCCTTATCCTTCGTGAGGCGGTGCCGCTTGATGATCAAGTCGCGGACTCCTTTTTCCGCAGCCGACATCTGCTCGGGATCGACTCCCTCGACATAGATGGAATCAAGATAATCCTTCCCGAGGAGCCGGTACATCGCGGTGCTGATGGGTATGATGATAGTGTCGTCCTGATCTTGAAACCCCGTGGCGCCCTTCTCGGGGAGGAGCCCTATCACCAGGAAATTGATGCGATTGATCTTCACCGTGGCGCCCACGGGATTCGCATCTCCGAAGAGAGCGCGCGCGACGGTTACGCCCAGGAGCGCCACCTTCTGGCGGCTCCTGATCTCTTCCGCTGTGAAAAACCTCCCCAGGGTCGGATTCGCGGCTCGCAGGTCTTTGTAATCCACCCCCGTCCCCTCAACCTTGGTATTCCAATTCTTGTTCCCGTACACCACCTGAGCCCGCCCCGTAACCGATGGCGAGACCCGTTTTGCCTCGGGTAATTTGGCAATCGCGTCCACATCCTGCGTGGTGAAGCGCGTCACCGACCCCGCCTCCAGTGCCACGCCGTGAAGCTGATGGGAACCCGCCCGCACCATGAGGAGATTGGATCCCATCGAGGCGAGCCTCTGGGCGATCGATTCTTTCGCGCCGGTCCCGAGCGCCAGCATCGCAATGACCGCGCCGACGCCGATGAGGATGCCGAGCATGGAGAGGGATGAGCGCATCTTGTGCGAGCAGATCGCCCGGAGCGCCTGCCGTATATGATCCCCGAATTCAGCCTTCCCCACACCCGCGTGGGCGCCGGCCATGACGCTTTCGAACAGCCCTGGCGGACCAGCCGTCTTATCTTCCCCTCTTACAGAATCCCTCTTTTCGTCGGATATCACCCAGCCGTCCCGCATTGAGATAGTCCTTCTGGCGCGTTTGGCGATCTCCGGCTCATGCGTCACGATGACGACTGTCTTTCCTTTCTTATTCAAATCCTCCAGTATCGCAATGACCTCCGCCTCGCTCTTGCTGTCGAGATTCCCCGTAGGTTCGTCGGCGAGGATGATGGGCGGTTCGTTCACCAGGGAGCGCGCGATGGCCACCCTCTGCTGTTCTCCACCCGACATCTCCGTGGGTCGATGAGTAGATCTCTCCGAGAGGCCGACCTCGCCAAGCCGGATGCGGGCCCGCTCCTTCAAGTGACGCTGGCCGGCATAGACCAGGGGAAGTTCTACGTTCTCCAATGCATTGGCATAGGGCAGGAGGTGAAACTGCTGAAAGACAAACCCCATCATCTTGTTCCTGAGCACCGCAAGCTGGTCATCCGTGAGTTTGGTGATTTCACGCCCACCCATGAGGTACGAGCCGGTGTCGGGTCTGTCCAGGCAGCCTATGACGTGGAGGAGTGTTGACTTTCCCGAACCGGAGGGTCCGATGATCGCCACATATTCGCCCTCGTTTATTTTAACTGAGACGTCCTGGAGGGCATGGACGCTGACCGTCCCCATCTGGTATGTTTTTGATACGTGCGTCAACTCCAGCATGACTGCTTCCTTTCAGAGCGGCAGCGCGCACTATCGGTGAAAAGTTTCAACATGAAAGAATCACGGATACACAAGGCAAATCGGCTCTCAATCAAGGATCAACTAATGCGTCCCGCCTCATCCTGTATATCGTTTGTTGCTACGGCGATAACGCTTACTTCTTTTGCCATGCTTACCTTCCCCTCGGCGGATTCGGCATAAACGGATTCTTGCCCACTGCGGCGGCCTTAGGCAGTTTCGTCTTCGCGCTCCTTATCACCACCGTGTCGTTGTCGGTAAGCCCTGAAACGATCTCCACGTTCTTGTCGTCGGCGACCCCGAGGACGACCTCGCGTTCGGCAGGACTTTTCCCCGGCGCAGCACTGACCAGCACGATCCCGCCCCTCTTCGTTTTCCTCACGGCCTCAAGCGGCACGCAGAGGACATTCTCCTTGCTCGCCTCCACTATCTCCACAATCGCGCTCATCCCGGAACGGAACATGTCCGGTACCTTATCCGGCAGCACGTCCACCTCATAGATCGTGACGTTATTGACGACTTTGGATTCATAGGAGATGTGATCTATCCTTGACGGCACCTTCACCTCCGGATACGCATCGAGGCTGACGACAGCCTGCTGCCCGATCTTCACCTTGCCGACATCGGTCTCATCAACCTGGGCGTTGACGATGAGCCGGTCGGAGAGCACGAGCACCGCCGTTGTCGTGAGGACCGTCTGCCCCGGCTCCACCGCGCGCACAATCACGTCCCCGTCGATCGGAGAGATCAGCGGCGTCGCCTTGTACACCTCGCTCCAGTATTTCACCGCTTCCGCTCCCTGCGACCGTGCCGCGTCGAGGAGCGCAGCCCGTTCTGTCGAGCTCATCCATGCGAGCACCTGGCCAACCTTCACGTTGTCGCCCTCGTGCACCAGTATCTCCTCGACCCGTCCTCCGATCGGGGGCTTTAACTCAAGGCGGTTCTGGGGCTCCACATCGCCTGTTGTTGAGATGACCGCGCGGATATTGCAGTATGAAGGTTTTATCTCGGTGAGAGTCTCGTCAGCCTTCTCCCTGTGGCGAAAAATTAATACGGCCCCGACGATAATGACGATTGCCAGTGCGCCGATTAACTTTTTTAATGTCATGTTACTCATATATTTCTCCATGCGTTTGTTCGATAGTCATCGATGATATCCTTCGCAACGCTATCTTTATTCGGGTATTACGGCCCCTTCCGCAAAGGATCGCTCTCCAGAGTCCCCCCCTGCGCCTGTATCCACCTCGCTTCTGCAACCAGTGAGACAGCCTCGGCAGCGATATAGGATTTTTGGGCGCTCACGAGGTTATCCTCGATGATCGTCCAGGCATCAAAGTTGATCAACCCGATTTGATACTCCGCGCGGCTGATCTTCGCGCGCTCTTCGCCGGCGATCAGGAACTTGTGCTGAACTCCCACCAGATCGAGGGCATCCTGAAGATCCGTCCATGTCTGATCCAGCGTCAGTATGACGCCATCCAGCCCGCTCTTCTGATCCGCCTCCGCCTGGTTGAGCAGTGCCCGTGTCCTGTACACTTCCGATATGCGTCTCCCCCCCGTGAAGAGCGGGTAGTTGACATTGATGCCGAGAAACCAATCGTTCTTATTCGGCGGCCAATTATCCACCGCTACCTTCCCCCCCTGGATATTGCCAAACACCTGGGGGAAAAAATCAGCCTTGGCGGATTTCAAGCCGTATCGCGCAGCATCCGTCTGGGAGATCAACTGTTGCAGAAACGGGTTGCTGTCGGCCATGGATTCAAAATCGGGCTTCTGGCGGGCTTGGTCCTGGACGTCAAAATTCCCCTGCGCAATCACCGGCAGCAGATGCGTACGCCCCATCGCCGTATTCAGTTGCCTCTGTCCCAGAAGAATGGCGCGCGCGGCCTGCCCGACGTCGTACTCCGCCTGGGCGAGGTTCGCCTCCGCGAGAAGGAGCGACCCCCTGTGCTCCCTCCCCGCTTCGTAGCGCAGACGGACGAGCTCCGCGTTCTGCCGCCTCCTCTGCTCGATATCCTTCGTTATGTTCAGAAGCTCCTGGGCCCTGAGGAGATCACTGTACGCGCCCCGCAGCGTAAGCCTGACCTGGGAGGAGGTCACAACATAATTGTATTGCGCGGCGGTGATCTGGCTATCCGCCTGCTCTACATTAAACACAGTTTTGAAACCATCGAAAAATAGCTGCTGTCCGTTCAATTGCATGCTGTGCGAATTCGTGGTAACGACCCCGCTTCCCCCTTCCCTTTGGTCCTGCATCGATGCGTTTACCTGGGGAAAGATCGGACTTGCCTTGATGGACCTGTTCGCCCTTGCCTGCTTTATCACTTCGCGGGCGGCGATCAGGTCGGGGTTACTCCTTATCGTATCCTCCACGCATGTCTGCCAGACGATCGGTCCCGGCGAAGCCTCTTCAGAGACGGCAGCGCAGCGAGACGAGACGCTCCACAGCGCGATCAGACATACGATGACTGCAACTGGTCTGGCCTGCATTATCCTACCTGTTCTTACGCGACACCTTTCGTTCCATTTTCGTGATAACCGCCGCCGCCTGCTTGAGGAAGGCGTTAAAATCATCCGTATGCATGAGGCCGATGATTTTTCTCTCTGCATTGACAATAACTATCAACCGCTCCCCGGGCCGTATGCGGAACATCTGCCGAACCCCGGCGGGAATCACGATCTGCCCGCGCTCGCCCACCGTCACCGAGCTGTGCACCTTTCCCTTGAATATACCGTTCATAGCGTCCTCCGCGATAAATTACACACTAATATGATATGTATGACTAATATGATATATCAAATCGAGGAAATAGTGTCATAAAAAGCGGCGACTGGGCGATTAGGCAATTGGGTCAAAACGGTGAACACCTAATCGCTCAATTGCACAATCGCCCAATCGCCTAAGATATGGTCATCTCCAATTCGTTTGATCTCACCCGAACAGAGCGATATAATGACGGCCTGTTTTCTGGAGGACTATGCCTGAAATAGGGAATCTACTCTCTACGCTGAGCAACATCGTCTGGGGCCCGCCGCTCCTCGTGCTCCTGTTCGGCACCCATCTTTTCCTCACCTTCAGGCTGCGCTTCATGCAGCGCTATATGTGGCGGGCAATAAAGCTCTCTCTGAGCCGAACGAAGGAGGGGGAAGGCGATATCAGCCACTTCGGCGCCCTCACCACCGCCCTCGCCGCAACCATCGGGACGGGAAACATCGTGGGCGTCGCCACGGCTATCGCATCCGGAGGGCCGGGGGCAGTGCTCTGGATGTGGCTCACCGGAGTCTTCGGGATCCCCACCAAATACGCCGAGGCGGTGCTCTCGGTAAAATACAGAGGAACCAACCAGGAAGGGTTCATGGCGGGAGGTCCGATGTACGTCCTCGAACGTGGCATGCATTGCCGCTGGCTCGGAATTGTGTTCGCCGCACTCACCGCGATCGCCGCATTCGGCATCGGCAACATGGTGCAGGCAAACTCCATCGCCACCATGGTCCATGAGACCTTCTCCATCCCGACATGGATTACCGGCATCGCCCTGACCGCTTTCACCGCCCTCGTCATGCTCAGGGGGATCAAATCAATCGCGCGGGTGTGCGAAATACTCGTTCCGTTCATGGCGGTATTTTACATCGGTGGATGCCTTACGCTGCTGTGCCTGAAACTGAGCACGGTCCCACAAAGCCTGCTCCTCATCTTCAGGAGCGCCTTTACGGGCCAGGCGGCTCTCGGCGGATTCCTGGGAGCGGGGGTCAGGGAGGCGATCCGGTACGGCATCGCGCGGGGGCTCTTTTCCAACGAATCAGGAATGGGAAGCGCTCCAATCGTCGCCGCCGCCGCGCAAACAAGAAACCCGGTGCGCCAGGGGCTGGTCTCCTCCACGGGAACATTCTGGGATACCGTCGTCGTCTGCGCGCTTACCGGCCTCGTCCTCGTCAATTCCGGCGAGTGGACGAAAGGCCTCCAGGGGGCGGCGCTTACCAGGGCGGCGTTCGCGGGAATCCCCGTGGTCGGCCCCGTGGTGCTGACTGTGGGACTCTTCACCTTCGTGGCATCGACAATTTTCGGATGGTGCTACTACGGGGAAAAGGCAGTCGAGTACCTCCTGGGAACGAAGGCAACAGAGCCATACCGGAAACTCTGGGTCGCGACTGTGATGCTCGGATCAGTGGTGTCACTCCCCTCGGTGTGGTCATTCGCGGATATCACGAATGCGCTCATGGCAATTCCGAACCTGATCTCCCTCCTTGTACTCAGCGGGGTAGTCGTGGCGGAGACCCGCGTACATCTGTGGAACGCTACCGAGCTAACGCCGGGAAAGGATCGCAACAAAGGCAACCAGACTGCGTAACTGAACTTAACGCGCTTCGCGCGGACTTTTTTAACCACTGCGATCACTAAAAATACAGACATTACCCTGATACTGTTATTCTTAGTACGTTGTCATTCCCGCGGAAGCGGGAATCCATATCTACATATTTCAAACTGGATCCCTACTTGCACAGGGATGACAACGGTAATGTACAAGCTATAGTCCTATCCCCTTGATTTTAACTCTCTGAGCCACAATAGATTAATCCAAATATAAAAAGCAAATTCCTATGAGATTGAATTATTGATCAGACGTATAAAAGATTACTCTCACCAAATAGTTCTCTTACGTTTTGTGAGGGGTACTTTACCTATTCCCTCCCCCCTTTGAAGGGGGGAGGGATAACTTGAGTCACCCACACAAAATAAAAGATAACCCAAAAAATATATTCGTTCCATTCATGTAATTCGTGGTTAATTCAAGATATTCCCCCGGGCAAACTGACCCCTTACGCGAGGAAAGGTTAAAAATGCTCGTGCGCGTAAGAATGCGAGAAAAGAAGTCGTGATACTGCGCCCGGTCAAAGACTTACTCGATCAGGAAGGAGTTGGAGATCTCCACGGGATAGGCCTGATCGGGGAACTGCCCTTTGCTTTGAACAAGCGCGGCGGCGAACGCCCATATGCCCCGAGACCCTTTAGGAACGGTGAAATACACCGTGCCGTGCGAACTCGAGCAGCTACAGAACACGACATTTTTATAGGCGAACGGGATATTACGGGGATTGTACGGTACGGTTTCCGTGACGCCGTTCCGGAAGATGAAGATCTGTCCCGCGGAAACGGTCTCCCCTACCGTCGCCGGCCGGTCACAGCATACGGGCGAATAGATGGCCGCGAGGTAGACGTTCACCACTCCCCCGCCCCATGTACCCGGATAGACGGTCCATCGCAGCGGAAGTATCCCGCCCGCGAAAAAATTCCTTTCCCGGACTTCGAGTTCAATATAGTGCGGCAATGCCGTGGGGGCCTGTGTAGGGACCACGACGACAGCTAGACAATCATCAAAGAGAACTCCCATATCGGTTCTATCGCTCGCCGCACCCTTCACCGGGCTGACCCGGGAGAGAGTATGATCGGAATTATAGAGAGGGTCCTGAGAAACGTTGTGGATATCCTCCACAAATAGCGTAAAGGCGTTACTCGTGGCGCCTCGCGCATTCCCCCAATTATCGTTGTAATCGTTCAGGCCCTCGGCGCCATCGCCGCCTCCAAGATCCTCGGTCAATATCCCCCATCCCCTGTTGCGCGTGATGAGATTATCCATGATAGATACGGGAGCTCCGGGAACTGTCCCCTGTGCCCAATAGATTCCCTGCCCTGTGACGCCCCCCCCGAGACCCACGCCGCTGTTCCGGTCGATCGTATTATGGTGTACGAAGAGCTGTGCATCTATATTCGGCTCGTCGTAGGGAACGTACAGAGTGATCGCGTTTCCGTCTTTCGCACCGTTCCTGTTTGAGCTGAATCTTCCGGCAAACGCATTGTCGACCACAAGATTATTCCGAACGTAGCTCGCGCCGCGCGCGCCCATCTTGAAGAGGAGGATGCCATTCGCCGCCGTGGTGTCATGGATCGTATTACACTCCAGCGTGATAGAGCTCGAATAGTACACATAGAGAGCGGCGTTCTCGCTCGCGCTGCCGGAAATCTCACATTTTTCAACGCTGCTGTTCTGGGCCGACTGCAAACATATACCGTCCTGGGCCACATCATAGATTACGCAGGATGCGATCCGACAATTCGCGCAGTTCTTGAGCTGAATCCCCTCGTCACCGGGGGAGTGCGAGTTGTGCACCACACAGTTCCGTATCGCGACTCCCGTAACGCCCGAAGGTGCGTCGGAGTCAATCAGGTCGCCGGTGCCGTTCATCACCTCGAGGCCGTCCAGGATTACATTGTCGGCGGCAATGTGGATTATTGTTTGAATCGCGCCCCGCCCGTCAATCACCGGTTTCGCCGTTGAGGAGGGGGACGATGAGGTCAGTGTGAGCGGTTTCGGGATGGTGATCCCGGAAGCGGGGGTATATACACCGGGCTCCAGACAGATCATATCTCCGTCATTCGCCCGGTCAATCGCCGCCTGGATATCTCCGCCCGCAGGGACTGTCGTACTACACACGGCAGCGCGCGACGCCCCTTGCATGCAGAACAGCGTGAGAAGCGCGAGTGCGATGGGCAGCAATATTCTCATTGGAAGTTTCACCTAAAAACCCCTATAGCAAAAAAGCCGAACCCGCCATACACACCCTGATCCATAGCAGGGTGGCACATTGCTGAATATGTCATTCCTGCCCCCGTTTTCACGAGGGTAAACTTCAGCAGGAATCCAGGTTTCATAATGGATCCCCGCTCGAGTTTACACTGAGCGCAGTCGAAGTGCCGGGATGACAAGCGAAATGGATACCACTCATAAGTGACCCCTTACATTTTTGCTATTTATTTTATCAAAATTCCGGAGAATATGAAATATAATAGGTCCAGGGGATTGTGGCTCAATTCGGGGGACGTTGATCTTCAGGGGTTCGATGAACCTGTCCTGAGCACTAAATTCATTACTGTCTAATTACCAGACAGATACAAAATTTAGCATCTGTACTACTCTAGATTTGGAAAAAGAAGAGATCATATATTTCACCGCGGAGACGCGGAGGACGCAGAGATGATAGATCATGCAGAGAGCCGGGCTATTATGAATTATTCTTTGCGTGCTCTGCGGTGAGCTATTAATCTTTTGAAAAAAACGGGGAAAGTCCTGGGAATGTCCCTTATTGCATGATGCTATGAAAAGTTTCACGGCTGCGCTTATACAGATCCACGCGACGGAAGACACCGAGTCCAATCTCAAGAGGTTGGAGGAGGGGGTGCGCAGGGCCGTCAGCCACGGAGCCCTGTTGGTCTGCGGACCCGAGTTCTTCTGTTTCTCCGGAGACCCTGAGGCTCTTGCCAGGCATGCAAGCCCCGTGCCCGGCCCTCTCACGGCACGGCTCGCCCGCCTCGCGCGGCAATACTCCGTCTACTTCGTCCCCGGAACTATTCCCGAGCGCGGTGAGGAGGACAAACCATTCAACACGCTCCTCTTCTTCTTTCCCGACGGCTCCCTCAGGGGAAAATATCGCAAGAGACATCTCTTTCACGCCGACATTCCCGGAAAATTCCGCCACGACGAGAGGGGGTTCATCTCGGCGGGGCAGGAGGCCGCACCCGTGCTAGAAACAGAACTTGGTAATTTCGGATTGAGCATCTGCTATGACCTCCGTTTCCCCGAGCAATACCTCCGCCTGGCGATCGCGGGAGCGGAGATTATCCTGGTGCCCTCCGCGTTCACAAAGGTCACCGGCGAGGCCCACTGGCATACCCTCTGCAAGGCCCGCGCGATCGAGACAGGCTGCTTCCTCCTCGCCCCGAACCAGACAGGGCAAACAGGAGCCTCGCCCGAGCGCTACGGACACAGCATCATCGTCGACCCGTGGGGGGAGATCCTCGCCGAGGCGGAAGAGGACGAGGATCTCCTCTGTGCGAAATTATCCGCGGACACGCTTGCGGATGCGCGGCAAAAACTCAGGAGCATTGAGCACCGCGCCGCGGGGGATTCGGTGCCGGACTCTGCGTGTGACGGACAGTGAGCGCGCCGCATGCGTACAGACAATATTCCAGGAGGTTCACCAAAATAATGAGCACTGAGTTCATTGCTGACTCATTACCAGTCAGATACAAAATTCAGTTTCTGTAGTACTCCAAGTTTGGGAAAAGAAGAGATCATATAGTTCACCGCGGAGACGCGGAGGACGCAGAGATGATAGATCATCCAGAGAGCCGGGCTGTTATGAATTATTCTTTGCAATCGCTCTTTGCGTACTCTGCGCCTCTGCGGTGAACTATTAATGTTTAAAAAAAGCGGGGGAAGTCCAGGGTAATGGGTCACTTATGAGTGGTACATTGCTGAATATGTCATTCCTGCCCCCGTTTTCACGAGGGTAAACTTCAGCAGGAATCCAGGTTTCATAATGGATCCCCGCTCGAGTTTACACTGAGCGCAGTCGAAGTGCGGGGATGACAAGCGAAATGGATACCACCCATAAGTGACCCATTACGATCGGGGGATAAAACCATGGTACCTTAAAGTTATAGTGGCACAGTTTTCGCAAGGATTTATTTGCATAGTTGCGAAAGAGTAATGCTCTTTTTGCATTATTGCGAAACATTGAAGTGCGTTACAATACTTATTTAAAGTCAATATGTTTTATAACTTACTGCTAATAAGGATATTACAACAACAGAGATTTTTTTCGATAATAGCCTTGAATATGGCACGGAATATGCTAGATTATAAATTGAACCAAGATCTGGGAATATCAGAAAACCTCTTGAAAGGGGGTGAGATCGATGAGGAAAAGTGGATTTACACTCGTTGAGATCATGATTGTGGTTGCAATCATAGGTCTGCTCGCCGCAATCGCGATACCGAACTTCATGCGGGCTCGCGCCACGACGCAGCAAAACACATGCTGGAACAACATCCGGCAATTTGAAGCTGCGAAGGCACAGTACGCTCTGGAGGCTGGTTTGAGCACGGGTGCAACGATCGCCGATAGTACGGTACTGAATGGGTACCTTACGAACCTGACAGTGGCAAGCTCATGCCCCGCTAAAGGGGCATACAGCAACATCACTGGCATCGGCACGCCCGTTACGTGCGGCATCCATGGTGGACCGGTATAATCGAGTAAAGAGCCGGTTGTTATCAGCATGAAAAAGGGCAATCCTCACAAAGGATTGCCCTTTTTCTTATAAGGATGAAACAGGAGGGTCACCAAGATTTTGTATTACTCAAAGTTTGGAAGAAGAAGAGATCATATATTTCACCGCGGAGGCGCAGAGGACGCAGAGAAGATAGATCATGCAATAAAAAGGTGGGCTTTTTAAGATTCACGATATATTTTGTAGCCGAGACTTAAGTCTCGGCTACGGAAAACAAAAACCGACACTTTTAATTTCACAATCAGAGCCAGGCTATTGGGGAATATTCTCTGCGATCGCTCTCTGCGTGCTCTGCGCCTCCGCGGTGAATTATTAATCTTTTGGGGTCTCTTCCATTGTGTGTGCCCCTCACGGGCTCGCCCGTGGGGCTGCGCGGCAAGGCGCTGCAGTACTGCATCATCTGCCGGAAGGAACAGGAGAGGGCTGCGTCACGTCCGAAGCGGTTGCTTTCCTCTCGCTAAATTCGTTACGCAACATCCACGCTTCTGCGGAGGATGGGTCCCGCAGGATAGCCTCATCAAGAATGCGGATTGCCTCCTTTGTTTTCCCCTGCTTTTCGCGGATTACCGCAAGACGGATTCGCGGAGCAATGTAAAGGGGTGATGCCTTGATTGCCCGGAGATAGTGTGCCGCCGCTTCCTCGGGATCGGTGGAGAGCATGCCGAGATTGAAATGCGCTGCGGCGAGTAGCGGGTCCAGCTCCGCAGCTTTGAGAAACTCTCTCCGGGCATCGTCTGTCCTGCCCTCCATAGCATAGATGGCCCCCAATCCGTTGTGGCAGATCGCCCAGCCCGGATTTATCTTAAGCGACGACAAAAGAAGCGATTGCGCCTCCGGGTATCGTTGTTCCCGGAAATAATACATGCCCAGGTTCAAAAGCATGCGCGGATTATCCGGTGAGAAGCGAAGAGTCCTCGAATAGAATGTCTCCTCATTCCGCCAGTATTCATTGTGTGCGTATGTGAGGATGCCGAAGAAGGAGAGGACGACGCCCGCGCATGCGAGAAGCGCATCTCTCCGTTTTTCCGCATACTCCAGGAAGAAGTACAAAAAGTAGGCAGCGGCTGCGGATAGCCCGATGGACGGCAGATACATGAATTGCTCCCCCCAGTATATTTGCGTGGTGGCGATCCCCGGGTAGATCGGGATGACGTTGCTCACCGGCAGCAGGGCGACAAAAAACCATGAGAGGAAGAAGCCGCCTTCACCCCCTCTGAGCAGGGAGCGCGCGGTGATGGCTATTGCCATCAGCAGAAGCGCCGCACACGACCAAGCCTTCACGTCCAGAAGCTGCGGCAGGGGGAGGAATCTGTCTGAGTGGAGTGCGACCGGAAATAGATAGAGCCTTCCATAGAAGATGAAGCTCTCCGCAGAGGCGAGGAGGCTGGGGAGGGAGATGTGCCGGGCGGCGGCGCGGAGATCGCCGAGGGGAAGATCGAGCGTGCCCCGGAGCCCCAGGTATATCCCTATCACCAATGCGGAAACGGTCATCGTCAGAACGATGCGCCGACGGGAGAGCGTATCGATAAAAAGTGCGAGGAGCAGCAGGAGAAGCGGTGTGACGAGTGCCGTCTCTTTGACCGTGAGGGAAAGGGCGAAAAACAGCGCCGTTCCGACCAGATTCCCGGTTCCCCCGCCGGGTTCTGAAGCGTAGCGCGTGAACTGGATACAGGAGAGGAGGATAAAGGCAGTGGCCAGGAGATCGGTCCTGCCGGAAATGAACGACACGGCATTTGTCTGGAGCGGGTGGAGGGCGAAGAGGAGCGAAGCGGCGAAAGCGATGCGGCGCGTCTTCGGCATCGCGAGCAGCAGTGCCATGACAAGCATTGTGTTCATCGCGTGCAGCAGGATATTGGTAAGGTGATATCCCAGTGTGACGTGTTTCCAGAAGAAAAAGTCGAAAGCGAAAGAGAGGAGGACGAGGGGGCGCCAGTACTGCTGGGCGAGACCGCTGTGGGAGGGGGCTGTGGGGCGATCGAAATAGTCATGCGTAAAGTAGAGAGGGATATACCTCATATCCTGAATCTTTAGATTCTCCGCGATGAGTTTTGTATCATCCCAGACGAATTGGTTTGCGCATGTGTTAGAGTATGCGACGAAGACGAGCGCAAAAAGCAGGAGGTAATTCTTCAGGGGGACCTTCTGCGAGTTCATAATTCCCATATTCCCAATCTATCTGTGTGTATCTCTGTCATATCTTTGTTCATCCGTGATACACATTGAAACTTAAACGAGCATCACAGATACACACAGATGACTACGGATGAACACAGATTGTCTCATTACGTCATAACCGATTATGTGCTTTCGAATTTCAACAAAAAATCTGGAAGCGGCTTCCCGCCGCGATAATCGGGGTAAGATGCCCCTCCCACACAAAATGTCCCTCCCACAATTGCGAAGTCTATCGCTCCTTCGATTGTCCGGGTGTCCACGCACATTCGGGATAGAGATTGAGTATCGCGCGGCGCTCGGCTTCCGCGCGCGCGCGATCGCCCTGAGCCTCGTACAGGGAGACGAGCCGCGTCCTTGCAGCGAGTGATGAGGGATCGATATCGATGATCTCCTTCATCTCCTGGATCGCTTCCCTGGTCATTGCCTTTTGTTCATACGCTGAGGAGAGGTTGAACCGTACCTGGAGATAGCGCGGCGAGATGTCGCGCGCCTTCTTGAAGTACGCGATCGCATCGTCGATTTTGCCTTCGGAGATATTGATCAGCCCGATCAGGTCGAGAGCCACGGTACTGTCGGGGCGTAGCTCCAGAGCGGTGTTGAGTTCCTTCCTGGCTGACGCGAGGTCTCCCACTACGAAGTATACCGTTCCGAGATTGCGGTGCGCGTCAGAGAAGTGCGGATTCTGCTCCATAACCTTGCGGAGGAGGCCCAGGCTCTCCGCGAAGCTCCCCTTGGCTGCGTAATAGAGCCCGAGGTTCGTGCTTATTCTGGCGCTGCCCGGGTAGCGTGCGAGCGTCTGTGTATAAAAGGTCAGGTTGTCGCGCCAATAGCCGTTATGGGCATAGGTGAGAGTACCGAGCGCGGCCAACGCCGCGAGCGCCGCAGCCCTGGCGAGCGAGGACCGCTTCCTCAGATGTTCGATCGAAAGGACAAAGGCTGCGGAGAGCCCCACCATCGGAAGGTACAGGAACTGCTCTCCCAGGAAAAGCTGGGAGCGCGCGATGGATGAGTAGAGAGGGATGATATTGCTTGCAGGGAGGAGAGCGGCACATGACCAGACGACAAGGGATGCAAGAGCGCCCCTGCGCGCCATGAAGCGCATGGCAACGAGCACAATAAGCATGGCGAGGAATGCGCACAATAGACCGGCGGTCGAGGGAGGGAAATCGATAGTGATGAATCTCTCCATATGCAACCCGACGGGGAAAAGGATCAGGCGGGCGTAGAGGATGAGGCTCTCCGCCACGGCGCAGAGCCCTGCAAATGATACGGCGCCGAGACCGAGAAGCCATTCGCCGATCGATACGTGAAGCAGGGTACGACAGAGGAGGTATGCGGAAGGAGCGGCAAGAGAGAGAAATACCGCTCCATGCCTCCTGAACCCGATGGATCTCCTGACCATCCGTCCAAGAAGGAACAGGAGAAGCGGCGCGACGAGTGCTGTTTCCTTGGCCAGAAGGGAGAGGAAGAGCGAAACCATCATGCCGGCGGCGCAGAATCCACTCGCATGACGGGATACTATATAGCGAAGGTAAAACAGACAGGAGAGAAGGAGGAATGTCGTGGAGAGTAGATCCGTTCTCCCTGAGATATAGGTTGCCGCGTTTGTCTGGAGGGGGTGCAGGGCGAAGACGAGGGATGCCCCGAGGGCGATCGTGCGATTGCGCACTACGGCGCGCCAGAGGAGCAGGACGAGCACCGCGTTGAGCGAGTGGATAAGAAAATTTGTGAGATGGAAGCCGAAAGTATTGTTTCCCCAAAGGGCGTAGTCGAGGGCAAAGGAGAGGAGTATGAGAGGGCGCCAATAGGGCGGCGAGCCGTCATTCATGGAAACATTGAAAAACGGGCTTGTGAAGAGCGCTCCGACATGGCGAAAACTGTGGACCGCGTAGTTGTCCTCGATCAGGGGGAGGTCGTCCCAGACGAAATTGTTCCCGAATGTGTTCGAGTAGGCGATGAATGTGACGGAGATGAGCAGCGCGAGTTCTTTCAACACACTACCCGTGTCCCGCATTATTCGATCTCCCGAAAATACTTTACCAAAACCAGCCCTAAGTTGTAAGCGGTAAGCAGTAACAGGCCTAGCTCGATTATGCAACAAAAAGTGTGGGCTTTTTAAGATTTACGATATGCAGTGTAGCCGAGACTTAAGTCTTGTCTATGGTAAACAAAAGCCCACACTTTTGATTTCACCATCGCGCCGTACCGCGCGGGCTCAATTTCTTGACACACTTCATCTGCTTATGTACACTTGGTCCGCACTAATCGTTATAGAAGCTCAACGCGCTCTTCGGGGTGCGTTGAGGTATTCGTTTCTAGGCGGAGCGTGGTGTCTCTCGACGAGCACTCAGCGGGGATGAGCGTTTGTCCATTCCCGGGAGAAGCATCTTGCGCGGAGGGGAGGCCCACTCAAAGAGTGGGGCTCCATGCCCATGGCACTCCTGAAGCTGAAGAGCCGTAAGGCCAGGCGATCGGTCGGCTTGGATATCGGTTTCCATTCAATCAAGATGGTCACGGTAGAAGGGGGACAGGGTCATCTGACGCTCCTTCACTCCACGATAACTCTTCTCAACAGAGTTTCTGAAACCTCTCTCACTGTGACCGATCTCAGGCGGGCCCTTGCAAACACCATTGCGCACAATGATCTGGACCTTTCCGATCTGCGCATTTCTGTTTCCGGCAAGGGAGCCATCGTGAGACATACGGACATGCCGCGCATGAGCGCCTCCGAGTTGAAGTCGAGCATCAAGTATGAGGCCGATATGCTGCTGCCGTTCAGTATCGAAGAGTGTGTGTTCGATTGCCATATTCTCGATCCGGATATGAAAGAGAAGCCAAGGATGAGGGTGGTGCTCGCTGCGGCGAGGAAGGCCCTCGTCCAGGAGCGGCTGGAGTTACTTAAGGGAATGGGCCTGGTCCCCCGCATGGTCAGTGTCGATGCAATAGCGCTCGCGAATGCGTTTGAGGCCACGATACAAGTCGGTAGCGACGAGACTGTTTCTGTTCTGCACGTGGGAGCTGTGCGGACAATCCTGAATATTTTTTCCGCGCATGTCCTGGAGTTTACGCGTGATATCGAGTTGGGGGGGGACAATGCCACGCTCGCCATCGCGAGGGGGTTGGGAATAGAGTTCAAGGAAGCGGAGCATCGGAAGGAAACGTCTGGTGCTTCTGTAAAGGAGATGGTGGAGCCGATGATCATGGTCCTCGTGCGGGAGTTGCGCTCGACCTTCAACTACGTCTCTTCGAAAATGAACAAGAGCATCAGCCGGATCTATCTTAGCGGCGGCGGTGCGCTTTGTCCGGGGCTCAATGAGACGCTCGCATCGGAGTTTGGCATTCCGGTTTTGTTCTGGGATCCGCTCGCACGACTGTCCTCATCCCCTGCGCAAGCTCAATGGGGAGATCAACAGAATGGAATATTCTCCGTTGCGGCGGGCCTGGCGATGTCTGAATAATTATTGTGGGTCAGGGACCGTAGTTCACGGGGTGGGCGGCGAGCGACTGCGTGTGTACGGTTGGCGGTCGACGATCCACAGTCTCGGGTAACGGAGCGCGGGTTACTGCCGTTATGATAAAAATTAACCTCCTTCCGGAAGAGCTGCGCGAGAGCCAGCGCGTGCGGCGCGTGAAAATTAATATCGCCGCCATTGTCGGCGCCGCGCTGTCCATCACCATCCTCTGTATTGTGATTGTCTTTACAATCGTGGGCCAGCGCATGAGGGATGCGGCACGGGTGAGAGGGCAGATCGAGAGATTGAAGCCCCAGGCGCAGGAAGCAGAGGCGCTGATCAAGAAGAAACAGCAACTCCTCAAGGAATACGAGATGCTCGACACATTGGCTGTGGGCAGAATTCTATGGAGCATTCTTCTCAACGATGTGGGCGACGTGATGCCCCCCGACCTTTTCCTCACGAAACTCAGCTACAATCCTCGGCAGCAGAAGGTGCTGATCATGAAAGGTGAAGCGGTCCCCGGACATGGCATCGAGAGCGTGGTGGAGTTTATCGATTCTCTGAAGCGGTCGCATTCGTTCGTGCTTGCCTTCCCTCAGGTTGATTATTCTATAGAGAATATTGAGCACGGGGGGAAGTCCTTTGAAATCAGGTGCGTGCGGGCGAAGACCGCGGAGAAGAAATAGGCCCCAGGGATAACAGGCGACGGGAGTGCACAGAGAGGCTCGGACAATGGGGAAAAATCAGATACAGCTCATCGTATTGGGCGCGATGATGCTCGTTGTCACCGGGGTGCTCGTCTACCAGTTCGTCATCACCCCCGGAAAGGGCGCCCCCGGCTCGGCGGCGGGCGCGCCGGTTGATTACCGCTCGCAGCTCATAAAAGCGGAAATGCTGGTGAAGAGCATTCCTCAACAGAGGGAGGAGGTGGCGCGTCTTGGGCAGGAAGTGGATGCCTACGCGCCGGAGATACCGATGGAGGATGACCAAACGTGGCTCTCGAGACAAATCAACAAGATTTCGGGGATGACGGGAATGAGCGATGTCAGTCAAAGATACCAAGGTTCCTCAGTCTCCGACTTCAAGTTCGAGGGCGAGCTGCAAGAGAAGTACGCGGAGAAAGCCTGGGAGATCCGGATGAAGTGCGGATTCCACGAGCTGGGGAATTTCCTGAGTGAGCTCGAGAACACCAGCAGGTTTCTGGAGATAAAGGATATTAGCATTGAGGGCAATGATCCCGGCGGGCAGAAGGTCGTGCTCCTCGTCCAGTACCTTGCCAGGAGGGCAGCAACACGTGCGAAGTAAGAGATCGGGAAAGTACATGTTCGCGCGGAACCGGAGGGCGTCGCTGCCGTCCCGAATCGCAATTGTCGCCTTTGCCTTTTGTACATCGGTTGGTATAATTCGGGCCGCAGAGAAAGGCTATCACAGCCATGGGAAGCGGAATCCTTTTCTGCCGCCCGTGCAAGCGACTCCGACCGAGAAGAGCGGCGTGGAGGTGGTGAATACGGCCGTGATGGAGGACTGGTTTGCCAGGAATCTCAGCGGTATTTTGTGGGATCCGCAAGCGCCGCGCGCCCTCATCGGAGATAAAATTGTTTCTGTCGGCGATGAGATGAAAGGCTGTACAATCGTAGAGATCAGCGCCGAGGGGATAGCATTCCAATATATGGGGAAAAGAGTTTCGGTGCCGCTCATGGCGGAGAAAAAGGAGAAGACCAAGGATGGGTACTGAGAGGGGCGGGGGGGTTCTCTGTGTGTGTCTGCTGGTCATTGTCCTGTCAGCGGTCTCGATCGCGCAGGAGGCACCGGCGCCTCAGGCAACAGGTACAGTTACAATAGCCCCCCCTGCACAGGGGGAGGCTGTCTCCCCGTCCGGTGGAGAGGGTGCGCCGCCGGGGGTTCCGTCAGGCGCCGGGCGCATCAGCGTTGATTTTAAGGATACCGATCTGCAGGAGATTCTCCGCACCTTCTCGCTCCGCTACGGTATCACGATAATTGCGGGACCGGAGGTGCGTGGAAAGGTGACCATGCGCCTCGTGGAGGTTCCCTGGGAGGATGCGCTCACACAGGTTGTCGCGGCGTGCGGTTATGCCTGCAGGAAAGAAGGAAATGTGTGGAGGGTGACACCTGCAGCGCAGGAGGGCAAAGAGGCTGCTTTGGCGCCGGCGGAGATGGCGGCTGCCACGGTTCCTCTCGCCCCTCTACCGGCGGAAACCGCGGGGGAGGCTGGTCCCGAGCCCACGGCAAAGGCAACCGAGGAGCAGCCAAAATTGCCCGGCCGGGTCACGTTTGACTTCAAGGATGCCGACATCGCGAATATCCTGCGGATCTTCTCAACTCGATACGGTATCAATATCGTCTCGGGACCCGAGGTGCAGGGAAAGGTGACGATCCGGCTCGTGGATGTGCCGTGGGAGACGGCGCTCAAGCTCATCCTCGATTCCAATAACTACGCGTATGTCAGACAGCAAAATATCATCCGGGTTTTGCCGCGTTCAGAACTCGATAAAGAACCGCTGCAAACGCAGGTCTACCCCCTGAGCTACGCGCGGGCAAGCGAGATTGTGAAATCGGTCGAACATTTACTCACGCCGGGCCGCGGCCAGATCAAACCGGATGAGCGGAGCAACACGCTCGTGGTGACCGATACCCCCGTAAAGATCGACCAGATCGGGCAGATCATCACGCGCCTCGACAAGCGGACCCCTCAGGTCCTGATCGAAGCGAGGATCATGGAGCTCAGTGACGATTTTGACGAAAATATCGGCATCGACTGGGTTTCACTCAAGGGATTCAATGTGACGTTAGGGCCTCCCGCCAATGAGGGGATGTTCTCGATAACGCGTGAGGAGGTATGGGGCCATGAGCGAAGCCACGCAGATGTCCTTAACGACCTCACCACGAAGAGTGACAAGACGGGGAAGACGACACTGGGGAGCGATTCGACCAGTACGACCATCTCGACGGAACCCGGCAAGCCCAGCGGAACGACTATCACCGACACCAGCACCAGCACGACTACCGGCGATCACTCCACCGACAGGGAACAAATATCGGGAAGGAGCGGAATAAAGAACATGTCGCTGCCCTCGGGCGGAAACCTCGGCAGCCAGGACCAGAGCTTGAACCAGCGCGGGAGCAGGGTGATGACCACCGATCTCCGCCAGGCGGTTCTCACCCCGGACAACTTCCAGCTCACGCTCAATTTTCTCCAGAATCAGACCGATGCGAATCTTATCTCCCACCCGAAGCTTGTTATGGCGGACAACAAGGACGGTGTCATCAAGGTGTCGGAACAGTGGCCCATCCCAAAGTTCCAGTTCAACAACAACACAGGGCAGTGGGAGATCTCCGATTTTGAGTACAAGGATATCGGCGTGATTCTGAAAGTGAAGCCCCATGTCAATGAGGACGAATTCATCAATATGAAAGTCGTCCCCGAGGTGAGCGACATCCTCTCCTTCACAACATTCGGGGGCGCCACGAGCGCGCAACTCCCGGTAATCTCCACCCGTACGGCTGATACCGATGTGCTCATCAAGAACGGTCAAACCCTCGCCATCGGCGGTCTGATGAGAGAGAATGAGACGAATCTCATCGACAAGGTGCCCCTGTTCGGGGAGATACCGATTTTGGGCCCCTACCTCTTCACAAGCTCCACCAAGACGATTCGCAATAGCAATCTGCTTATCTTTATCACCGCCAATGTCGTCACCGAGGAGAATCGCGACAGCCTCTGGCTCAGCCAACGGGCGGATCAGGCCAAGCAGCTGAACCTCCCGAGAATGAAATGGTGGCAACCCAAGACGCTCCGGCATGGATTGGGATCGGAAGCGGGATATTGAGGTATACGCCGGTCGCGGAGCAGAGCGCACTCTTGCACTAGTGTGGTGTCACTAACGCTTCTTTACAACAACTCTGTCATTCCCACGAAAGCGGGAATCCAGAATAAAGCACATATAAGGCCTGGATCCCGGCTTTCGCCGGGATGACAAGTGTAAAGAGACTTCTGATATATCACACTAGGGGCTGAAATTTAGGCAACGTAAGGCCGCAGTCTTAGGGGGAAATATTTGGACTTAACCACGAATTACACACCTGCGTGCAAAAACGCACTCCGGCGTGCAGGCACGAATTGGACGAATGTAATTCGTGAAATTCGACCAATTCGTGGTTTCCCCCACAATAACTGAGAAGGTGTGAAAAAATAGTGATTTTGTCATTGCGAGCCCCGAAGGGGCGTGGCAATCTCTTTGTAACTAGTTGGAAGCAGATTGCTTCGCTTCGCTCTCAATGACAGATTAGACCTGTTCTCTATTTTTTCACATCTTCTGACCCATTATTCGGCAATTATGCCGCCATTTGACTTTGCCATTATTATATGGTATATTTCAAATAGGCGGGGCGGGAGCGATGAAATGAAGTATGCTGTGATAGTGCTGTTCGGAATCATGCTTCTCCTCCCGGTAGCGAGCGTTGCCACAACGACGATATCCGGAAGGACCCTGTACGGAGACAATAGCTGGGATTCCTCGATGAATCCCATCATCGTTACGGGGGATATCACGATAGCGCTGGGAGCGACACTCAACATCGGGGAGGGGTGCGAGGTCCGTTTTCAGGAGAATAGCGACGATACGCACTGGGGATGGGACCTGTTGAGGAGTGAGATTATTGTATACGGCACGCTCAACGTTAATGGAACTCCGTCGAACCTGGTCACTCTCACGAGCACCGGGACCGCAGTCAATGGCTGGTTTGGTATAGTATTTTCTGATGACTCCTCCTCGGGAACCCTCAGCTACTGCAACATCGATCATAGCGTCTATGGAATAGAATTTAAAGCGTTTGACGCCACGCCGCCCAATCCCACAGTCAACTATTGTTTTATCAATGATGTTACGTCAGGAATCCGGTTTGACGGAACGTCGTCTCCATTCATCAACAATACCACCGTGATCAACGCGGTTGTGGCGTTTGATTGCTGGGGCGTGAGCGCGCCCAGATTGACGAACTGTAATACATCGGGTCTGACGGGCAGCGCAAAGGCCCTGTACGTCACCGAGTACTCCACTCCGATCATTGTCGGGTGCTCCTTCTCCTCGGCGGGTATTGATCTCGATATGCACGCCGGCGCCTCGATGATGGACAGCACTGTTTCCGATGCCGTTGCGGGGATTGTCGGCGAGGAGTTCAAATTGGTAGGGCTGGCAAAGATACCCTCCGCGTGCAGCATGAGGGTGAACAACTGCAACATCATCGGGCGCGGGGGGGAGGGGAGAGGCATTGAGTGGGATGACAACCTTAAGCCGATCACGGTCGAATACTCTCGGCTCGGCGGATTCACACGTCTCATCTGGGCGAGATGGGGTACCATTGACCCCGCCGTGAACATACTACATATGGTGGGGCCAAGACAGGCGACCTCTTATACGAGCACGTGCACGGGGGGGGATCATTACTACCTGGTGGACAGCAGTGCCAATTTTCTTAACCTCGGTGCCGTGGTGGGAATGACCGTGACAAACATAGCCGATTCCAGTACCGGCATCGTTGTCGAGATCACGTCTGTCCCTTCATTTCCTGTGACGTATAACGCCCTTCGGACGAGCGGGATGAGCGGCGGCGCGATCAACGATTTTGGTGAGATCTACTCCTTCCCCATGTCGCCCGACTATAACAATATAGACCTTGGCGACCTCGGTACCCCTGACCCGTACAGGAACTGGCCGCCGGGACATCTCGCGAGCGCGGGACAGAATGAATTTTATGGTGTTCAGGACCCGTCCTGTCTGCTCAATGTTGACTTGGAACAGGGTGCCAGTGAGCCTCCCAGCCTTTACCAGCTAGAGGTGTGGGCGCAGGGGAACTGGTGGATAAGCACCAATGATATAGTCATCAGCCGCTACATCTGGGATTGGAATGATAGCGGCTACCTTGGCGCGGTGCACTACCTCCCGCACCGTACTCCGGATCTGAAGAGAACATATTCAGTGTCGGGGAGGATTATGGATACCGTTGGCTCCCCGCTTGAGGGAGTCAGGGTATACACGGACATAAGCGCGCAGTTCCCCGGCCACACTGTGCTGGCCGACATTACGGATTCGGATGGCTACTACACGATATACGGCCTTCTGCCAAGCGGGACGTCCTATGGCATCATCCCGGAGAAGCTCAGGTACACATTCTCGCCGTCCGCGCGCTCGGTGACTATAAGCACGAGCACTCCCGTGGATGTCACGGGACAGGACTTCACGGTCTTTCTCCCCGCTCCCCGGATAATCAACGTGGGCCGTGCGGACAATCAGGATGGCGCTCTCCATGGATTGCCCGGCAGAACGAACTGGGCCCTCATCGGAGAGAGCGTGGCTGTTGTCGTGAGCGGCACGGATTTCAGAGACACCCCGGCGCTCTTTATGAGGGGCCCGATTCCTGTCATCGAGGATACCAAATTATCGGATATACTATGGGTGACTTCCACGAAGCTGACGGTGACAACCCCCGCGAGCCTGGCGGCAGGTGATTATTCCGTACGCCTGGTGAATCCGGACGGGCAGGAGAGTTTCTTCGGAGACACCGCGAATCCGGGCTTTACCATCGTGAATCCTCCGTCGACCCCGACCCCGGTCCCCACTCCTCCGATCAAGTATCCCAGAATCAAGGTCAGTACGGACGCCCTCAAATACAAAAAGGGAAACTCGCTCGTCCTGTCCGCCGAGATCTGGCCGGACACATCGAATGTGATGAGGAATCTTATTGATCCGTATATTGCGGGCCTTACCCCCAACGGCCGGCTGCTCTTCCTTTCAAAAGGCCAGTGGCGTTCGTCCGCAACCCCCGTCCTCCGGAAAATTATGATCGGCGGAAACCTCACCTTTATTATGGGGAATTTTGAATTGGGTCAGAACCTTCCCTCCGGCACCTATACCATCTTTGGAGTGCTCACCGCCCCGGGGACCTCCGTATTCAACACCAAGAACTGGCGATCCTCCCTTGCATCCACGACTTTTGTCGTGGAATAGTCGTAACTACTTAAGGTAGTCAGAATCCAGAATTCAGAAGACAGAATGGAAAAGCAAGAATACAGAATCCAGAATACAGAATTAAGAATAACGGCACTTCAAGGGAACGTTTATCTCCTGTCTCCTGAATTCTGTCTTCTGAATTCTGGCTCCTGAGCAATAATGTCACCGCGGGCGTCCTCATTTCACCTCCTGACTCCTGACTCCTGAATTCTGGATCCTGTGAACAGTTGCGTGCGTTGCATCGCTGTGCTATAAATATAATCTGCCATCAGGTGGGGGTTGCGGAAGCACTGCTCCCTGCCCTTGGGAGATAAAGAGCACGGGACAAGGGAAAGGTAAGGGTCACTTAGGGCAGGTATTTATTTCCGTTGTCATCCCCGCGCAAGCCCGCCTATGCCGAAGCGGCTTCGCGCAGGCAGGCGGGGATCCAGCATGGAACCTGGATCCCTGCTGGAATTTACCCTCGTGAAAATGGGGGGGCAGGAATGATATATTCATCAATGGGCACCCCATAAGTAATTTCTTACAGGGAAAGAGCGATGCTCATCTATATTCTGTACATCCTCGCAGATCTGGGTGTCGAGGTCATGCCCCGGCCGATCTGCGTGAGGGTCGCGAAGCTGGTCGCCGACTTATGCTTCATGTACGACGGCCCCGCGCGGCGTGCGGTCATCGCGAATCTCACGCACGTGCTCTCGTATAACGGGCAGGAGACGGCAACGGAGAAGGGGAGGAGGAGGGTACTCCGCCTCGCGAGAGAAACATTTGAGAATTTTGCGATCCACATCGTGGACTTCATGCGCCTCTCACGCATCCAGTCCGACATACGCTCGGGCCTGCTGAAGTTCCGGAATTTCGAGCGCTTTCGGGAGGCGCTCTCGCGCGGACGCGGTTTGATATCGGTAACCGCGCACATCGGGAACTGGGAGATGGGGGCCGCAGGGACCGCGAGTGAGGGATTACCCTTGAATACGGTCGCGCTCCGGATGGGAAATGAGCGCATCGACAGTTATTTTATGCGGTTGAGAACTTCGGGGGGAATGCGCATGATTCCACCCGGCCACGCGGCGCGCGGCTTCTTCCATGCGCTCCGGGAAAAGCAAATGGTTGCCTTTGTTTCGGACAGGGATGTGGGCGGGAACGGCGCGCACGTCATGTTCTTCGGAAGAGAGGCAAAGATCCCCCGCGGCCCCGCGGAGATCGCAGCGAGGAGCGGAGCTCCGATTCTGCCCGCCTTTTGCATCCAGGATCCGACCGGCTGCTTCACGCTTTATGTCGAAAACCCGATCGAGGTGGATGAGAAGGCGCCGCTTGAAGAGAGGGTGGATATGATCAACAGGGGCATTGTTCGCGAGATCGAGAAATACATTTCGCGCTACCCCTCTCAGTGGTTTGCGTTCTACAGGGAGTGGGATTGAAGATATTGGGGGCAGTGAATGGGTGGTCTCAAATCACATCCCCCCCTGGAGGGGAGCCTGTCCTGTCGAAGACCCTGAGCGAAGTTGAAGGGATCCTGCCGAAGGGAGGGTCGGGATGAGGGGCCATCGCCCATAAGTGAGGAATTATAATTAAAACGATGGGTTCTTGTCCAAATTAGTTGCCCAGGCAGAGAGATAAAATGTTTATACCTTACTGAATGGAAGTCAGATATCGCACGCATGGTCCTCAAAGCATGTTGTCATAACTGACAGCAGGTATAAGAGCTCAAATGGGAGTGTGTTGTCATTCCTGCCCCCGTTTTCACGAGGGTAAACTTCAGCAGGAATCCAGCCTGGAAAGGTTCATTTCTGGATCCCCGCTTGCGCGGGGATGACTACTCTCTTCGCATGATTGGGCAACTTTTTCGGACAAGAACCAAACGATGGATCCGGACATGGTGGTCTCAATTCACATCCCCTCCCCCCTTGGAGGGGAGCTTGTCCTGAGCTTGTCGAAGGAATGGTCGGGGTGGGGGGGTACCATCACCCATAGGTAAGGAATTATAATCAAACCAACGGAGCCGGACATGGTGGTATCAATGCAAAAGAGTGTCTGTCCCTATTTATGAAACCCGCGGTGGTGATCCCGGCGTACAATGAGGAAGCACGGATCGCCGAGGTTGTTTCCGGCGCATCGCCCTACGCGGGGAAGGTCATTGTCGTGGATGACGGATCGACGGATGCGACCGCTGCCGTTTCGGAGAAAGCGGGCGCGGAGGTGGTGCGCCACAGGGTGAACCTCGGCAAGGGGGCGGCGCTCAGAAGCGGTCTTGGAAGAGCGTTCGGGGAGGGCTACGATCCCGCGATCATCCTTGACGCAGACGGGCAGCACGACTGGGAGAAGATCCCGCTCTTCCTCCGGGCGGCCGAGGAGCAGCGCGCAGACATTGTCCTCGGGAACAGGATGGGGGATACGGAGCGGATGCCTCGCCTCCGGTACCTTACGAACAAGGTGACCTCTTTCTTCGTCTCGCGGCTCGCGGGGCAGCGGATCCCCGACAGCCAGTGCGGCTACAGGCTCATCAGCAGGCGCGCGTTCGAGAGTATGAGATTCCGGACAGTGAGATATGATACGGAATCTGAGATGCTCATCGATGCGGCGCGGGCGGGATGCAGCATATGCTCAATCCCTGTCGAGACAATCTACGGCTCTGAGAAGAGTAAGATCAATCCCCTGCGGGATACGATCAGGTTTATCAGACTGGTGTTGCGGAATGTGGTGAGGAGATGAGAAAGCGAAAGGAGAGGGCGGATCTCCCTGAGAATGAGTTCGAAAGAATGCGCGAACTGATGGTGGAACAGCAACTTGTTCCGCGTGGCATTCGGAATCCCGGGGTGCTTGATGCCTTCAGGAAAGTGCCTCGGCACCGTTTTGTGGAAAAGGACCTTCAAAATTCCGCGTATGACGACCATCCTCTCCCGATAGGAGAAGGGCAGACGATTTCCCAGCCGTTCATGGTCGCGTGCATGACACAGTGCCTTGACATAAAGAAGAATGAGCGTGTGCTCGAAATCGGAACGGGGTCCGGATACCAGGCCGCAATCCTTGCGGAGATCGCCGCTGAGGTGTATACCGTCGAGAGGATCGATTCGATAGCGAAAAAAGCAGAGGCGTTGCTCAGGGAGCTGGGGTATAATAATGTACAGTACCGTGTGGCGGATGGCACAAACGGCTGGCCTGAGAAAGCCCCATTCAATGGAATTATTGTCACCGCAGGCGCGCCGCGCGTCCCCGAGCCCCTCGTCGAACAGCTTGCAGAGGGAGGGAGGCTGCTGATCCCTGTGGGCGGGAGCTGGTCGCAGGAGCTGCGTATCGTCAGAAAAGAGAAGGAGGGGATGAGGGAAGAGTACGTGTGCGGATGCGTATTTGTCCCGCTGGTGGGTGAACATGGGTGGCGAGAAGGTTAGGTAAGCACGGGGGATTAAGTAAAGACAATGAAGAATCCAGTGGCAGTTTGCTTAGTGCTTAGGGCTTACAGCTTACTGCTGGGAAAAGTATTAAGCATCGTCGGAATAGGGCACATTGAGAAGCGTGCGGCTTGATTTTCAGTAACAGATCAGTCTCGCGGGGTCTCAAATCAGATCCCCTCCCCCTTTGAGGGGGAGGGTGAGGGAGGGGGTGTGCTGGCCCCCCAAAATTACTGCCCATTAAGATTCTTATTTCTTAGCGCTCGCGGGATTGGATTTATGCGTTCGCTGCGGCCATTATATGACTGGGTTTTGCACTGGGCTGATACGCCTTACGGGACGCCTGCTCTTTTTTTGATATCATTTATTGAATCGTCTTTTTTCCCGGTTCCTCCCGACGTATTGTTTTTCGCGCTGGTTTTTGCACACAGGGAGCGCGCGTTCTATTACGCGGCGATTTGTACGGTCGGATCGGTCATGGGGGGAATGTTCGGATACTATCTTGGCCACGAATTTTTTGCGGTAGTGAATTATATCGTTGCCTTTGTGGTGGGGAAGGCGATATGGTATGGTATAGCGCATGAGGGTGCACGGGTGGTCACCGAGGCCGGATTCACTTTTTATGCATATCCGGTGGGATCCACTTACGAGTCGGACACCTCTTTGTTCTTGTGGGTCCAGCAACTCTATGACCAGAACGAGTTCATGGCGGTTTTTATCGCTGGATTCACACCGATTCCGTACAAGGTGTTTACCGTGGCGGCCGGCTATTTTAATATACCATTTTCGACCTTGGTGCTGGCATCCATCCTCGGACGCGGAGGGCGGTTTTTCGGGGTGAGTCTCTTGTTGTGGGTGTTCGGCCCCCCGATAAAGAGATTTATAGAAAAATATTTCGATTGGATCTCTGTCCTTTTCGTGGTATTGATAGTTCTCGGCTTTTTGATAATGAACTATGTGCTATAGGGTTGGGGGAAGTCAGGTAGTAGTTCACTTATCACTTATCACTTATCGCTGTAGTATTATGAGGTTAAGAGGGAGAGGTCAGGTTGGTAGTTCTGTTTTCCACTAATCACTAATCACTAATCACTGTAGTATCGGGGCGTAGCGCAGATGGCTAGCGCGCTTGGTTCGGGACCAAGAGGTCGGCGGTTCAAATCCGCCCGCCCCGACCATTACTATAGCAACACAAGTTGCGAGTTTCGAATTGCGGGTAAAAGAAACTACAGCAACACAAGTTAAAAGTTGAAAGTTTAAAGTAGCAGGATGAGTTTTGTCCGCCGTCCTACGGTTGTCACTTCACGCGTTTGTCCTGAGCAGGGTCAAAGGACGAACCCGACTCATTCCCCGTGCCGCTTTCCCCGCTCCTCCGTTGCCGGACCCGTGTAGCCGAGACTTCAGTCTCGGCTCCGCAGGCTCTTGGTTTTTCGCGCGCTCTAAAAGCTTTTAAACACTGTTTAGAGGGGCTGCCTCTTTGATCTTTATAGTCGGTGGGATATAGCGTATAATCTCACCTTATAACACTTCTTGCAAAAATCACGAAGAAACATTGCCTATAAAGTTAAGTAAATCTGAGGAGTTACCCAATGGCACGCAAATCAAAACAGAATAAGAGCAATGGGGCCACCCTGGGTTTTGAGGAAAAGCTCTGGCAGGCCGCGGATAAGCTGCGCAGCAATATGGATGCTGCCGAGTATAAGCACGTGGTCCTTGGGCTCATATTCCTTAAATATATCTCAGACGCCTTTGAGGAACATCGCACGAAGCTTGATAGCGAGCGCGGCCAAGGCGCTGACACGGAAGATCCCGACGAGTATAGAGCGAAAAATATCTTTTGGGTGCCTAAGGAAGCACGCTGGCCCCACCTCAAGGCCGATGCCAAACAACCAACCATTGGCCAGATTGTGGACGACGCCATGTCTTCCATCGAGAGGGATAATCCCTCTCTCAAGGGCGTATTGCCCAAGGATTATGCTCGTCCGGGTCTCGACAAGCAGCGCCTCGGCCAGATCATCAACCTGGTGAGCGACATCGCCCTGGGCAGCGCCGCTGACCGCGCCAAGGACACCCTGGGCCGTGTCTACGAGTACTTCCTCGCCCGCTTCGCTAGCGCCGAGGGCAAAAGCGGTGGCCAGTTTTACA
>JAPLCW010000016.1 GCA_026392015.1 Candidatus Auribacterota bacterium | reverse complement strand
ATTACCCCTCGGGGTAATCGGGGGGTACATCTGTACGCTATTAACAAGTTCTCTTAATTGTGCAAAAACAATAAAACTGATCCTTTTGATCTTTCTTAATCTTACGGGAAAGGGGGTACGATCTATCTTCCCATTCCCGATCGATGTAAAAATAGCATTTGACGCCAGGGTATTTGCAGTATATACTATTTTTAGAATCTGCTCCCCGTCAGACTAGCCGTAAGGCCTCTGGCGGGGTTATTTTTTGCCTGCGAATGCTCCCTGTCGGGCAAGGAGGTGATGTATGCCCCAAGAGCCTTTAGTAAAGCGTGTATTTGCATTCTTTTATGGACAAAATCTATTTTATGCGGCAAAGCAAGCCTTTGGTTACTCCTACCCTAATTATGATCCACTCGTTCTCGCAAGAATTATATGCCGTCAACAAAAGTGGAATCTTGTACAGACATTGTTCTACACAGGAGTTCCGGATATTAACGACAACGAGCCTTGGCATCGTTTCTGGACTAAAAAACTAGCGGTCATGGGGAAACGGGGGATCCGTACCTTCTCACGAAAGCTGCGATATCGCAATCAAACGGTTCAACTCGCGGACGGAAATTATACAACGGTTCTGGTGGGACAGGAGAAGGGAGTAGACATACGCATCGCGCTCGACATAGTGAGGTTTGCGCTCGAAAAGACATACGACGTTGCATTAGTGTTCAGCCAGGATCAGGACCTATCGGAAGTTGCCGACGAGATCAAGAGGATCGCGATCCAGCAAGATCGTTGGATCAAAATGGCTTGTGCCTTCCCGGTCAGCCCAACCTATGATAACAAGCGTGGTATCAATGGGACTGATTGGATTCGTATCCAGCGGAATATTTATGACACGTGTTTAGACAAAGGCGATTACAGATAAACAAAGATAGCCCATAAACCTGGCTGGGGGGACGAAGGTTTTGCGGCATATATGCAAAACTGTTGCCATTGCACAAGTCCAAAAACACCTGATTTTTGGACACGTTACTGGAATATGTCCCAGGCAGGGACTATACCGACGGCTATTTCCGCGCCTTGTTTTATAGACCGGAGGGTGTAGGTCTGGGAACTCTTGGGGCGCGAGGTTCCCGGAAAAGTACCCAGAAAGGTTCACAGAAAATAATATCGCTCATCGTCGCTAAACCGGAGATCACCATTGATGAAATGGCTGATAAACTTGATATAAGTTCGCGCGCCGTCAAGAAGCATTTGCACAATCTAAAGGGCAAGGGATTGCTTCAAAGAATTGGCCCTGACAAGGGCGGATATTGGGAAGTAAAGAAGTGACCAGGGGTAAAGCATGTAATCTGTTTTATGGAGTGCAACTCAGGCGATATTTCACAACGGACATGTCCAAATTATGCTGATTTTTGGACACGTTGCTAGAACATGTCCAAGACATGGACTTATAACAGCATCATCTATTTGTTGAGGAATATTGGGCAGGGGAAGGCTTTCATGGCTACGCTGAAGGAGTTGGGGTATGGGGAGTAACATGATAGCGTCTCCTTACGGTGCTTTCCCTTCCACCTACCGATGTGCTCGACTCGCTGATATATGCGTGGAAGAAGGTGGAGTACAAACCGGGCCGTTTGGTAGTCAACTTCATCAGCGGGACTATGTTCAGATGGGCACCCCCATTATAACTGTTGAGCATCTTGGGGAAAATCGTATCGTTCATCGGGACCTACCAAGAGTGTCTGAAAAAGATCGAAACCGGCTATCTCGTTATTCCCTTCAACCTGGTGACATCGTTTTTAGTCGGGTTGGCTCTGTCGATTTGCGAGCCTTGGTTAGAGAAAAGGAATCTGGCTGGCTTTTTTCAGGTCGCTTGCTTCGCGTACGCCCAAAGCGAAACGTGGTTGATCCTGGCTATTTGTCGTGGTTCTTTGGTTTACCGTCGTTTAGAGAGTACGTGCGAAGCATTGCCTTTGGGGCGACCATGCCATCACTGAACACAAAACTATTGAGTGATCTGCAAGTTTACTTCCCCCCGATGACGGAGCAGAAAGCCATCGCCCACATCCTTGGCACGCTGGACAACAAGATCGAGCTGAACCGGCGGATGAACGAGACGCTGGAGTCAATGGCTAGGGCGATTTTTAAAAGCTGGTTCGTAGGTTTCGACCCCGTCCACGCCAAGGCCGAAAGCCGAGACCCGGCCCTGCCGAAGCATATTGCAGAGCTCTTTCCCGACCGCTTCGAGGACTCAGAATTGGGGGAGATCCCAAAGGGGTGGCGGGTGGGCACTCTTGGCGAAGTTGCCGAGCATCCGCGCCGAGGGGTTCAGCCGGACCAGATAGAGCCAGACACATCGTACATCGCGCTCGAACACATGCCGAGGCGCTGCATTGCCCTTTCTAATTGGGGCAACGCAGAGGCACTGGAGAGCAACAAGTTCAGGTTCAAAACCGGCGAGATTTTGTTCGGGAAGCTGCGACCTTACTTTCACAAAGTCGGTGTTGCGCCAATGGATGGCGTGTGCTCGACAGACATAGTGGTCGTTGCTCCGAGGTCATCACACTGGTTCGGCTTTGTGCTCGGCCACGTTTCGAGTGTTCCGTTCGTCGAGTACACGAATGCGAGCTCGACGGGCACCAAGATGCCCCGGACAAGCTGGAGTGACATGGGCCGTTACCAGGTCGTGATACCGCCCAAGCCGCTCGCCGAATCATTCACCAACCAGATCCGCCCGACAGTCGATTGCATCATTTCATCAATTCAGGAATCCCATACGCTCGCCGCTCTGCGCGATGTGTTGCTGCCGAGGCTATTGTCGGGTGAAATTCGCGTAAAAGATGCAGAAATAATAATGGAGAAAAGGATATGAACGAGATGAAGACTTGTTTCAAGCGAGTGGATTATGACTTATCGGGCTTGCTGCAATATATTGATATCGGCGACATCGGTTTGCCTGATATTCAGCGCCCCTTCGTTTGGACAAATGCAAAGGTTCGCGATCTTTTTGATTCTATGTATCGCGGTTTTCCTGTCGGGTACCTGCTCTTCTGGGCTAATGGAGTGGGTAATGGTGTTAAGTGGATCGGAACGGGCGAGAAGCAGCACCAGATACCGGCGTTACTAATTGTGGATGGGCAACAACGACTGACCTCTTTGTATTCAGTTTTTCGCGGCAAAACAATATTGGATGATAATTATCAAGAGCGCCGTATTGAAATAGCCTTTCGACCCCGTGATGGAAAATTTGAAGTCGCTGATGCCGCAATCAGGAAGGACCCGGAGTTCATTGCCGATATTTCCACGCTTTGGGCTTCTGGCAAGTCGAGCTGGAGTTTGGTTAATGATTTTTTGAATAACCTTGAAACCAAACAGGTGCTCACCGACTCACAAAAGGAAGCCATTAGCCATAACCTTGACCGACTATTCGATCTCCAGAAATATCCTTTCACAGCATTAGAGATTGCTCCGATCGTAGGTGAAGAAGAGGTGGCAGACATCTTTGTACGCATCAATAGTGAAGGTGTGAAGCTCAACCAGGCGGATTTTATACTGACACTGCTGTCTGTTTTTTGGGATGAAGGCCGCAAAGAATTGGAGACATTCAGCCGCGCATCACACCATCCGCCCAAACCAGGCGATCCTCCCTCGCCTTTTAACCACTTTATTCAGCCTGGCCCGGACCAGTTGCTGCGTGTATCGGTGGCTCTCGGCTTTCTGCGCGGACGGTTAAAGAGCGTATATCATGTTCTTCGCGGAAAAGACTTGGAGACGGGTGAGTTTACAACAGAGAGACGGGATATGCAATTTGACCGTCTTAAAGAAACGCAGGCCAAGGTGCTCAATTTGACTTATTGGCACCAATTCTTGAACAGCCTCGTCGGGGCAGGCTACCGCAGCAGCGAGCTTATTTCATCCGAGAACGCCCTGCTGTTTGCCTATGCATTCTATTTAATCGGGAAAACAAATTATCAGATTGCCGAACATATACTGCAGAAGCTGATAGGCAGATGGTTTTATGCCAGCACGTTGTCTGGACGCTACACGAGTTCGCCGGAAACAATCATGGATGGAGATCTGAATCGGGTTAAGGAATTGAGTGGCGGGGAGACATTTATTGCGGTGCTGAATAAAATTATCACGGATACTCTTACACCGGACTTTTGGAGTATCTCATTGCCGAATGCACTGGATAGTTCATCAGCACGAAGCCCGGAACTCTTCGCATATCATGCCGCCCAAAATCTATTGGGCGCACCGGTTCTTTTCTCCCATAAAAAGGTAACCGACTTGCTTGACCCCACATTAAAATTGAAGAAAAAGGCAACCGAACGTCATCACCTTTTTCCCCGTGCCTGGCTGGAGAGCCAAGAAATAACTGATTTGAAGGCAATCAATCAGGCGGCGAATTATGCGTTTCTCGAATGGCCGGATAATATTGATATCAGCGACTCACCGCCTTCCGAATATTTGCCTAAGATGAAAGCGAGGTTTTCCGATAGTCAGTGGAAGACTATGTGCGAACTACATGCGCTGCCTGAGGGGTGGGAAAAGATGGGGTATGATGACTTTCTTGTCGAAAGACGATCTTTAATGGCACAGATTATTAAGCGTGGTTTTGAACACTTGGTATAAGTGTGAAATCCACCGAGTCTAACGTCGAGGAGGCCGCCCTCGTATGGCTTCAGGAGCTCGGCTATACCCTGCTGCCTGGTCCGACCATCGCTTTGGGTGAGCTGGGGGCCGAGCGTGGAGACTTGAACTAATTAAGCTGGAAGTGATTGACATATCTGACGAGTCTGACTCATCGGACGAGTTGGATAGGTCTGACGAAAAAGAAGGAGTAATAAATCCATGCACGGCCAACACAGTCTGATCCCGCCGCACGGCGGTTACCGCAAGCTGCGGAGTTTTCAGTGCGCACAGATGGTGTATGATGCCACGGTGCTCTTCTGCGATCGCTTTGTTGATAAGCGCTCCCGCACGCATGACCAGATGGTACAGGCGGCTCGCAGCGGGGTGCAGAACGTAGCAGAGGGCAGCATGGCATCCGCCACATCCAAGAAAACCGAACTCAAGCTGACCGGCGTGGCTCGGGCCAGCCTTGAGGAACTGCTGCTGGATTACGAGGATTTTTTGCGCCAGCGCGGTCTCCGGATTTGGGGCAAGGATTCACCGGAAGCGATGGCGGTGAGGGGAAAATATCGGTCAGACCAGTCGGACAAGTCTGACGGGTCAGACGTGTCTGACAAGTCCGACAAGTTGGACTCTTATTCTTTGCGCACCGCCTCCGCCGAAGTTGTAGCCAACACGCTTATCTGCCTGATCAATCAGGCAAGCTTCTTGTTGGGGCGGCAGTTGCAACAGTTGGAGCAGGCGTTTCTCTCCGAAGGCGGATTCACGGAACGACTCTACCGTGAGCGGCAAAAACAACGGAGAGGATTATGACTGTCTTCACTGAATCCATTGTCGAAGATGCCGCTCTTGCATGGCTTCAGGAGCTTGGCTATACCCTGTTGCCTGGACCGGCCATCGCCCCGGGCGAGCTATTCGCCGAACGGGCTGATTATGGCCAAGTCATATTGGCTCAGCGCCTGAAGGATGCACTGGCGCGCCTCAATCCCAACCTCCCGCCTGAGGCTATTGATGATGCTTTTCGGAAAATAACCCGCATCGACGCGCCCGCGCTTGAAGGAAGGAATCACAATGCTCACCGTTATTTTGTGAACGGAGTCCCTGTGGAGCATCGCCGACCGGACGGGAGTATCGCCGGGGCGCAGGCGCAGGTGATTGATTTCGATGATCCGAACAATAATGATTGGCTGGCGGTTAATCAGTTTACTGTATGTGAGAACAAACACAATCGCCGTCCGGATATTGTGCTTTTTATTAACGGCCTGCCTCTGGCGGTCATCGAGCTTAAGAATCCTGGCGATGAAAATGCCACTATCTGGATGGCGTTCAAGCAGTTTCAAACCTACAAGGAGGAAATCCCTTCGCTGTTTAACTACAACGCAGCACTCATCATCTCGGACGGTGTGGAAGCGAGAATCGGCACCCTAACCGGAGATCGGGAATGGTTTCTTCCCTGGCGCACCATCACCGGGGACAAGCTTGCCGGTGCTCATACCCCGGAATTACAGGTATTGCTGAACGGAGTGTTTGAAAAACGCCGGTTCCTTGATCTTGTCCGCTACTTCATCGTTTTCGAAGATGAGGGTGGAGGCAAATTGATTAAAAAGATGGCCGGTTACCACCAGTTTCATGCGGTCAATGTGGCGGTTGATGAGACTTTGCGGGCATCACGTATACCAGCAGTTGGTGAAGACCTGGGGCATTATGAAGCGGGGCGGAAACATGGCGGAGAAGAGGGTGATCGGCGCATCGGGGTTGTTTGGCATACGCAAGGAGCCGGCAAGTCGCTGACCATGGCATTTTACGCCGGTCGAATCATCCTTCACCCGACGATGTGCAATCCGACCATTGTGGTATTGACTGATCGAAATGACCTGGACGATCAGCTCTTCGGCAAATTTTCACTATGTAAGGAATTATTGCGCCAGCCGCCCGTAAAGGTGGAAAGCCGGGCTTAACTCAGGGAGGAACTGAAAGTGGATTCAGGTGGTGTGGTTTTCACAACCATCCAGAAATTTTTCCCCGAAGAGAAAGGTGACAGGCATCCAATTCTTTCGGAGCGGCGCAATGTTGTCGTAATCGCTGATGAAGCCCACCGCAGCCAGTACGATTTTATTGACGGCTTTGCCCGGCATTTGCACGATGCCCTCCCGAATGCTTCGTTTATCGGTTTCACCGGCACCCCTATTGAGCTTACCGACAAAAATACCCGCGCCGTATTTGGTGATTACATCAGCATCTATGACATTCAGCGCGCGGTCATTGACCGCGCGACAGTGCCTATTTATTACGAAAGCCGCCTTGCCAAACTGGCCCTGGATGAAAAAGAGCGCCCGAAAATAGATCCTGAATTTGAAGAGGTCACAGAGGGTGAGGAAGTTGAGCGTAAGGAGAAGCTTAAAACAAGGTGGGCGCAGATTGAGGCGATAGTAGGCACCGATAAACGTTTGGGGCTCATTGCCGAAGACCTCGTGGAACATTTTGAGCGACGACTTGAGGCAATAGATGGCAAAGCTCTTGTTGTATGCATGAGCCGGCGTATTTGCGTAGAGTTGCACAACAAGATCGCGGCCCTGCGTCCGAACTGGTATGCCGAGGACGATGACAAGGGCGCACTCAAGATAGTAATGACCGGATCAGCATCTGATCCCCCCGGATGGCAACAGCATATCCGTAACAAGAAGAAACGCGAGGCTCTTGCGAATCGGTTCCGCGACCCCAAAGATCCCCTTAAGATAGTTATTGTGCGCGATATGTGGCTGACCGGATTCGATGCTCCGAGTCTCCATACTATGTATATTGACAAACCGATGCGCGGCCACGGTCTTATGCAGGCTATAGCCCGCGTGAACCGGGTATTCCGCGACAAGCCTGGTGGCCTGGTTGTGGATTATCTTGGCCTGGCTGATGAACTCCGGCAAGCATTGGCTATCTACACAGAGAGCGGCGGCACTGGCGAGACGGCCATTGATCAGGCCGAAGCAGTGGCGGTCATGTTAGAAAAGTATGAGATTTGTCGAGGGTTATTCCACGGCTTTGACTGGTCAGCATGGCTCACGGGGAAACCACAGGCGAGGGTTGCGATCTTGCCGGCGGCACAAGAGCATATCCTGGCTCAGGAAGACGGGAAAGCCAGGCTGCTGAGGGCTGTTACAGAGCTTTCTCAGGCTTTTGCGCTGGCGGTGCCTCACGAAGAGGCTTTAAATATTCGTGATGATGTAGCTTTCTTCCAGGCTGTACGTTCGGTAATGGCGAAGCGGACTATCGATGATACCAAGACGGACGAAGAGCTCGACCATGCTATCCGCCAGATAGTGTCAAAAGCGGTAGCGTCGGAAGAAGTCGTGGACATATTCACTGCCGCAGGGCTAAAGAAACCCGACATTTCCATCCTCTCGGATGAATTTCTGGCCGAAGTGCGAGGCATGCCTCAGCGAAATCTTGCGGTAGAATTGCTGAAGAAACTACTATCCGGAGAGATTAAAACGCGAAGCCGCAAAAATGTTGTTCAAGCACGTTCATTTGCGGAGATGCTGGAAGAGGCTATCCGCCGTTATCAAAACCGGGCTATCGAAACCGCGCAAGTCATCGAAGAACTGATCGCTCTTGCAAAAGAGATGCGCAAGGCTGATGCCCGGGGAGATAAGTTGGGGATGTCTGACGATGAATTGGCATTCTATGATGCCTTGGAGACCAATGACAGCGCTGTGAAAGTTCTCGGGGATGAAACATTGCGGACTATCGCGCGAGAGCTTGTGGTTGCGGTGAGGAATAACGTCACAATTGACTGGACGATCCGCGATAACGTGCGTGCTCAATTGCGCGTCATTGTCAAACGCATCCTGCGTAAATATGGCTACCCGCCTGATAAGCAGGAGAAAGCCACACAGACCGTGCTTGAGCAGGCTGAGGTGATTTGCGAGGAATGGGCCGCGGCGTGATTAGGGCAAGGTCGTTGGCGAGACATACCTCATATTAATCGTTTGTCAATAGGGTAGTTGGTTTCTCAATAGGGTACTATGATGGGTATAATACCCTATTGAAATGGAGTACGCTGATGTCTGGAATGTCTGGCGATAGTCAGGGAGTGGGAAATATACACCTCGCGAAGCTTGTGCAATTCGTTTTTGATACCCCGAGACTGCGCAGGGAGTTTGAAACCGCAAGGGCTGGATTCCCAAGTCTCCCTACGGGTAACATGGCAGAAGCGATGGTTATGGATTGGTTTATCTTTGACTATAAACTGAAGGGTTTGGATAAAACGCCATTGGAATATTTCATTGATTCGAACAGGGATATGCCCGCTGCAGAGCAAAAGATATACGAAGCCTTAAGGATGAATATTTACAGCATCTTCGAGGTGCGGGCAATAAAAGTCGGGAAGGAGATTATTCTGAGAGATCTTGCCACCGAAAAGGAATACTGGGTATGGGAAAAGATGGCTACGAAATCCCTCCGAAAAGGGCAATGCATTTTCGCCAGGGTTATTCCTTTTAGAGATCATTATATTCTGGCGGGGGGAGGCCATCTTTTTCCCGACGAGGCAATCTATACTATTAAGCTCAGATACAAAATGATGCGTGACCGAAAAGTTGACATGAGACTAAGCCCTAAACAAATGGCGGAAATATTCTCCGGATCTAAAGATGAAAAACCCGAAGAAATGGATCTTGAGACACTTGAGGAAAGGATACGAGAAAAGCTGGAAGAGGCAGGTTTGTCCGACACTACTCTCATCGAAATCCTTGATAAGTTCAATAAAGTGAACGAGCCATCTGACGTTATCAGAGAGATTACGCAAAAAGCCGTCTTCCCCGATTACAAGGATGCCGATCAGCTCCTGGATCTCTTAAATGCGCTATGGAACAAAATGCCTCACGAATCAATGGGAGGACTATCGCCCGAGGAGCGGCGCAAGCAGTTCGTTCGAGGCCCGCAGGAACAGGATATGCTAAAAGAAATGGCGGCCCATTTGGAGGCTATGATCAATCCGAATAGATACCGCAGCAGGAAGGACATAAATAATGTAATTGCCATAGCGCAGAAGGAGTGGTTGGATACGAAGAGTCCCGAGCTGGACGGCAAGAGCCCCAGAGAAGTCATTCTCGAAGAAAGACAGAGGCTCGGCAATCAGGAAAAAGAAATTCTAATAACTGTTTCGGCCAGGCCTATATCGATCACTACCAGGAAGCAGAAGGAAGCAAAAGAATTGTATCATGCGGCACTCGAACTGATTAAAGATGGGTGTTATGCCGATGCGATCGAAAAGTACAAACGCTACATAGAGCTGTCAGACAAAAACCATGTGGTCTGGGGGAATATGGGTGCGATGTATGCAAGACTCGGGAATGTGAAGGAAGCCCTCAGATGCTTGCACCGTTCACTCTCTCTCAAGCCGGATTACAAGATAGCCAGGAAGAATTTGGAACTGTATGGGCGTAAGACCAAGGCAGAATTAAAGAAAATGGCCAAAGATGGGTAAATTTGGTGTCAGAACTCGATATCTCTTTGGTGGGGAATATGATAGATATTAATTATCTTGGAAAGGATAATTAATCAAGCTTTGTATAGTTTCCCACGGAATATCTCATCTGCGCAAGTTCGCAATGTATTTTATGTGCCGCAAAATTAATGTCTTGAGCTAAGAAGTTGAATGGCAGTTCTAAAGAAGATGCGGGCGATGGTGATGGAGACGGCGGGGCAGCCGTTGCGGCTCAAAGAGCTCGCAGTGCCGCATCCGGGCAAGGGGCAAGTGCTGATCAGGGTTCGCGCATGCGGCGTCTGCCGGACCGACCTGCATATCATTGACGGCGAGCTCGATAAGCCGAAGCTACCGCTCATACTCGGACACGAAATTATCGGCACCGTGGCGGGGATGGGAGAGGGCGTCCGGGGATTTCATAAGGGAAATCGTATCGGTGTGCCATGGCTCGGCTCTACGTGCGGTACATGCCGCTATTGTACTGAGGGGAGTGAGAACCTTTGTGAGGAAGCGCGATTCACAGGATATAGCATTGACGGCGGCTACGCTGAGTTCACGGTTGCCGATCAGCGATACTGCTTTCACATCCCAGAATCTTATGACGATACGGCCGCAGCGCCTCTCCTCTGTGCAGGCCTCATTGGCTATCGCTCCTATCGCCTCGCAGGCGAGAAATTGGAGAAGCTCGGGATTTACGGCTTTGGCGCCGCAGCCCACATCATCACACAGGTTGCCGTGTACCCGGAGAAGCGAGTCTATGCGTTCACGAGGCCGGGCGACACTGCTGCTCAGGAGTTTGCGCGGGAGCTGGGCGCTGTGTGGGCCGGCGATTCCACGAACAGTCCGCCCGAACCGCTGGATGCAGCAATCATATTCGCGCCGGTCGGTTCTCTCGTGGTCGATGCGCTGCGATCCGTGAGGAAAGGGGGAACCGTCGTCTGTGGCGGGATTCACATGAGCGATATCCCCTCGTTCCCCTATAAGCTTCTATGGGAGGAGCGGATCGTCCGCTCGGTGGCGAACCTCACGCGCCGGGATGGAGAAGAGCTCCTCGCCATTGCCTCAAGAATTCCGGTGAAAACAGCGGTGGAGCTCTTCCCGCTCGAAAAAGCAAACGAGGCTCTCAACAAGCTCCGCAAGGGTGAAGTGAGGGGAGCGGCTGTGCTGTCGATTGGTAATGGATCACTTATGGGTGGCATCCATTTCGCTTGTCATCCCGGCACTTCGACTGCGCTCAGTGTAAACTCGAGCGGGGATCCATTATAAAACCTGGATTCCTGCTTTCGCAGGAATGACATATTCAGCAATGGACCACCCATAAGTGACCCATTACGTCGATTGGATGAGGCGGATTAAAAATAATCCTCGGCATTATCAGCCGGGTTGAACCCGAGCTTCTTTCGAGTCTCTTCCAGGTCAAACAGGCGCCTGCTGTTGTTGCTGATCGCAAAAGCGACGACGGTTTCTCCGGATGCCATCTCGACTTCAAGTGAGCGGCTGAAAGCCGTAACGCAGTCTCTCTTGCTCAAGAACATCGCGCGCATATAATCTTCAGCCGGTGTGCCGCGTTTGATGGAAGGGTCATCCTCGCGGATCGTCCAGCCGATCCTGAGCGCGACGAAGCGCAATCCAAACCTGTGCGCATAATATCTCCCCAAGTCCTCCCCAAAGAGTTTTGACACGCCATAGAGAGAATCAGGAGCGGGAGGGGTGTGAAGGGTGAGGAGCGGTTTTCCCTCCCTGTAGAAATCGGCGTCCAGTGTATCAGGCTCAGGCCCCATCGTATGGCCGTGGAGGACGTGGTTGGTGCTCGCGAATACGATCCGCTGCACTCCCGCGCGCCGGCACTCCTCAAAAACATTGTGCGTCATGACGATGTTATCCTTGAGCACAGAATCCCAGAGGGCCCGAGGGTGAGCGACAGCGGCAAGGTGAATTACCGCATCGAGACCATCAAAGAGGCCCTGGATCCGCTCAGAGAGGGTGAGATCTATCAGGATGGATTTTATAGCCGCGTCAGGTTCGCGCGCGACGTTCTTTATGTCATACATCGTAAGGGCATGATCCTTGCTCAGCCCCTCGCGCAGAGTTGTTCCAATGTGGCCCGCAGCCCCTGTTATCCCGACTTTCATAAAATTGGTGTCAGAACTCCCTAATTACTTTCCGCAGAAAAAGTTATATTATAAGGCTCATGTCCAAAAAAGTTGCCCATTCATACGAGGATAGCAGTCATCCCCGCGAAAGCGGGGATCCAGAAACGAAGCTTTTTAAGCTGGATTCCTGCTTCCGCAGGAATGACAATGTTCAGCTATTTGCGTTCTAATAACTTCTGTCAGTCATGAAAGTATACGCAACAAACTGTTAGTGCGCTATTTTCCCTATATTTAGGTGGTTATAAACAAGGTGTATCTTTGCCCTGGCAACTAATTTGGACATGAGCCTATTATAATTACTGACTCTTGGAGCGTAGAGTTGATCTGCAAATCAGCTAATCCCTGCACGTATGATCCGATCATCGCTCATGATCGCGAGTCAAGCTGTTCATGGAAGAACTGGTTGGCCAGCTCCAGATATTTTTTCAGCGGCATGAGTTCGCGGCTTACGATGCGCATTGTGTCGGGAGTGATACTGCCTGTTCTCACGACTTGTTTCCCCGCCTCGTGCGCGGCCGAGAAGATATCGTCCAGCGCTACCCCATGCTCCTGGAGCGGCTTCATTGCTCCGCCATGCGGCCTGAGCAGTGCGCCCGCGAAATCGGCTCCAAGGTTCTTACAGATTGCCTTTACGTGCGCGACAAGCGAGTCAAAATTATCCATCTCCCAGAACCCGCAGTTTGAAACGAGCGCGACTCTCGCAACAGCACTGCCGCCGCGCGAAGGATGCCGGCAGTGGCCATCCCTGAGTTCTATGAACGGTTCCGCCCCCGGAACGAGGCGGTCGAGCAGGATTTTCATGGTACCCGTCATTCCATCGACATAGAGCGGTGTCGCGAGAACGAGTATTTGGGCCGATGCCAGTTTGGGATAGAGGATATCCATATCGTCTCTCTGGCAACACTGGCCGGGCTTACTGAGCCAACAGTTCAGGCACCCGAGGCATGGGTTGATCTTGAGTTTCCGGACGTAGAAAAGTTCCACCTCCGCCCCTGACTCCCGCATCCCCTGGAGGAACGGCTCCAGGATAAGCGCCGTGTTCCCCTCATGCATGGCGGGACTGGAATTGAGCACAATCACTTTCATAGGAATCCTCCTCAATGTAAATAAGGCTACCACAATTGGATAGTGAGTGAAGTGAAATTTGCCAAAGCATGTTATAATAAAGTAACAATAGCGGCATATAAACTAAACATAGTTCTTTTTCACTTGTCTTGTATATTGTATAGAACACTATCTCTTTCCCCTCCCCTGCGGAGAGAGAGGGTGGGGGTGTTGACTACAGCCGAAAGTGTAAAGTGTAGAGTTTAATGTATATGAATTATCAACCTTACACCTTACACCTGTAACCGTAGTTACCCCCCTCCCCACATCCCCCCTTCAGAGCGAGGAAGGAATAGCTTAAAGCAACCAAGCAAAACGGAAGAGACCCATAAGAAATATTCTGGAGAAAATATGAAATGGTATCTCGCAGTCATGGTTCTTATCGCAACGGCGGCTATGGGGGAAGACGAGGGCAACTACACATTCGGAGTCACGGATGATGGCTTGCTGCCACCGGCCCGGAGGAACGCATACGGGCCGGGTATTGACTCGGACGCGGCGGGAAGGCCCTTTTCATGGGCTCCGAAAGATCAACCCCATGAAGGTTCCCAGAATGTCCCGAACCCAGCTTTAGATATTGTGCCGGACGGTTATGGCCTTGGTGTTGGGCGCGACCAATACGGCAGACCGATGGAGCGCCGCCCTTGGCCGCCGAAGTAGCGGGGGAGCACGCAGATATCGCATATTCGGATGGCAAAGGAACCCACCCGCCTTCTTAGCTCCTCCCTTCAGAGGCGGAGGGATAGCGAATGTCGTCCATCCAGAATAATTGAGAACCGGGAAGTCCAGGCTGATGCGCGAGATAATATTTGCGACAGGCAATCAGGGGAAACTGCACTACGTCCGTACCATACTCGCGGCCTATCAATTCAATGTTGTACAGACCCGAGTGGCGATTTCCGAGCCGCGTTCCGAGGACGTACGAATTATTGCCTCGGAGAAAGCATCCGCTGCGTTTCGCGCGCTCGGCAGATCATGCATTGTCCTCGACTCCGGGTTCCACATACACTCGCTCAAAGGATTCCCCGGGACCTACGTCAATTATGTTCTAAAAACGATCGGCATTCGGGGAATTCTTCAACTCCTCGGCGCCGGAAAAAGGGAGTGCGAGTTCAGGAACTGCCTGGCGTATGTGGGGCACGATTTTCGGAAGCCTGTCCTCTTCGAGTCAATCGTTCGGGGTAGTTTGGCCCGGGTACCTGCGGGAGGGATGAAGGATCGATTCTGGTCGGATCTCTATCGCGTATTTATTCCTGCCGGGCGGCGCAAAACGCTCGCCGAGATGACGGATGCGGAGTACTGGACGTGGAACGATATCGCCAATAGCGATTCATTTGTCCACAAGTTCGCTGCGTGGTTAACGAAATAGCCGATGGTGTGAGGATAGGGGGGGAAACCTTGTTAACGCGGCGGTCATTCCTCATGCGGCCAGGATATGCGAGATGTGGCATTGCAGTGTCGCTCTGTGCGTTGCTCTGCGGCTGCGCAACGCTCAGTCCCAGGGGTATGTATTATCCTGTTGATGTTAATGCGCGCGATAAGGATGGCTCAACCCCCCTGATGAAGGCTGCATATTTGGGGAACAGATATTTCGTGGAGATGCTGCTCAAACACGGGGCGGATGTGAATGCGAGGAACACGTATGGCATCAATGCATTGCTGTCGGCTATCAACGCGGGGCGCCCGGACATAGCAAAGATGCTCATCGATCATGGCGCCGATGTGAACGTCCGCGACGAGCGCGGTAACCTCGCCCTCTGGCTGGCGCGGGAGAAAGGGGATGCAGCATTGGTTGAACTGCTCATCAAATCAGGCGCCCGGTAGGCAACATCTTGCGCGTGGTTCAGGGACATATCAGCTGCGCCATTTGCGCACTCTCAATCGATTGTGATTGAGCGGTGCGTCGCCGCGGCATTCCTACTCCTGGAACATCGGCAGGTCCATGGCCTCCTTGAACCATTTCTGATGTATCTTCTTGCCGATTCCCTTCGCGCGCAGCTTCTCGATCGCGTTATTCAACTCTTCAAGGAGCTTCGTGTTGCCCTTGCGTACGGCAATGCCGTAGTATTCATGGCTGATATCGGTCTCGACGATCTCATAGTGGTAGCTGTAGTCCGAGAGAACCCACTTCAGGATTACCTGATCGTGTATGATGCAGAAGCCTGCCTTGCCGCTCTTCAGAGGCATCGGGGAATTTTTCAAGGCGCTCGCGAGACGATCAACTGAGGGGAAGGTTTTCACCTCTCCGTCGAGGTGTTCTCGCGCCCACTTTTCTCCGGTGGTATTCCTCATAACCCCTAGTGTCCATCCCTTGAGTCCGGTGGTGAACCAGTTATGCTGCCAATCCACATCCTTCTTCACCGCAATGGCGAGGCTCGTCTTCCAGTACGGTTCTGTGAATGAGATCTCTTTCTTGCGTTCATCGGTGATGCTGATGCTCGATATCGCCGCGTCGGCGGTCCCCCGGTTCAGCGCGCTTTCATACGTGTTGATATTGAACCCCATCTCTATCCACTCGATTTTCTTCCCCAGCTCCTTGCCGATCGCCTCAGCGAGGTCTATCTCGGATCCTTTACGCTCGATGCCCTCCTTGAATGAGAAAGGCGGAGAGTCGAAGTCGGAAATGAAACGGAGAGAATTCTTCGCGGCAGGCGCCGCCGGGCTGGATTTTCCCTCCTGCGGATTTGCGACCGGTGCTTTGGCGGGGGCCTGTTGCGCAGTCTGAGCTATGGCAAAAGATACTGCAAGACATACAGTTACTGCCGCAATCCATGCGGAGCATTTCACGTGTTTCATAGTACCCTCCTTGCCTGACGGCTAGAGTATAGCACCCCGTTGCTGCAATGGCCAGTGTAAGAATGGCTGGACAGCCCTGACGAACAAAAAGCCCTGTAAAGCGTGACATAACAGCATCGAAGCATTGAGGTTGCCTGCCAACGCAGATTAGGCACACGACTACCGTTGATTTTTTACTTTACCGGGCTTTATTGTGGGCTGATAATAAA
>JAPLCW010000064.1 GCA_026392015.1 Candidatus Auribacterota bacterium | reverse complement strand
CCTTCCTCGTTGCGGACAGGCGTTCCCCCGGCTGGCTTCGGTCGCCCTACGGGCTCCCTGCTCCAGCCGGGGGAACGTACCCCTCAACCATATAGTGTAATTGTTCCAGCTCTTGGAGTCACGATCTCAGAAACGGCGGGGCAGGTTCTCCACCAGCTTTATTTCTCCGCGCGCCTGTTTCTCAAATACCTCTATGACGTGCGGTAAATCCTTTTTCGGATGGATGTCATGTACGCTCATGCGCTTCAGCTCTTCCTCGGTATAGCCCAACATCGTGCATATCGTTTTGTTGCACATGCTGAATATTTTGGTCTCTGCGTCCGCCAAAAGCATGCCATCCCGGGCATCTTCAAATATGATTTTAAATCTTGCCTCACTTTCCTTTATCGCCTCTGTTTTCTCGTTAACAAGCTCTTCCAAATGGTCATGGTATCTTTTCAGTTCCTCTTCAGCCTGCTTGCGCTGGGTGATATCGTGCCCTTCAGGGATAAGAAAGACTACCTTCCCATCCCTATCCTTAACCGGCTTAAGCGAAAAATCTATGTAGTGAAGGCTTCTATCGGCGGCGTAATGGGTTGCCTCGAAAAACACGGTTTCACCACTCGCGGCTCTCGTTACAGCTTCGTGCAGCTTATTCTGCAGCTCTTTCGAATGAGTCCACCAGGGCGTGTCCCAAAAAGGTTTACCCAAACAATCCGATTCATTAATTCCCGCAAACTGCATAGCCGTCCTGTTTACCTCGATAAGCATACCATCCACAGTCATCATGCCGATGAACTGAAAAGTCTGGTCAAAAACAGCGCGAATTGTTCTCTCGCTTACGCGCAGAGCCTCCTCCACCTGCTTGCGTTCGGTGATATCGATACACGTTCCGACCCATTCCCGGATGCTTCCATCTTCTCTAAAGACAGGGAAACCGCGGGCGAGAAGGTATCGATACACTCCGTCATGCCTGCGCATGCGGTATTCAATCTCATAGCTGCTTTTTGCGGCCACAGCTTTATTCCATACCTTTATGGTGCGCTCAAGGTCATCCGGGTGAAGGGCTTTCGACCATCCTGAACCTTTGGCCTCTTCATAGGTCTGGCCGCTAAATTTCCTCATTGAAGGAATATCCTCTTCAACCTCTCCGTCAACATTAGTAACCCATCCGATTTGACCTGTCACGTCAACATAAGACCGGTAGCGCGCCTCGCTTGCGCGCAATGCCCGTTCTTTTTCCTTTAGCTCGGTAATATCCCAGAAGAGGCCGAATATCCCCGTAACGCTACCTGTCTTGTCCCTGACAGGGACCTTGACAGTATTAATGATCATCTTTTGAGATCCTCTCAGAGAATCCGTTATTTCCAGGTATTCCTCTTCTATATTCTCGGTTTTTCCCGATTCCATGACTCTTTTATCGTCGGCCCTGTATTTTTCAGCCAGATGTGTGGGGAAGAAATCGTAGTCTGTCTTTCCTTCAATGTCTTCCGCTTCGATCTTCAAGTCTCTTGCGTAGTTCTCATTGCAGGATAGGTACACTGAGTTGGTGTCTTTCAAGAATACCTTCTGAGGTAGGTTTTCGATAAGCGTCCTGAATTGCTGCTCTTTTGCCTGCGATAATTCATTCTCTAACTGCGTGCGCTCTGAAATAATCCTCGTTTCTTCCATCGCACGACGGACTGCCGGAATCAATCTGGCAAGCCGGTCCTTCATGATATAGTCGACCGCACCGAGCTTCATTGTGTCGATGGCTATGTCCTCGCCGATTGTGCCGGAGATAACGACGAACGGAGTTTTCGGAGATATTTCTTTTGCGATCTCCAGCGCCTCCGGAGCGCCGAAACCCGGTATCTTGTAGTCGCAGAGTATGACGCCAGGTGCAAATTCCTTAAGCGCCTTGAGAAATTCATCTTTCGACTTCACCCATTTCGATGTATGGGCGAGGTCTCCTTTGATGAGCTCTCTCGCAATAAGCTCCGCGTCGGCGGCGGAATCTTCAACGATCAATATGCGCAGCAACTTATCCATTCAAGCTCCTTAATCGCATTCAAAAAAACTTAAAACGCTTTTTGGTGAAAAGTTCCAAGCACGCGTCTACCACAATTGGTTCGTAGAGAATGCCTTTATTATGCGAGATCTCTTCTAGGGTGTCATCGATACAGATAGCCGGCCGATACGGACGATGAGAGGACATGGCTTCAACGGTATCCGCCACACACAATATTTTTGATTCCACAAGGGTCGCCTCTCCCGATAACCCCTGCGGATATCCCGAACCATTGATCTTTTCATGATGTTGAAGCACGATGCGAGCGATGGGCCATGGAAATTCTATGTCTTTTAAAATAGCGTAACCGATCTTAGAATGGTCGTGAATTAAATTCAATTCGTTTCCGTTCAATTGAGTCGGCTTAACCAGTATCTCAACGGGGACGCCGATCTTTCCGATATCATGCACCAATGAAGCCAAATACAAACCGTTAATTTCGTTCTCCGACAATCCAATATATCTGGCGATGGCTATGGAAAGTTGCGTCACGCGACGCTGGTGGCCTGCGGTATAAGGATCTCTTTTCTCAAGAGCGGAAGAGAGGGCTTCAATCGTCTCCGCCAATACCCTATGTATCTTTCGCTCGCTCTCCCGCAGCGCCTCCACCGTCTTCGTGCGCTCGGCGCGCTCCGCATGCTCCTTGAGTGCGCGCTTCACGGCTGGTGCGAGCCTGAAGATCTTGTCTTTCATGACATAGTCCACTGCTCCTGATTTCATCATCTCGACGGCCACGTCCTCGCCGATTGTGCCGGAGACGACGACGAACGGAGTTTTCGGAGATGTCTCTTTTGCAATCTCGAGCGCTTCCGGAGCGCCGAAACTTGGCATATGGTAGTCACAGAGCACGATGTCAGGGGCGAACTCCTCAAGCGCCTTGAGAAACTCCTCCTTCGACTCCACCAACTTCGATGTATGGGCGAGGCCTTCTTTCTCGAGCTCTCTTGTGATAAGCTCCGCGTCGGCGGCGGAATCTTCAACGATCAGAACACGCGGCTCTTTATCCATGAAATCCCTCTCTTTACACTACAGGCGGCTTATTGATCAAAAGCCAGTATAAGCCAATATCTGCCACGGTCTTTGCAAACTTGTCAAAATCTACAGGCTTTACTATATAGCTGTTCACCCCGAGCCCATAACTTTCCGTCACGTCCTTCTCTTCTTCCGATGAGGTCAATACGATTATGGGGATGACTTTGGTCTCCTTGTCGGATTTTATTTTCCGGATCACTTCGATCCCGTTCACCTTCGGCAGTTTCAGGTCGAGCAATATAATCTTCAGATGATTGTCCGTGCCCCTTCCCGCATACGCGCCGGTGTGGAATATAAAATCGAGCGCCTGAGCGCCGTCAGTGACTACAAGCACCTTATTGGCGAGATGGTTCTTCTTAAGAGCCCTCAGCGTAAGTTCGACGTCATTCGGATTATCCTCGACTAAAAGTATCTCTACAAAATCATCCATACCCATCTTACCCTCCTCTTGGCAGCGTAAAATAAAACGTTGCACCTTTATCAACCTCTCCCTCTGCCCACACCGTGCCTCCGTGGCGCCGAACAGCGCTACTGACTATCGCAAGGCCTATCCCGGTGCCCTTAAACTCGTCATATGCGTGAAGCCGCTGGAATACCCCGAAGAGCTTATCCACGTATTTCATGTCGAATCCCGCGCCGTTATCTTTGACGTAATAGACGCGCTCCTGCCCCTTATCATATCCCCCGATCTCTATAAGGGCTTTGTCTTTGTGGGAGGTGAATTTCATGGCATTTGAAATAAGATTTGTAAATATCTGCTTTGTGAGCGTATAGTCGGCATGCGCGGCCGGCAGTGGTTTTACGGAAACTTCTATGGCTCTGTCACGGAAGGACCCATCCTTTAGCTCATTACATACGGACCGCGCCAGTTCCATCATGTTTATATCAGTAGTCTCCATTTCCTGCATGCTCAGGTGAGATAGGGCAAGGAGGTCGTTTATGAGCTGCCCCATCCTTATCACGTTGTCGCTGATAACACCGATCAACCGCCTGCCCTCATCATCAAGCTTAGCCCGGTAGTCTTCGGATAGGATAGTGGCGAACCCACCTATCGCCCTGAGAGGGGATCTTAAATCGTGCGCGACAGAGTAACTGAAAGCCTCCAGGATTTTGTTGGCTACCGTGAGCTCAGCGGTGCGCTGTGTTACTTTATATTCCAATTCTTTGTTCAGTTTTCTAATTTCCCCCTCCGCCTTCTTGCGCTCGGTGATGTCGCGCTCCGTGGTGGCAATACCGATCGGCTTTCCCATGTCGTCCAGCACTTTCGTCACCGTCAGCCATACGTCGAGAATGCGGCCGTCCTTGGCTACTCGCTGGGTCTCAAACGAGTGGACTGTTTCACCCGTCATCAGTCGGCGGATAAATTCCTTTTGCTCTGCTTCTTTATCGGGGGGCGTGAGGTGCCGGATGCTCATCTGAAACGCCTCTTTCGCGCTATAGCCATACATCAGTTCAGCACCGCGGTTCCATGCAGTAATACGTCCTTCAAAATCCTGTAATGTGATCGCATCGTTGGAGTCGCGAACCACCGTTGCGAGTCGTCTCATCCGCTGCTGCTCGGTATCTTCTGTCCCAAGTTGCGCTATCCGCTTTTGCAGGAGCTTTATCTCTTCAATGAGTTCTTCTTTGGTTTTGTCTTTCTGCGTCATGGTTTTCCTCTACACACAAAAACCCCAAGCCCTTATGGCCTGCGCCACAAAGCTTGGGTCAGACAAAAAATATTTATAGCTCCCGCTATCATTGCGTGCGTATGCATTTAACTCACCAAAAATTCAACCGGAATAGTTTTGACTATTTCGTTTGGGGACATAAGAATAGTCACTTAGCAAAACCAATAATATTTCTTCTCCTCTCCGTAACCCGCATTACCTCCTCACCGGTTTCCGCACAGATGTGTCCCTTTTGAAGATCATCAAACCTGATATTCACGGTAGTACCTTTTGAGTCGTACTATACTGTACCTCTTCCATTTCAGGCTCATGGCAGAGAGGTCAACTGCAGCTAATATTTTTCTGCCGATCAAACTCTCCTTAGTTTCTACTATTCAATAATCAGCTAATAAACCTAATTTATTACTTAATTAAGATTTCCTTTATCTTCTCTAACAACTCATGCATATCCACTGATTTCGAAAAATATCCGGATACACCCAGTGTAGAAAGCCTGGTTGGCAGAAATAACTCGCAAGTTATTATCCAACACCAAAAACGGCTCTCTTAGCGTAGCGATAATACTATTGCCATACTCTAAGGCTATTTCAATTTTTGACTCGTCCCTCTGCTTTTTGACTTTCATTTTTTAAGACCTCCCTAAAAACAAAAACCCAAGGTCTTGTGCTGTTTAAGCACAAAACACTTGGGTTAGTTTTAGAAAAACTTCCTAGAACAATTACTCTTGCTTGCCTAGGCGTCATTTTCTTTCCCGCACCTTTAACTTACCAAAACTTCCACAGGAATGGTCTTGATAATCTCTTTAGGGTGCATAAGAAAATTCAGTTTTTTAAAACCAATAACTTTTCCTCTCTTATCCTTAACTAGAATTACCTCCTCATCGGTTTCCCCACAGATGTGTTCTTTTGAAGATCATCAAACCTGATATTCAAGGTATTGCCTTTTTAGTCGTACTATACTTTACCTCTTCCATTTCAGGCTCATGGTAGAGAGGTCAACTGCAGCAACAACAGTTACTCGTTGCTCGTTTCTCGTAAAAGAAGCACCGGATTATCCGCTCCCTCCTGCCCCCAATACCGTGCTGACTACCAGCTTAGAACAGTAACAGCTTACCCCTTCTCCCGCAATCCTTATTTCTTATCACTGTAGTTATGGCGGAGAGGGTGGGATTCGAACCCACGAGACCCTAAGGTCTACACGATTTCGAGTCGTGCGCTATCGACCGGACTCTGCCACCTCTCCTGCACTACAGTGATAAGTGATTAGTGATTAGTGATAACGAGTATCTTTACACCTTAAACTTTCAATTTCCTTTGCCGTAGCTCAGATCTCCCCCCGCCGGAACTTTTCCCAGAGCTGCCGCTTTTTTTTGCTCAATGCCTTCAAGAGAAAATTATTCGCATCTTCCAGCCATTGGAGCTTTGCATAAGGAGAACAGTCCCTGAATTGACGTATCTTCTCCTTGTCAAGAACAAAGCCGCTCCACGCCGCCCGTGCCTTCGATCTCCTCATTTATTCTCTCTTTCCAACGCCTCTAGATTGTTCAGACTTCGGATATCAGCTAAGTCCTGTGGCCGTCCTGCTATCTTTTTGAGTTTCTTAAGATGTTTTATTGAAATGACCGGGATCTTCAACCTGGCCGCCGTGATGATCATTCTTTCAGCATGCAGTTCCGGAAACGGGATCAGTTCGTTCACAAAAACATCGACAAGTTCCATTTGTTTCTTGGGATGGAAAAAGCTGAAAACGCGCATGCCTTTCTTTTCTATCCACTCTTTCCTCTTCTCTGGATCTCCAAACTCAACTGCTTTCACGGGGACTTTGGGTCTATATCCCAGATTCTCCATAGCCTCGGAAAACTTTTTAACATTTTCGGGAGCAAGGTCAATAATAAGATCAAGATCTGCTGTCAATCTGACCACCCCGTGTAAAACGACGGCAATACCGCCTGCCACTACATAGCGAACATCGAATTCGTTGAGCGCCCTAAAAACAGATTCGTAATACACAACCTTCCCTCTCCCATTATGAAGCAGGCATCGTAATATTACTCTGCGTTCAGATCCTCGATAATCTCCCGCGCCCTCTCCAGGTTGCTGTCCAGCACCAGAATCTCACCGTAGTGCTTCCCCATCCATGATTCCTCAAGGCCGTCGAGGGGTGGGGAGTGGGGGATGCGCCAGATCGCCTCGATGCCCTCCTCCCTGAGCGCGGCTATGATTTCATCAGCCTTCAGCCGGTCATGTACTCTCGTCACGGATATGAGCCGGCTCTCGTCAAGATTCACGACCGTTCTCCCTTCCTGCGTCAGACTATAAATTTAGAAGGTGTGAAAAAATTGGGATTTCATCCCTTTCTGCAATCCATACGAAACGATTTTTCACACCTTAGATCGAAACGCGAGGTAAATGCCGTGAAGGTATACGCACCTCTATTTATTTTAAGTCCCTGCCAGACAAGATATCCCATTTCTTCATATTAAATTCTGACTCGGACAAAGCTCCACGCTTATGCAGATCATGCAATTTCCTTATCAGTTCAATCTTTTTATCTTTTTTATCCACTGAGACGCCTAAATACAATGCTTTTGCTTTTTCCCAGTCTTCATCAGTTAATGCCCCCGCATCCTTCAGGGATCTCAGCTTTGAAAGCTCATCCGCTATACTAGTCTTAAGAGCTATCTCAGGCATTACAGCATTGCCGTCGCTCTTCTGCAGACTCCGGTAGACAAAGGCGGCTGCAACCATCGATATGGGAATGGACGCGAACAGGCCGAGCATGAGGCAGAGCGCACCGAGTAGATTGATCCCCATCAGGAGCAGTCCGAAGAGGAACAAGTCCCACTTGGCCCCCTCGGTGATCAGGGCGCTCCTTTTCAGCGCTTCGATCGGGCCGTAGCCGCGATCAATGATCAGATAGCCGTACTGGGAGAATTTTATTGCCCAGATAACTCCCGGGACGATCAGGAGAATGAAACCACACAGGCAGATTATCGAATAGAGCAATGCGCCGAGCAGGTACTTGATGAGCAGCGGATAGCATGAGAAGATGTCGCTGAACGCAGCCTGCTGACCGTCAGATATCTTGAGCGATATCCTGATCAACCCCATCTGCAAAACCGCATTCAAAAGGGCGAATGCGATAGCAATGATGGTGCCTATCACGGCGCCCCTTTTCATTGCCGCCTGCTGGCATACATGACTCACACCGGCAATTACCGCAATTATAAGGAGCGCCCCGATAAAGAATGGCAGGTTGCCCTTCAACGCCTCCCAGCCGAATCGCAGCGCTTCGCCTTTCGAGAATTTATGTTCTCTCACGCCTGTTCAGCTTTCCCCTTTTCCGTGATTCCTGATCGCTTCTTTTTGCTAATCACTTATCACTAATCACTTATCACTGTAGTTATGGCGGAGAGGGAGGGATTCGAACCCTCGGTACCGGCATAAACCAGTACAACGGATTAGCAATCCGTCGCATTCGTCCGCTCTGCCACCTCTCCACAACTACAGTGATAAGTGATTAGTGATCAGTAATAGTGATAAATGATTAGTCAACAGCGAGCCACACCGGTTACAGAATTGTTTTCCTCATTATAGTCTTAGGTCTGGATATCGGGAAAGGACCAAATATCAGGACTTTCCCCGTTATTTTCAAAAGATTAATAGCTTACCGCAGAGGCGCAGAGCACGCAAAGAGCGATCGCATAGAATGATTCATAATAGCCCGGCTCTCTGCATGATCTATCATCTCTGCGTCCTCCGCGTCTCCGCGGTGAAATATACGATCTCTTCTTTTTCCAAACCTGGAGTAGCACAGATGCTAAATTTTGTATCTCTCTGGTAATTAGTCAGTAATGAAGTTAGTGCTCAATATTTTGGGGAATCTCCTGACCAAATATTTCCTGCATATCTTGAAGAAGCTGAATATATCCGTCCAGGGAGAGGGCCTCTTTGCCTCTATCAAGCCGGAGGCAGTTCCGTCTTCCTATCCTGAAATCTTTTCGGCGGGCCCCACTGGCCGCGTCTTCACGCATTTCCCTTTTTTCGCGGGTGCTTAACATCCGCAATCCTCCTGATGATATCATCCAAGTCCTTCTCGCGGTTAAAAAGCTTAAAATATTCCCTGACAGATCGCATATCACTCATTGAACGATTTTGAATGAGCAGCGCTTCTATATCGCTCATCTCTTGATGATAGCGGGCGGGGTCATTGCAAAATGCTTGGACCTTTAGCCCGATCAGATCCTCACTGCCGATTAATGCAAACTCAATTTTCTCGCGCCTGAAGATATCGATTAACCACCTGAACACCAGTGGAAAATCCATCAAATCCCTCTTGAATATTGGTTATTATAACACACACCCGCGTACCCCGGGGACACAATACTATTTTGGGCGTAAGGGGACAGTTATGGGGTGGGGGTGAGAAACGGACAGAGGGGTCTCAGTGTAACTCCTTCTAACCCAACACAGACCATCTCTGCATTTAAAATACGCCCCACCTTAATCCTTCCTTCGGCTTCGCTCAGGACAAGCTCCCCTCAAGGGGGGAGGAGAATGTAGCGCACCCACATAAAATGGAAGAGACCCAATTTTTTAACTGCGGATTGGGCAGATTGCGCGGATTTTTATTTGTAATCTGCCTAATCCGCGGTTGCGTATCTCAGGCCGTTAAAATCGCTCTTTTATTCGTCTTATGAATAATCAGAGCTAGCCCCCACCGCAACTGACCCCTTACTTTTTGGCAACTGCGGGGTAATGGCTCGGATTGGGCGGCGTTGATGTGTAAGGGTTCGATTCCCGCCCATTTTTCTTTCCGATCTCACGTTCAGCCGGATTGTGCAGGAGCGGGCGTAACTACTCAGGTAGCCAGAAGTCAGGAGCCAGAATCTAGAATGGAAAAGCAAGAATACAGAATACAGAATTAAGAATAACGGCATTTCAAGGAAACGTTTATCTCCTGTCTCCTGAATTCTGAATTCTGTTTTCTGTTTTCTGAATTCTGGCTCCTGAGCAGTTACTTTCCGGGAATGGGCGGCAACTCTCCGACGGACGGAAGGGTCTGGACGGCAGTGGCGGTCGATGAGGCACTTTTCGGATTTTGCATGTATCCGCGGAACAGCCAGTGGCGCTGGAGTCCCTCGAATAGCACCTGAGTCGTCCGCATGGTATCGCGAAACTGGGCAAGCTGGCCGTGGATATCCTCTCGCGACAGGGCCTGCAACAAAACTTCGTGCTCGTGCAGCGTTTTGCGGGTCTGCTCTGTGAGCGCCGGAAGCTCATCGAGAACGGCGTTCAATTTCTCCAGTGTCGGCAGGGCCCTGGTGCGGAGTTCCTCCAGAATTAGCTGGGCTTGCTCGGTGATTCCCTTGTCCGGCGTGCAGGGGATCAGACTGCCGTCGGACATCAACGGCTCATGGAGGTTTCCGATGGATATATCTACGTAGGAATCGCCGGTCACAATCAGCGTTTTTCTCACCACCGCCACGGAATCTGTGCGCACAAAGCCGTGGAAACTCGATTTTAGTTCAAAGGCGGCCTCGATTGTTCCTTCCGCCGTGGGACGGATGTGGGTGACGCTTCCGGCGGCGGTGTTGAGGATTCTGACCTCTGAACCTTTTTTCAGGCCGTAGGTGCCTTCTTGGGCCTGAAATATGGCGTGCAGCCGAAACTTGGGCTCGAATAGCCCCTGGGCGCGGCCCGCCATGAATATGCCCGCGATCAGGACGGCAATCGCGAGGAGCACAAAGGCGCCGGTGATTTCATTGACAAAGCGAAATTTGAAGGTAGTGTCCCGCATAGTTCATTCCTCCCCGGCTACCGCCGATCCGGATAGCGTCCGTTTTCCATCATCACCAAAGTGAACCCCTGCATGACATACCGCGCGGAAGTCGGTAGTTCCGAGTGCTGTTCAATCCGGTCATTATCGGTCAGCCACAGCACGGCCGCCTCTCGCGAGAGGGCTTGACGCACGGCGCTGATCAGGCGCGGCAGGTGCCCCATGGGGACTCCCCTCATAGGGCGCTCCAGCAGCACCAGAAGGGGCTGTCCGAGGAAGGCCCGGATCCATTCGGCCCTCCGTAATTCCTGCGGCGAAACCATGGCCGGCCTGGTCCTCGGAAGTTCGCTCAAGCCGAACGCGCGGGCGAGGGCCTCGGCCTCCGCAAGAATTTCCGCGCCCGGCCGCCGGGTATGGTGCCGTTGCGAGAGTGTCACGTTTTCGTCCACGTTTAAGTTACTGATCCAGCCATGGCCGTCGAAGACACGGCCGATTCGTGCGCGCTGCTGTAGCATTTGTTCCGGGGGTATCCCGGTCCACGCCTCGCCCCGGAACAGGACATGGCCTTCCTCGGGGCAAAGCAATCCCTCCGCAAGGTCGGCAAATGGCAACTGCTCGTTGCCCGGCTCCATCCGGATGAGGGCCAGCGAGCCCGGCAGGAATCGCGCGTTGACATGGCTCATGCAGGCGTGTCCCATCGGCGTCTCCGCAATCGTCACATCTTTGAATTCCAGAATGGGAACTTTTTCGCTCATTTTTCAACCGCCGATCTCCAATTCCCCGCGTTCTATCTTTCTCAGATGTACGTCAGCAGAGAAACAACAGCAGAAATAATGAAGAGCGCCGCAACGGAGCGCACGAACGCCCGCGTGGCGGCCCGCGGAACCTCGGTAACGGAGTTCCCCGCGCTGAGGCCCTCTATGATGCAGATACCCGAAGTGAAAAGGCCCGGAACCAGGGTCTTGGCCAGAAGATTATAGACATCCGGCGGGTGCAAGCCTCTCAGAACGGTATTCAGGAAAATAAGAGGATCCGTGGCGCCTATTCCGAAGAGAATGCCGAAGGCATAGCCGCTGAAAAACGAGACGATGATAAACCAGATGGTCAGGCAGAAAACGGAAACGGCCGTGCCGAGCGCCCGGGGGATGGCCAGATAGAGCAGGGCATCGAGGCCCTGCGCCTCCATGACCTTGATCTCACCGAAGACTTTCATGTTGGCCATCTCGACGGCGATAGCAGTCCCACTGCGCCCGATGACGATGAAATTGACCAGGAGCGGCGCGACCTCGCGGATAATAACCGCGACCAGCACACCTCCCAGGAGTCCCGACTGGCCGGCCTTGCTCAGCCAGACCTGGGCCTGCACGACGACCGAGATGCCGGTCAGAAACGCCACCATGGACACAAAAGGCATGGCCTCGACGCCCGTGAACAGAATCTGGCGCGCGAACACCGCACGGGTAGTGCGCGGCCAATGCCTCGGCCGGGTTGCCTGCCCGAGGATGCTCCCCAGGACGGCGAAAAGGTGGGTCGACATCCGTATCCGGACAATGCTCCGTTGACCGATTTTCCCGATGAATGTCATGGGCATTTACCAGTAGGGCGATACGCGCAGCTTTGTCCGAATATCTTCACATGCGCCCGAGGGTGGGGCTGGCCCGTAGCGACTCTGTGTCCCCGGCATACGTGAATAGCTCTCTGCTCCCATCCCTCGATTTAATCTCGGGCTGCTTCATCCGAGGGGGCATCTTCCGCAGGCGGCGAGGGTATTCTCGGCAGAGTGTCCACATGAGCGGGTGCCGCAATCTCATCAGTCGCTACACCCATCTCCTTGAAACGCTGCGCCAGTGGAAGAAGGCGCCCCTCGAGAGAACCGACGGCCTTGTTATAATCCCTGATAGTCTTCCCCAGGGAATCTCCCACGTCAGAAAAATAGCGGATAAAGGTGGCCATGCGCCCGTAGAGTTCCCGCCCCTCGTTCGCGATACGGGCTGCGTTTTCGGCGAGCCGCTGGTGCTGCCAGCCATGGGCGACAACCTTGAGGAGTGCGAATAGAACCACCGGAGAACTGATGAGGACCTTGTTGTTTATCGCATACTCGAATAGCTCCGGGTCGCGTTCAAACGCGGCGGACAGAGATGTTTCCATCGGAACGAACATCACCACAACATCGGGCGCAGGCTGGAACTGTTCCCAGTATGCCTTCTGGCTCAGGTCACGCACCCTGCTCCTCATGGCCTTCGCGTGCTGCACGAGCTTTGCGGTGCGGCCTTGATCGTCCTTTGCCTCCATGGCATCGAGGTACGATTCCAGGGGGACCTTGGAATCGATGGGCAGTATCCCGCCCTGAGGAAGATAGACAATCATGTCCGGTCTGCCGCTTTCGCCGCTCTGCTGCTCGTCGAAGTCCACATGATTGGTCATGCCCGCCATCTCGACAAGGCGGCGGAGTTGAATCTCTCCCCAGCGCCCGCGGATCGTGGGCGACTTCAGAGACTGGGCGAGAGTCGTCGTGGTGTCCTGAAGCGCCATGTTCATCTGGCTAAGCTGCTTCAACTGCTGCCCGAGCGCCGCGTATGCGCCCTCGCGCTTCTGTTCAAGCTCGCGGACACATTTATCGAGGCCTGAAAGATTATCAGTAATGGGTTTAACGAGATTCAGCAACTCGCTCTTTGCCCTGTTCGCAAGCTGCTCTGAATTTGCCATCAGGGCATCACTTGCAAGGGCCTTGAACGCGTCACTGAGTCGCGCCTTTGCGTCCTCTGCCCATTTCAGCTTCTCTTCGTGAGCCTGGCGCTCCGCCGTCAGCTGGGCAAGTTCAACGCGCAGGTTCTCCTTCTCCGCCTGGCCCTCAGCGCGGCTTCTGTACAGGAGCGCGAGACCGATGGCGAGCCCGGCGAAAAACGTGATCGCAGCTACTACCAAAAGAGCGAGCATAAGAATAATCCTCCTCATGCGGCATATATGCCGCTGCCAGGTCTTCTAGAGTAGCACAATCGGGTATTTTATGTTGATGCTATTCTGTTACGGCGCGTAATGTGTCAATGATGGGGTGTTCATTTCTGAGTAAGTCATTCCCGCCCCCGGCTTCACAGGGGTAAACTCCAGCAGGAATCCAGGTTTCATGCTGGATTCCCGCTTGAGTTTATGTTGAGCATGGTCGAAGTGCGGGGGTGACGATTGAATTCCCCTTAAGACTGACTCACTGCTGCTGCGCGCCCGTTGCATGCCTCCTCGGGAGAGTATCCCAGTACGATTCGCCCCAGCCTCTTATGACCGCAGGAAAGATACTGCTTCTTCCATGCCGCCCGTAGCTGCCCGATGCACTCGGGATGTTTCTTCTCCAGTTCCCCGGTGAGCGTATGAAATTCACTCACGGCCTTCCGCGCCGCCTCCTCGTCCCAGTTCATTTCTCATCCCTCCTTTTGGGTTGAGCGCGCCCTCACTGATCAGAGGACGCTCTTTATTCCTCCACATAAGTAGACGAGGTGAATCGGCATTTTATTCCAAATATTTTTAATATTTTTTCACCGGGAGGCAAGGCATGGACATAGAGATCTGATATTTGGTGTCAGAACTCACTATCTATCTGCTGTACAGTGAGTTAGATAATAATTATTGGTCCAGAAATATTTGAGCAGCGGGAGAACGCCCTTATTGGGCGGGTTTGGATGGTTCGATCATGGGCCCGTTGCTTTCAGGCGCATGCTCGTTTTGTTCAACCGATAGATCGCGATGCGCGGGCGTCGTCTGTTCCAGAATTTCCGGCATTGGTTGCGGAGAGGGCTTCTCCGCGGAGGGATGTTCCTGTTCTGGGGTGGCCGGGGGACGCTGGCTCTCGCTCTGTCCCTGTGTATTGCGATCCGCGCCGTGGCGCTCGCCGTACCCGCGTCCCGTCCGTGGCGTGTGAGGTGGCGGTGGCGGTAGAAGCACCATATCCTCGGACACCGGAATGCACGTGATTTTGATTCCAAGGAGTTTCTCAATAGCGGGAATCACATAGGCGCCGTATTCGTCCACGAATGCCACTGACTTACCCTTCTCACCAGCCCTGCCGGTGCGGCCGATCCGGTGCACATAATCCTCCGGATCCTGTGGCAAATCGTAGTTCACCACGTGGCTCACGGATTCCACGTGGATCCCTCGTGCGGCGACATCCGTGGCAACGAGCACGGGAGTCTCGCCATCGCGAAATCTTTCGAGTATGCGCAGGCGTTTTTCCTGAGGAACATCGCCGGTGAGAAGGCCGCAATGAATTCCGTATCGAGTGAGGCGCCGGGCGATCCTCAGGCAGCCGTCCCTGCGATTGCAGAAAACCAGTATCCTGCTCGCGTCGTCGTGACCGAGAAGCCAGAGCAGCAGCGCGAACTTCTCGTCGGCCGCGACGGCGTAGAACCGCTGGTCGATGAGCCCGGTCACAAGCTGTTCGGGCTCCGATTCAACCGTCACCGGATTTACGAGCCAGCGCTCCACGAGCCGCACAATATTCGGGGTGAGGGTTGCGCTGAAAAACATCGTCTGACGTTTTCCCGGGGGGGGGAGTTTGGACACGATGCGCCGGACATCCGGGATAAAACCCATATCGAGCATACGGTCAGCCTCGTCGATAACCAGTATCTCCGTCTCCGATAGATGAAGGTGTCCGCTGCGGGAGTAATCGATGATGCGCCCCGGCGTGCCCACGAGAATGTCGATAGGCCTCTTCAGGGCATTTCGCTGCTCCTGGTATCCCATCCCGCCAAACAGGACGAGGTTGTTAAGGCCGCAATACTTGCCGATCGCCTCGGCATCTTTGTAGATCTGAATGGCCAGTTCCCTCGTCGGTGCGAGAACCAGGGCGCGGGAGAAACCCGGCGCGTGCGTTGTGATAGGCCGCCGCAGCAGATGGGTGAAGATGGCGGCGAGGAATGCAGCGGTTTTTCCCGTGCCGGTCTGTGCTTTCCCCGTGACATCCTTTCCTGCAAGGAGGTGAGGAAGGCATAGATTCTGGATAGGTGTACAGTACTCGAATTGCAGATCCTGGACGCCACAAACAACTTCTTTGACTATATCCAGATCACAGAAGCGAGTCTTCCCTGCCGCGGGCGGGACAGGGAGGAGAGGCGGCATGGGGGGAATAACTTTCCGGTGCTGAGGTTTCTCTCCTCCGGTGAAGCTCCGGCGGGCAGGCCGCGGGGGAGGTGTGCCCGGTCCGGGGCTTGGCCGCCTGCTCGGGGGAGAGGAAGGGGTGGGCTCTTGCACAGGCCTTCCTGTAGCGACGCTCCCCGCCAGCTCTTGCCCTCCTGTAGGCGGAGCGGGACGCGGATGGCGAGGGCCATGATCTCCCTGACGAGGATGGGGCTGCCTGTCGATCGGAGCCCTGGCGCGCGAGGGAGACTGAGAACGAGGGGCATTCCGTGTGGGCCTTCCCCTCCGATGATCTTGTCTTCGTGGATACGGCATTTCACGGCGCGGCTGACTCTCCTGGCCTGGCCGTTCCTGCGGCGCGCGGAAAGCATCCCCTGAGGATGTAATTTGTTCTTTGTCCATCCGAGATGCCCTTACGTAGGGGTGTTCGTATGGTTCGGACTTTGTCCTTCGCATTACGGCATTTAGTATTTTCTTGATCAGTGATTTCAATGTGCGCATTCCTCTATTAAACTCATGCAAGTCTCGTATCGTAACTTCATCTCATCAGACCGGAAATACAATTGAAAGGCGATACCGAGTGATGATGCATTATATTTTGACCCGTGTCAACCATTTCATTTTGTGGACTGTATTCTCGCAGTCATACAGGGGTAGTCATTCCCGCACTTCGACTGCGCTCAGTGTAAACTCCAACGGGAATCCATCTCCGGCTGTACGTTATGATCTTCAGGCTGGATGCCCGCTGGAGTTTACCCTCGTGAAAACGGGGGCAGCCATGACATCATGCAGTCAAAGCGAATAGGGCGATATAGTTTGCTGCTTCATATATCCTGCTGCAACAGCATCTAGTACACATCCTAGGGCCAGGATTTTGGGGAATGTCTGATTTCGTTCCGCCTGCAAACTGCTCTTGAGACTTATCAAATAGAACGGTAAAATCCAACCGTAACCGCAGTGGCCGATTCTCACCATATGTCCGGATGGCGGGCAAGGTGGGGGAATTAGCCGGGACCAAATTCCCATCTTTCTTGCTGTCCGATGATGGGGAGATAGATGAGTGCGAGTCCATCGCATCACAAAGTGTGCGGGGGAGGGGCAGGGATATGCGGGATAGCACGGCCTTATCCAAGGCCACATAATCGTTTGAAACCAGGGGCACAAAGAATGAAAAAACGGCTTATGGCGGATTTTTGTGAAGAATATCCGCAGTTTATAATACGTAATGAGTTGCTTATGAACATGATACCGTCGATCAGATTGCCGCATATACCCTCCCCCCATTTCATTGGGGGGAGAAGGAAGGTCAAAAGTGTAACCTATGTCCTCGGTCTAAAGTGTTACCTATGTCCTCGGCCGGACGTTGTAGGCTCTTGATCTCACAAAAATCCGTCTTGAGCCGAAAAAACTATGTATGGTTATGGCCGCGCTGTAGATGACAGGGGTTGCGCCGGCTGAAAACAGCTCAGCTCGCGGCGGCGATCCGCTACCGTCATGGAATGACAGACAGATCAAGCAGCGTATACTGCGATACGTGGAGCAGACCGCCGACCCGTTAAGACCTTCCTTCATTCCGCCTGAGGATCGTATCGCTACATTTGATAACGATGGGACACTGTGGTGCGAGAAGCCCGACTACCCCCCGCTCGCGCTCTCGCTTCAGTATTTTGGGTTGATGAACCCGCCTCACGCCGGAACCGGGCCGATACGATTGCGCCCGGAGGAGCTTGAGCGGGGCATGTGGCGTATTGTTGATGGCGTAGAAACATTCTTTCGAACAACTATCAGGATCTTTAATGCGATTGGCATCGGCATCGACCTGCGTCACGGCATGACATATTCGGAGTATCAAGCTGAAGTCGAAAAGTATCTTTCCACATCGTACCAGCCCAGGTTTCACCGTCCCTATACGGAGACAGTGTATCAGCCAATGCTGGAACTCATGCAATATTTGCGGGACAACGGATCCAGGGTATACATAGTGACGGCCGGCGGGAGCGATTTTGTCAGGGTCTTCTCCCATAAGATATATAATGTGGAGACGGCAAATGTCGTGGGTGGGACAACGGATTTCAAGTTCAAAATGCTCAACGGTTCCCCCAGCATTGTTTTGAAGTTCAGACCCCTGAAGATGCTGCGGGGGGGGGGAAAGACAAGCCCGTCAATATCCACCGTTATATCGGGAAGAGGCCTGTACTCGCAGTGGGGAATTCCGACGGCGACCTGACCATGCTCTTATTCGCCGAGGACGAGAAATACCGATCTCTCCGGCTGCTCGTCCACCACGATGACGCGAAGCGCGAGTATAAATAGGGTCTCCTGAAAAAGTATTTTTCGGATTGTATACGCGAGAGCACTGGCTATTGCATCCCCCTTCATACTTGAAAGAGACTTTTCCTCCCGCCCCTGGTCAGATTTTCTTCGCCGCCGTGGCCAGATTCATGCCC
>JAPLCW010000042.1 GCA_026392015.1 Candidatus Auribacterota bacterium | reverse complement strand
GCTAGCAACACACGTGGCGAAGGTAGCGAAACGCTTTTTCGGGGTTCCAGACTTTCACTACTACGCCCTTGCAGATGGGATCTCGGTACTGCTGACGTAGTTGGGCGCATTTATGCAAAAATCACGAACTAACTTCTCAAGTACGGCCCAGAGTCAACTCATGCTTTTTGACCCGATTTGAAAAAACTGGGGATAGTCCAGTTAATTTCCCTCTTCCATCGCAGGCAGGGGGAGGAGTAAAATATAGTATCGTCATTGCCTCTCCCTTTGTGCTTTGCGCTTGACCCCCTTGGTTGGGCTTGCCCCTGCCTACTGTCAGGCAAACGCCGCAGGCGTGGCTCTTGGCGATTCGAGTTTGAATAAATGAAAAGAAAGACTTACGACGCACTGCTGATTCTCGTCTTTTGTGCAGTCATTCTGCCGGCTCCCACTTCTGCAAATACCCTATCCGCGCATTCTCCATTTGCTCATTGCGGCGATATTCCATTCTACCCTGATCTGGAGAGAGATTACAGCCTTCCGAAACAAGGCATGTCCCCGGCGAAGATCGGCGGGATTATCGACGGCGGCCATTTGATCTGGGGTGAAAGCATAGGGTGGGTAAATCTCAGGACGATACATGCCGACCTGAAGATCGGCTCGAATATACTGGCGGGGTGGATATGGCTCGAGAACTGCGGCTGGGTCTGCCTCGGCAACGGCCATCCCCTGGAGGGAGAGCGCTACTCCAGCCTGGGGGCTTATGACTGGGGAATCAACAACGATGGCCGCGGTAATCTGTCGGGCTATGCATGGTCCGAAGTCACGGGATGGATCAGCTTCCGCACAGGCCATTCGCGCGTCTACCTGAATGAGAGCGGGCAATTTTACGGGTATGCGTGGGGAGAGAATGTAGGGTGGATGCATTTCGGGCCAGGGAGCAGGGTTCAGTATCTGGCAAAGGCCGATCCGGGTCCATGGAAAGAGATTGGAAAAGATGCGGGGTACAGATTGGCCGATGGCCCTGTTGATTCTGAAATGACCAGCGGCTCTGCACCTGTATCAGGCCTGAAAGCCAATAACGAGAGATACAACAAGGATTCAGATTCAGTCTGTTCTTTCAGGGTAGAAAGAGACGATTCATGTGCACATTTCCGGTGTTGCGATAATCCGGTTCACATATGCTGTCTCTCAGGACTTTCTTCCATCCGCGCCCCTCCGGTGATTGCGTAACCATATCTTGTCAAGGGACGTGCCTGCACGCCGGAGTGAGTTTCGGCACGCAGGCGTGGCAATCTCACCTTTGTCAATTTCAATACGAATCAAGAAAGGATCGGTGTCAAAATGAAAAAACTCATCACTGTAGCTCTGAGCCTGTTGTTCGTGGTTGGTCTGTCCGGTTTGGCAGTAGCGGGGAGCCTTGATTCTCCGGGAGCTCCCTCGGCGGGGAGCGGGATGTACACGCTCCAGAACCTGTATGACTACCTGACGAACGGAAGCGCTCTTACGGTGCAGAGTAGTTTCCAGGAGCCCACGTCAGGCCCCGGCTCCACGATGAAGACGACGAAGCAGATCGGGGACGCCATGAAGGATAAGTTCAACCTGTGCGTTGCCACAGCCGATAATGTTGAGCAGGGAGTAACCTTTTTCTGTACGCAGCCGGGAAGCTGGGGGGTGCGGACGGGAACATTGAGTGTGCTGCCGCGACCGACGGCGACACCAACAATAACCTCAACCCCAACCATAACCCCAACCCAGACGCCGAGCTACGCATCCTGCAAGGCCATCCTCGACGCGGGAGCATCTTCCGGCAACGGAACATATACCATCGACCCGGACGGCGCGGGTGGGGCAAACCCCTTCGAAACGTATTGCGATATGTCCTTCGACGGCGGGGGCTGGACGTTCTTCGCCCACGTGAACGACAACTCAAACTGCGGCGATTTCTTCGTAACCGACACCGGCACCTTCCGAAGCGACCGGTCCGATACCGGGGCGCTCTACAGCAAGGGTATCGTCGATGCACTGAGCGACACACAGATGATGGTCACGCTCAACACGTCCGATCCCTCGTCCGCCAACAGCAGCAACAACCTGCTGCTCTTCAAGTACGCATCCACTAACGCGTCGTTCAACAACGGAGGCGTGCCGTGCAGCGGATCATCGGAGTCTCCCTCCGGGAATATCAGCGGGGAATACAGGCTGTCCCCCAGCGACGGCTGGCATACCATAGAATACACCGAGACCAATTATTGCCAGAGCAGCAGCTGGGGAGTAATCGGGTGCTTCGGCATCACGGGTAACTGCCCCCTCATCAAGGTGGAGAACTCAAGCAGTCACGGGACGATGCGTGGATGCGGTCTGGACTCGCGGAATTACACCGACAGGTGCGATTTATCCTCCCCGGGAGTGTGGAGTTACGATTCCTGGTGGTACGTGAGATAGCCTCGAACAGCCGATGGCACGTGGAAGAGGATTCTTGCTCTTCAAGCCGGAGTAGGTTCAATTTCATCATCCGGCAAATTGATTTGGATGAAATCCCGATGGATTCATCCGGATATAAGGTCCGTTCGCAAGAGGGCTGGGAGTGCCATGCGATGGTGCGCGACACCATGCGTCATCGAGTGGTGGTGTCGTGCGTAGGGGGATAAGTAATGTTGCCAAACTTTCCTACCTCTGTGCTGCCCGCATGATTGCGTGGAGATAGGTGGATGAGGCCACGTGTATAAAGCTCAGCTCAGCTTATCCCACTCTTCCCGGCTCGCTGGAAATATCCCTTTTCCCACTGGCACTTCCTTTCAGGTGCCGGTATAGGGGATACTCCTATTCTCTCATCTGGGGGACATTATTATTCTGGTATGATAAGATTTGTAAACTAAGTTTGCACTTTTAGCGCTTAGCCTGCATCAGACGAATAAAAGAGCAATTTAAACAGCCTGACATATGCAACCGCGGATTCTGCGGATTAGGCGGATTACACAATGCAAATCCGCGTAATCAGCGTAATCCGCGGTTAAAACATTAATAGTTGATGAATAGATCAGGTTAGAGGTGTAAACAAAGTATGCAAATCGGACTCTGGAGGGTTACATCGACAATTTTCACCTTTGCGATTATGGCTGCAACTGATTCGGCTTGTGATCATTAAGACTATTTTTTGTTCATGGAGGAAAAACTACAAGGTTGGCACAAAATATGCTACTAGCATATGCGAATGGGAGTGGCTAAATGCAAATTCAGGAGCCAAAAGGGCCACGTTATGCAGAAATAGGATGGGAGAGAATATTTGCAGGTAATATGCTCGGAGCAAGTGAGTTAGAGATAATTTGAAGACAAACTTTTGACAGTACCCAAACTAAAGGAGGGAGCAAAGATGAGAGCAACATTGGTGCTGATTGTAAGTGTGATGGTTGCGTCGAGTTTGTGCGACATGGCGGTTGCGGGAAGTATTGATTCTCCAGGGGCTCCATCATCGGGCAGCGAGATGTATACACTCTCGCAGATATATGATTACATGAACTCGGGGATAGACGTAACACCTATACCCAGTTTCCAGGAACCCAGCGCGGGTCCCGGACCGACGATGAAGACGACAAAGGAGATCTACACCGCGCTCAAAGCATCATATGAGCAGTGCCCCGCAACGACTGCTGATGTGAAGTCAGGTGTGAAATTCTTCTGCACGCAGCCGGGAAGCTGGGGAGTGCAGACGGGTACCGGGTTAATGCAGCCAACCCCATCACCATCACCAACAATAACAACAACACCGACACCAATTCTTGCATCCTGTAAAGCCATTAAGACGGCCATACCCGGCGCAATCGACGGCACCTACACCATTGATCCTGATGGATCAGGCGAAGCCGCTCCCTTCCAGGCCTATTGCGACATGACCACCGACGGCGGTGGCTGGACTTTAGTTGCACGCGTCAAGGGGAACAGCAATGCTCATAAGAGCACGGGGGAGGTTTTGCCGCTGACAGCTCCTGACCAAAGTACAGTTGGGAAATTATCGGACTCCGCTATCAATAACATAGCAACGGAATTATACCGTTTCCAATGTAACCAAACTGTTCTTTGGTATGACGCTAATCCACATAGTTTTTCGACGGTAGGAGGAGATGTGAATGCACTGACGAAGTACTCAACAACCTACGGGGGCGCATGGTACGAAGGGCTTCCCAATGCTCAGTTCTGCGGACTAAACGGCGGAAACAGCCCAACTAATCAGCAGATTTTTAACGGACCCAACGGAGCGGGTTGCTACCAGGACCCCAGCTATGGGCAAAATGGCATTATGTGGGCCAGATAGCTCAACTACGCCGTGATCATTCGCAGGTGGGCGGACGCTGCGCGCTTTCCCACCTGCGGAGATAACTCCAAATCTTCTCTGGAGAAGCTCCTTGTTCTTTAGGCCGGAGTAACTTTAATTTCATCCGACAAATTGATTCGGTTGAAATCCCGATGGGACCGTCTGGATAAAGCTTGTTCTGTTGCCATTTGCTTTTGGCCAGGATGATACTGTCATCGCGAAATATCGTGGTTCGAATCTTATATTTTTTGAGCGCTTTGTAAACGCACCTCCCCGTATTGATTGATGACCACATATCATCGTGTCTGTCTTTTAGCCTCCAACCATCAAGTCTGGGACAAACCCGATCTTTTGCTTTTTATTAATATAGGCGAAGGTCAGGGGAAGTGGTGCCATTGGATTTATCTGGACACGGAGGAGGGATATTTAATTCGGATATTTCCATATCAGTAATGCTGCGGCACCTTATGCCAAACTCATTGACAGCCGACATCAAATGTATCAGCATATCATCACGCCGTTCCCAGGCAACTCGACGAGGCGCTGGTGGTGGGGGAATTGCGCCCGGGAAATGGAGAGAACACACGCCATGAAAACATGGTTTCGTGTGAGAAGACTGCCCTGGCGTTTGGTTACATTGTTATTCAGCGCGTTGATAACCCTGCTTCTCATCGAAGTCGTCATGCGATTACTCCCCTCCCCCACCCACTATCGCGTTCCCAAACCCCTCTTCCGCACAAACCTCATGTCGCTGAATTCCTTCCGTTACCAGGACTATAGATATTCCGCCCAGAAGCCTCCGCACGCGTACAGGATATTAGTGGCCGGCGATTCTTTTTCATCGGGTGCCGCTGTGGCTATTGACGACAACTACACCAAGAAACTCGAACAGTTTCTGAACCGATTCGGGAACGCGGATGGAACCGTCTATCAGGTATTGAACATGAGCAAGCAGGGGCGCTCGACGCCGCAAGAGGTCAGGCTGGCTATTGCCCAAGCTCCACGGGTCAAGGCCGATATGATAATCATCGGTCACTTCCTCAATGACCCGGAAGACGGGGATGACCCCGTCCCCTTAAAGAAATTGTGGAAGCAACTTGGGTGCGTACCGTTCAAGAAACCGGACGGACCCCGGGGTTTCATCTACGCGCATTCCTCCCTGGCGCAAATGGTAGAAAAAAGGATTTATTGTGCCCGGGCGCATCGCGGGCCTATTAGATATTATCACGAGCTTTATCGGGATGATTATTCGGGGTGGCAGAAAAGCCAGCGGGCATTCCAGGAGCTGGGCGACTTTGCCCGCGCCAACCATTTGCGAGCGGGGGTTCTGATCTTTCCTGTCTTAGGGCACGGGCTGGGGCAGGATTATCCATTTGTGGAGCTGCACAATAAGCTGCGCCGAACGATTGAAACCGCAGGCCTGGACTGCCTCGATCTCCTTCCGTATTTCAGGGACCAGGATTCGAACCGCCTCGTTGTTTCTCCGGAATCCGACACCCATCCTAACGAAGTTGCCTATCGTATCGCCGCGGAGGCTCTCTGGTGCAAGATGAAGGGCTATCAGGACCCCCTGGGGGGCGAGGGCAAGCTCGTCTCGAAGTCGGTATTCCCCAAACTGCCCCCCTATCCGGCGTCGAGCAAACCCGATATCGCTATGCTTCGTTGAGGATCCTGCGTACGCACGGCGCCGGGCAAGGGGTCTTTCGGGCATCGGGAAAAATCTTGTTAATCACCCATGCTCATTTTCCGACGGCGGGCCATCACACTGTGGTGACGGCCGTACAAGACGTAGATGACCATGCCCAACAGCATCCACACGAACAGACGCAGCCAGTTCGCCGAGGGGAGAGAGAACATCAGGACCAGGCAGAACAATACGCCGAGCACCGGAATGAGCGGTACCCACGGGCAGCGGAACGGCCGCTCTGTATCCGGGTGGATATAGCGCATGATAAGCACCGCGAGGCACACAATGATAAAGGCCAGCAGCGTGCCGATGTTTACCAGCTCCGCAAGGATGCCCAGCGGGATGAACGAGGCCATGGCTCCGACCACAATGCCGGTGAGGATGGTTGATTTCCATGGCGTGCGAAAACGGGGATGGATCGCGCCGAAAAAGCTTTCCGGCAGCATGCCGTCCCGCGCCATGGCCAGGAGCACGCGCGGCTGGCTGAGCATCAGCACCAGAATCACCGAAGTGATGCCGGCCACTGCCCCCAGCGAGATCACGAATTGCCCCCACTGAAGGCCCACGCGCTGGAACGCCGCTGCGACGGGAGCCTCCACATCTATCTGGTCCGAAGGGACCATGCCGGTGAGCACGATGGTCACGCCGATATATAATACGGTACAGATGATGAGCGAAGCGATGATGCCGATGGGGACATCACGTTGCGGGTTGCGCGCCTCCTCGGCGTGGGTCGAGACCGAGTCAAAGCCGATGTAGGCGAAGAAGATCATCGCGGCGCCGGCGAGCATACCCACGGGAGCGCCGTCAGCACCGGTCTGCCCCCAGACCGTTTTTCCGAAGAGGCTCAAACCCGCCCAGCCGAAGGGTGCGAACGGATGCCAATTGGCCGCGTTGATGAAAAATACGCCGGCGCCGATGACCAGGAGCACGACGCACAGCTTGAGCGCCACCATGGCGTTATTGAAGCGCGAGCTTTCACGTATGCCGATCACCAAAACGACCGTCACGATCGCGACGATGACCAACGCCGGCAGGTCGAACCAACTGCCGGTGTGCACGACGCCGCCGCGGGAGGGATCGAAGTCAAAGGGCGCGCAGGAAAGGAGACGCGGCACGGTAAGGTGAAATATCCCGATAAAATTCTGAAAATATTTCGACCAGCCATGCGCGATGGAGGCTGTGCCGACGGTATATTCGAGGACAAGGTCCCAGCCGATAATCCACGCGAATAATTCGCCCAGGGTGGCATAGGCGTAGGTGTATGCCGAACCCGCCACGGGCGCCATCGAGGCGAATTCCGCGTAACAGAGCGCGGAAAAAATGCACGCCAGACCGGACACCAGGAACGAGACCAAGAGCGCCGGTCCGGCTTTGTAATGGGCAGCGTAGCCGGTCACCACGAAAATTCCCGCGCCGATAATGCAGCCGATGCCAAGGCTCGTCAGAGACCAGGGGCCGAGAACGCGCTTGAGACGGTTGTCGCTCTTCATCTCCTCGTGAAGCAGGCTGAGCGGCTTTTTCTTGAACATATGGCGAAACATGCGCATATCATATCAAGGAACTAGGTCGAAAACAATTGACCGATTCTGAGTTTTGAAGCTGGGACAAATCTATCGGCGATAGGAACTTGATCGGCGAGTTGCGATTGAACAGAGAGTCATACGTTGGCTGAAGAAGAGGCGGTTAGGACAGGGGCATTCGTTCCATAACATCCTGCGAGAGAGAAAGATTCATACAACGTCTACGGTTTCACTGGGATAAACTCCAGCAGGAATCCAGGTATCATACTGGATCCCCACTCTAGTTTACACTGAGCGCAGTCGAAGTGCGGGGATGACAATTCAAAGGGATATCACCCTAAGTGTCCTCCTCCTGACCGGTTCTGGGTTTCGAATCTGTAACAGTAGTATCAATGATGGGAGCATTACAGCAAACCGAGATTGAACAAAGGGTGGCATGTCGGCTGCAGGAGCGGCGGTTACGACAGGGGCATTCGTTCCATAACTTCCTGCGAGAGAGAAAGATTCATACAACGTCTGCGATTTTACTGGATGATAAAGATCGAGCTCACCTGCAGGAAGGCGTCCTGCCTTCCGGTGATTCTGGTCTGCGGATCGAAAAACGCCACCAGGAGTTCATACCTCCCCTTCGGCGCTCCCGGCGGAATGACCGCGGAGAAGAGCGGGAAGTTGAACGGGGCATTGAGGCTCGGGACATTTGTCGCGGCCGGACGGAGCAACGATTTCAGCGTGAGGGCGTTCAGCATCCTCCCGTTCGGAAGGATGAGCACTGCGAAAACGGTAAAACGTCTTCCAATTGATTGGTGCAATTGGAAAGTGCAGTTGAGTTGATTCCCCGAACTGAACGAGGAGCCGTTGGCGATCACTTCCGCAGTGGGGATTGGCGTAGGTGTTGCCGTGGGGACGGACCCCACTTCCTGGGTGGGTGTTTGTGTCGTAGTTGGCGTGATTGTGGGAATAGGAGTTTTTGTGGGCGTGCGGGTGATCGTCGGCGTCGAGGTTATTGTAGGAGTTTGCGTGATTGTGGGAGTATTCGTTGTAGTCGGTGTGATTGTGGGAGTTGGTGTGATCGTCGGCGTCGCGGTCGACCCGATGAAGCAAGTATAGATGCGAATATCGTCGATAAACCATCCATAATCCCATTCCGCTTGATCGGTTCCTATCCGGAAACGGAACCGGACATTCTGCCCCGAAAGGGAGCTCAGGTCAAGGCGGCTTGATAAATAGCCGTAGCTTTCATCTCCGAAACATTGTCTCCCACCCAGCGGGTTTCCAGACGTGTTCGTGATGGTGCCATTATAGCCGTTCTCGGTAAAGAGCGGTCCGGCATCGGACCAGGCGGATCCGCCGTTCGTGCTGTACTCCACGACGCCTCCATCCCAATAGGTGCTTTCGGAGAACTCAAACGAATAGGAGTGGTTGAAGTGAAGGTACGCCCCCGCGGGGATTGCCACATCGTGCGCCATCGCGATCGCGTAGTCGGCTTCATTCTCTCGATCATACCCCCAGAAATTGGCTACCCCGCTTGTAGAATAGGTGGCATCGAAGCCGTAAGGATTGGGATTCTGGGGGTAGTACCATTCGTCGATGGTTCCTGACACCGCCCCGTGCGTCCAGTTGCCGCTCGAGCTGTTTTCGAGATCGTCGTAAAAGATGGTGACCGGGGTTCCCGCGTCGCACACCGGGGCCTCATTCGCCGGGCATCCGGCCGGATGCAGGTTCATTTCCGTGGCATCACAGGCGTTCTTTACCTGCTGCTGGTCAGAGGCGCTCCACGCGAGGTTCACCGCCGCCTGCTGAAGGCAATCGTAGAGGTCTTCATAGTCGCTCGCGGAGGTGAAGAGATTGGTCTGCACCTCATAGAAAAGATCGGCGACCTTTTCAATCCCGAGTCCCGTTACGGTGTAGCCGTTAAAGGTATCGCCGTCCGTAAGGAGATACGCCGTCTTATTGCAGACGCCGCTGTTGGTGTGAACTCCGCCGATGTCGCTGCCGCTCGCCCTCTGGCAAAGATAGAAGCTGCTGGTCATCTTATCAGGATCATTGAAATGGGGAGGATTCTTCATGTCCCGAATCGCCCCGATGGGGAGATTTTCTCCGAGCAGCCAGCGTTCGGATGCGAGTCCGGGGCGATAGGTCAGCTCGATCAGCTCGCCCCATACATCAGAAAACGCCTCGTTGATTGCGCCGGACTGCATGTAGTAGAAGAGCCGTGACTCGTGTTCCGTGACGCCGTGCGTCATCTCGTGACCGACCACGTCCTCCCCCGAGGAGTATCCGTCTCCGTACACCATCTGGCTGCCGTTCCAAAAGGCGTTGGCGTAGGGGCAGGGAACTGAGGCGCTTACATAGCAGAACTTCACGGTATGAATGAGCTGCATCCCGGCGCCATCGATGCTGTCGCGGCTGTGATAGGTGAGATAGAAATTATAGACGTCGCCTGCAAAATCATAGGCATTATCCACATCCGTGATTCCCGTTGCGGCCTGCCCCTCCGTCCGCACGGGTCCTGTCCCCGGGAGCGAATCGCTCCGGACATTATTGTTGTTGTAGATGCTACGGTTCAGGGCGTTGGGAACCTGATTGAAATGAAGCGCAATCGCGCCGAGTTGAGCGTCCACGAGAACCAGTTCCTTGATATCCGGCCGGTCAACAACTGTAACATCCATCCTCCAGACGAGCGCGCTTGCATCCCGCCCCGGGCCGAGGAGAATTGGATTATAAATCCAGAGCTCGGGCGGGCTTACGATAGTGTCTGACGGGTTGAGCTGATACCATTTTGCGACAGCCTTGCGGGCGCTATCCGCGGCGTCGGACGCTTTGATCGAGGGTACAATATCCAAGGCAAGGCCTGGGAGGACTTCACCGCCCGCCGAAATTATTCCCCTATTCGCGTCCGTCTGGACAATCAGCTCCCCGCCGAATATAGGTACACCCTGGTGCCGCTGTTGAAAACGGACAAAGGAGCGCTGCCCGGCGGTGGATGTGGAGCGCATGACCGTGAGCTCGCGCGCCTGATCCGTGAGTCCGAACATGCCTCCGAATTCGCCGAGGAACGAGCGTGCAGCAGCCTCGGGAGAGGCGCTCTTGGAAAGAGAAGCCTTCGTGGCGAGGGGATGCTCCAGATCGGTTCCGAAATAACGCACCATTCCGGTATTCGAATGATAAGAGATTTTTGCCTTGTTACCGGTCGCGGATTGAAGTCTGCTCACAAGGGAGTTGCCGGCGGTCAGCCCCGGAGATGCCCAGAAAATGAGGCACAAGGCAGTGCTGATACTGATAAAAGCGGTGATACTGGTGATTTTCAGTGGCTTTCTTGTAGTTTTCATACTCAAATGATATCAAAAAAATCCCTAATGTCAATAATCAGCCGTAGGCGTTGATCATAACTACTTTATCTTAAAGTAGTTATGGAACGAATGTCCATTTTTGAAAGTTTTTTTAGCATAAAATGCCCTTTTCCTTCATCTACTACATATGGAGGGTAATCATACGCCATCACTACCGCGGCGACATCAATTGCATAGCTCGTTTATCTAACATGCTTATAATGAGGAGCCCTATAGCCTGAAGACGTTGTATATAACTACCTTACCTTAAAGAAGTTGCGGAACGAATGTCCTTTTTTAAAAGATTTTTGGAATAAAATGCCGTCTTACTTCGTCTACTATATATGGAGGGTAACCATATGCCAACACGACCGCGGAGACATCAGCTTCGCAACTCACTCATCTATCATGCGTATAACAGGAGCAACAACCGGGTCCCTATTTTTCTTGAGGATGAGGATTACCAGCATTTTCTCACTCTCTTACGCGAATATTGCGAGAGGTTCATTTTGAGAATGTATCACTGGGTGATAATGAGCAATCACTTCCACATACTATTTGAGATAAAGAACCCAGAGGAGATATCGCCCTTCATGGCCGGTCTCCAGCGCGCATATACCCACTACCATCATAGTCGTTATCACGATTCAGGGATGTTGTGGCAGGGAAGGTTCAAACTACAGCCTGTTCAAAAAGAGAGATACCTTATCGCCTGCGGGAGATATATAGAAAGGAATCCAGTCCGCGCGAAAATAACCCAGGCGGCGGCTGATTATCACTGGAGCAGCGCGTCATATTACTGTACTGGAGTGGATGATAATCTCACCTATGAGGACCCGACGTATCTCAATTTCGGACCCGATGCGGGCCTCCGACAGGCAATGTACAGACAGTTCCTGCAAAATTTCGCCACCGAAGAAGAGAAGATGTTTCGAAGCTGCGATAATTCCGTCGGCGACAAGAGTTTCATCGGCAGGCTGCAATTGAGCCGGGGGCGATATGTCGGACGGCGGAAAGGCGGCTACTATAGGGACATTCGTTCCATAACTTGTTGAACGAGAGGATGATTTATACAACGTCTGCGCAATTATTGACGCCGCGCTTTTGATGGGTTACCCTTACATGTGCAATGGATTTCCTTTTGGAATGTTTGAATCTGTGGCGAGGTGGATGGGCTGAATCATGATGCAGAATGTTAAGAAGGCGTTGGGGAAATATTGGGGGTACGATAGCTTTTTACCTCTCCAGGATCGGGCCATGGAGTGTGTCGTTGCGGGCCGCGATTGCATTGTGGTCCTGCCGACGGGAGGCGGAAAATCGCTCTGTTTTCAAGCCCCGGCGGTAACGATGCGCGGGATGGCTGTAGTGGTCTCTCCCCTGATATCCCTGATGAAGGACCAGGTGGATGCCCTGACGGAATGCGGCGTATCCGCGGCGCGCATCGACAGTACGCAAACATTGCGAGAGAGGAACGCCGTCTTTGACCGGATTAACAATAAGGCGCTGAAACTTCTCTACCTCTCGCCGGAGCGGATTTTCGCGGACGGCTTTATCGAGTTCCTCAAACGTATCGAACTCTCTTTTTTCGCCGTCGATGAGGCCCATTGCGTAAGCATGTGGGGGCATGATTTCCGGCCGGAATACCAAAAGCTGGGGTTGCTGAAGGATGCCTTCCCGGATGTCGCCATCCACGCCTACACGGCCACGGCTACCGAGCCGGTGCGCCAGGACATCGCCAGATATTTGCGTCTGAAAAATCCCGAAGAACTGATCGGCTCGTTCGATCGACCGAATCTCGTGTACAAGGTCGAGAGGCGCACAGACAAGCTTACACAGCTCTGCGATGTCCTGGACCGACATAAGGGAGAATCGGGCATTATATACTGTATCCGGCGCGCTGACGTTGATGAACTATGCGCCAAACTGGCCGAAAGAGGCTACCAAGCCGTGTCCTACCACGCGGGTATGAAGGATCATAACCGGAAAGAAAACCAGGATGCCTTCATTGAAGATAGGGTTGAGATAATCATCGCCACCATTGCGTTTGGCATGGGCATCGACAAGCCGAACGTGCGCTATGTGGTGCATACCGGAATGCCGAAGACAATCGAGCACTACCAGCAGGAAAGCGGGCGGGCGGGCCGCGATGGCCTCGAAGCCGAGTGCTGCCTGTTCTATTCCGGCGCCGACTACGGCATTTGGAAAAGCATCATGGGAGCCATGGAGCCGGATGCAAAGGAGATCTCCATTCGCAAGCTGAACGACATTTATCGCTACTGCACCGGAGTGATGTGCAGGCACAGGGCGATTCTAAACTATTTCGGCCAGGACACGGCTGGGGATAACTGCGCTGCCTGTGATGTATGCCTTGGCGGCCTGGATTGCATGGAAGAATCGCAGGTAGTCGGTCAGAAGATTCTTTCCTGTATAGTGCGCCTCGAAGAGCGGTTTGGCGGCGACTACACGGCCTCTGTTTTGATCGGCTCACGTGATCAGCGAATTCTGGAGAATGGGCATGAAACGCTGAGCACCTACGGTATCCTGGCCGAATTTGCGAAGCGCGTCGTGCGCGACTGGATCGAACAGCTCGCGGCGCAGGGGTGCATCCAAAAGACCGGTGAATACAACGTCCTTCGGGTTACCCAAAAAGGATGGAGCGTGCTGAAAGGAGAAGACGTTCCCCGCCTGCTCAAACCCGCAAAGAGTCGCCCCAAAATATCAAAGGCTGTGAAAGATTCATGGGAAGGCGTGGACAGTGGATTGTTCGATCTGTTGCGAAAGTTGCGGATGGATCTCGCGCACCGCAAGGGCGTTCCGGCATACATCGTTTTTGGCGACGCGGCGCTCAGGGACATGGCCCGCCGGAAACCCTCCACCACTGAAGAATTTCTGGAAGTCAATGGCGTGGGGGAGAAAAAGTGCAAGGAGTTCGGACCCGCCTTCCTGGCCGTTATCAAGGAACACTCAAGATAAAACGCTACGCGCGCACCTTGTTTTATGAGGTGCTCAACTTACACAGGCTTTGATTTGCACACCGGATTGCATCCTTGATCCGCCACTATGTAAGATATGCGGCTCTCTTCCACTTTGTGTGGGTAAATAGCCCTTTCCCCTCCCCCTTCGAAGGGGAGCCTGTGCTGTCGAAGACCCTGAGCGCAGTCGAAGGGACCCTGCCGAAGCAAGGGGGAGGGTGGGGGTGCTGACTACAGCCAAAAGTGTAAAGTTTAAAGTTTAATGTATATGAATTTCCAACCTTACACCTTAAACCTATAACTGTAGTTGTCCCCCCTCCTAACCTTCCTTCGACTTCGCTCAGGACAGGCTCCCCCTTCACAGGGGGGAGGAAATAGCTAAAGTAACCCACACAAAACGTAAGAGAACCAGATATGCCTCAACCATGAATCATGTTTTGATCATTCGCCAGCCGGCATTTCTCTTGAGTGATTCTGTCGCTTTATCGGGAGATCAATCACGGCACTGGTGCCAGACTTCCTGGAGCTTTCCAACTTTATATGCCCCCCATGCATTTTGACTATCTGTTGAGCCACGGTAAGCCCCAGACCTGTTCCTTTCGTCTTCGTGGTAAAAAATGGATCGAAAACCTTATCCAAATGATCCTTTTCTATTGCAGCGCCGCTGTCGGTTACCCTGACGGTGAAAACATTGTCTTTCTGCCTTACGCGGGCACTTACCTTAACAGACCCTCCCGGCTTTGCCGATGCGGCATCGCATGCGTTATTGAGGACGTTGGTAAAAAGTTCTCTCATCTGCAAAGAATCAGCTTCGATTTCGACATTCTTAAGTGCCGCGTAGTCCCTGCGGAACGTTATCTCTTCTCGAAAGGCGGCTGCCTGCGTGACAGAATCATCCAGGATTGCGTATATATCAAAAGACTCATAATGAGGCATTCGAAGACGCGAGTAAAACAACAGGTTGCTGATGATCTGATCGCTCTCGGTAACCTTCTTTTCGATATTTATCAGATGTTTTGACAGCACGGGATCATTGCTTTTCCGGGATATGTTATATGAAGCCATTTTGATCGCCGCGAGAGGATTGCGCAGTTCATGGGCGACAGTGGCCGCTAATGCCCCTATATCGGAAAGGCGTTTCGCCCTTTCCAATTCCATTCTGGCTGCTAATAACTCTTCAGTCCTCTCTTTGACAAGACGTTCAAATGTCTCTTTGTCCCGTGCTAAAATTTCCTCCGCTTGCTTAAGGTCGTGGATGTCGGTGTTAGTGCCGAACCACCGGACGACGTTCCCATCACCGTCCCGCAGGGGCCACGCTCGAACAAGGAACCAGCGATATTCACCGTCATGTCGTCGGACGCGGATATCGATCTGGAATAACCTGCCGGTGAGCCGCGCTTCCACCCATTTCTTGAGCGTCTGTGCCCTGTCGTCGGGATGCGCCACTCTATCCCAGCTCCATCCTTCGCCGGCCCCTTCCTGTTCCCCTGTATATTCGTACCAGCGCCGGTTAAACCAGTCGAACCCGCCGTCCGCGTTTGCAGTCCAAACAATCTGCGGCAAAGCCTCCGCCAGAGAACGGAACCACTCCTCGCTCTCCCGCAGCGCCTCCTCGGCCATCGTGCGTTGCAGGGCCAGACCGATGTTCTGCGCCAGGGCCTCGTAGAAGGAAATCAATTCCGGGGTGAAACGCCCAACCCGGCGGTCGTTCAATTGCAGCAGACCGGTGATCTCTTGCCCCGCCCGGATGGGAAAAAGCCCGACGGACTCGTAGCCGTCATGAATGCAGCGGTTTCGGGGATTGGTCCGCAGGTCGGCCTCCGGCGACAGTGCCAGCAGCTCGCTTGAGACATTCGTCCAGAAGCTTCCGCCCTCGGTGAAGCAGGTCATGCGGGGATCGGTCCGCCCGGACAGGACCAGGCCGCACGTGCATTCCAGAACGACCCGCCCCTCGGCGTCGCGGACGATCGCTCCGTCGCCGCCCCGCTCGCAGAGGAAGTTCTCCTCGCGCAGAAACTCCTGCGAAAAACCGTTGTGCTCGAAATAGGGGCAGTCCGCGCCCTGGCGCAGCCGCAGTCCCACCGCGTCAAACCCGGTCGCCTTCCGGATCAAGCGGAGTGTCTGGGCGATGAGCGGGTGCAGATCGCCGCCGCGGTTGAAGATTTGCAGGATGTCCGTCAGCAGGGCTTGGTTGGCCTCTGCCTGCTTGCGCTCGGTGATATCCTGCGTAATTCCGAAGCCGGCAAGCAGAATACCTTTCTTATCAAACTCCAGAAACGCTTTTTCCCTCACCCATTTGACCTTGCCATCCACAACGATCCTGTGTTCGATATCATAATCCTCGCCCGCCATACCCGCCTTCCAGTTCTTATCAACGTAATCGCGGTCATCGGGATGGACCGTCGAAAGGAAGATTTCGTATGTCAAGGGCGTACCCTTCGGGATGCCGAAAATGCGGTGGTTTTCATCGGACCAAAGAAGCTCGTTGCGCTTAACATTCAGCCGCCAGTTCCCGATGTTTCCCACGGCTTGGGCGCGCTCCAAATCTTCCTGACTCTGGCAAAGTTCTTTTTCCGCACGCTTTTTGTCGGTGATGTCGAGGTTGATTCCCGTCACCCGGAGAATCTCGCCCGTTTGGGTGTACGTGGCTTTCCCCTTGGCGGCGATCCAGCGAACCTGACCGGAGTTGTGAAGAATTCGGAACTCCAAGTCGAAAGGCTGCCGTTTGGCAATGGCCGTGTCGCGCTCCGCCTCGATCCGGACGATATCGTCCGGATGCACCCGCGACCGCCAATCCTGATAGGTCTTGATTGTGCCCGGAGCGAGGCCATACAAGGCTTCGAACTCCGGCGCCAATTTCAACAGTCCCGACGGCGGCCTCCAGTCCCACACGCCAACGTTGGCGTTGCTCTGCGCCAGGCGCAAGCGCTCCTCGCTCTCCCTTAGCGCTTCTTCTGCGCGCTTGCGCTCGGTGATGTTGTCAAAAACCGCGGCGAAATAGCCCTGTTGCGGACTGTAAACGGCGATTGTAAGCCACATCGCGAGGGGTTTAAAATTGATCTCCAGCCGTTCCGGCTGCCCGGTCCGCGCAACGCGGCCGTAGGTTTCCAGCAACTCCGGATGGGACTCGCGGATTCCGGGCAGGACCTCGGTGGCGCGCTTGCCGACGACATTCTCCAGGCCCGTCAACCGCCCGAAGGCGCTATTGACGGCGAGATAGATGAAATCCGCTGGCCGATTTTCGTCGTCTAAGACCATTTGGCAATAGGCGACCCCATCCTGCATGTTCTCGAACAACGCCCGGAACCGCGCCTCACTATCGAGCGCAACCTGCTCGATCCGCTTGCGCTCGGTGATATCAGTGAAAACAACGGCGAACTGATTCAAAGCTGGTCGAAAGGCAAAGGCTTCAAACCACCGATTCAGCACGGCCGAAGACTTTTCAAAGCGCATCGGCTCACCGGTAATCGCCACCTTGCCGTAGTTCTCGATCCAATACGGTTCGGTATGTGGCAGAACTTCGAGAACCCGCCTCCCGATGACGTTGGCACGCTTCAAACCGGTCATCCTCTCAAAAGCCGGATTGATATCCAGGAACCTGTAATCCACGGGCTTGCCGTTCTCATCACATACGATCTCATGGAGAGAGAATCCCTCACTCATACTCTCAAAGAGTAACCGATAACGCTCTTCGCTTTCACGAAGCGCATTCTCCAGAGAAATCCGCCAGCCTCCCGCGCGTCGCTTTACGGCGAGGATGGCCATGAGTATGTAGGGCCCGGCAAGGAATTGCGCGCATCGGGCTGTCCAGTTCAATGGAGTGCCTGGTGTGGTAAGCCATACGCCCGCAAGACCGATAAAAAGAAGGGTCAAGCCCAGGGAAAACCATTGAAGGAAAGGCAGGCGCGAACGGGCGTACATGCATCGGAAGATCACCGTCGAAACGGCGAATTGAATGATCGCCGCGCCGAGGACGAATTGGCGTAAAATCGTTGTTCCCTTGCCGGGCATGAGGAACGAAGGAAGAAGTCCACGTGTTGCCATCCATGCGATAAGCATGAACAATATTGTTGTTCCAACATAGCAGATGGCAAGGGGACATTCAGGTGAAGAAGGCCGCTTCCTCACGGAGCCTGCATGGAATGATGCTGAAATAGCGCTTGCAAGACAGCCCAACCCGGCAAGAAACACGCCGCTATTGTGCACAGTCAATTGTGTATTTGGGTCTTTCCCCAGCGGACCAACCATGGCCGTGGCTAAACCCCAGGCAAGCATGCCGGATCCCATGAAAAGCAAAGCCGGCTCTCCATCCGCCAGATAGCTCAACGCGGCAAGATAGGCCACCAGGAAAGCAATCGGCGCACAGAGGATAAGATTGAAAAAGGTTAGTAAAATATGGGATTCCGCTACCGTCTTGACGTCCAGAGCATACAGCACTACTATCGCAATTATAAAGACTGGAACAGGGATCCAGGCGAATCTGCTCAAAGAGGAATCTGATCCCCGACTTTCCAAATTCATCACGATGGGCTTATCCATGGACACACGCCCCAGCCGGTCAGGGCCAGATTCTTGCCTAGTGTGGTGTCTCGGGAATAACTTGTCTTACTCATGTCATTGCGAGGAGCGAAGCGACGAAGCAATCTATTGGATGACAAAGAGTCGGGATTGCTTCGCTTTCGCTCGCAATGACCAAGACCTATGCGCTATTTCTGAGACGGCACACTAGAGATGAATATTCACGCGCTTAAACTCGCCATCGGGGCCCATTGTAGCAGAGGATGCTACATTCTCATAAGCCAAAATTCCCACACCTGCATATTACTGTACGGGAGTGGACGATGATCTCACTATGAGGACCCGACGTACCTCAATTTCGGACCTGATACAGGCCTCCGGCAGGCAGTATACCGGCAGTTCCTGCAAAATTTTGACACCAAAGAAGAGAAGATGTTTCGAAGCTGCGACAATCCTGTCGGCCACAAGAGGTTTATCGGCGGGCTGCAATTGAGCCGTGGGCGTTATGTCGGCCGGCGGAAAGGCGGCTACTATAGGGACATTCGTTCCATAACTTGTTGAGAGAGAGAAGGATTCATACAACGTCTGCTGGATATCCGCCATTTATTTAGGGGTAATAGAATATGCTTGCGTCCTCTCCAGTGGCTTGCTAGGTTTGCCTCATACGGTGGCGGATTATTCGATGCCGTGTGAATAATTGCCGCACCCATCGATATCGTCATGGTATAACCGCGTAAGATGGCGGTGCGAATCGCCATGAGAAAAGAGCATACGATGAAAAAGCTGTTCCGTATGGGCATTGCCACGCTTCTTCTTGCAGGGGCTGCCCACGCGTGTGAGGACCTGAGCGGGCCTATCACCGCGATCGACGCACCGAATGGGACAATCGAGGTATCCGGCGTTACAATCCTCGCAAAGGACGCAAAGGTCAGGAATCTGCTATTCCCCTCCCGGCTGTCGCGGCTGCATGCGGGGCGGCTGATCGAGGCGTAGGGTAAGTTTACCGGGCCTCGAGAGTTCACGGCGGACAGGATCGAGGTGAAATACTTCAGGCACTATGAGATCAACGCAAAACTGGACGCAACGGATGCGAACGCCCGGACACTGACTATCTCCGCCATCACCGTCAAGGTCCCCGCAGACTGTGAGATAGAGGACGAGGAGGAGGAAACGACTCGCATCGAGAAACTACCCGTCGGCCGCAAAATAGAGGTCGAGGGCAAATGGACCGGGCCGGGCGAGTTCACTGCGTACAGGCTTGAAGTGCGGAAAGACGAGGAGAAAAATAAGGGTTGAGGGAAGTGCGCCTATAGACGCCTTACGCGCGATAGTTCCACCGCTATAGCAGTTATGGAGAAGTATTCCGGTTTCCCCCGGAGAGAGATAAACATCGATGTATGGCTTCTCAGGTATGGGAAGACGTTCTTCTCTCCCTTGACCATTGCTTTGGAATCTCCCCTATTCTCATCAATTCATGGAAAAGATGCAAAAATGGATTTCATGATTTTTACTTTCTGTCATGAGTTTGTTCATGTCAATTTTGTGCAGGATATTTTGCTGAATGCCAAATCGCCGGGAGAAAAAAGCACAAGATGGGTAGTCCCCTGCCTATAGAGGCCCATTAACAAACGCAGGATCAGGTTTCAACTAATGATTGAGAGGGTGAAGGGATCCGGCGCGGATGAGCGAATGCTTCACGCGTTCGTTCCTCACCGCATTCCGTTTCGCGGGCTTGCCGCTAAATTCCCTTGTTCGCTTAATGAGCTATAAAATATGCACGTAAATTACCGCTATATCCTGGAACAATGTCGATCAATTCTCACCACATCGAAGGGGAAGATTCTGGATTACGGGTGTGGGGCGGGTGATATTGTTGAGGAAGGCAGGAGGCAAGGACTCGACATCTACGGGGTGGAATCTTTTTACGAAGGCGGTACTACCCGTGAGATGGTCAGAGAGAAGGGACTATTGGGAAACGCAATTAAAGAGTTGGATGGCGACCGGATTCCCTTCCCCGATAATAGCTTTGACTTGGTGGTCTCCAATCAGGTATTGGAGCATATTTCAAACCTGGCATCCGTCTTAAAGGAGATCCATCGAGTACTTAAGCCCGGCGCCGTATTCCTTTGCTTGTTTCCATCGAAGGGCATAATAAGAGAAGGCCATTGCGGAATCCCGATGATTCATTGGTTCCCTAAACATTCACGCTATCGGTACTACTGGATGCTCTTATTTCGTAAATTTGGCCTAGGCTATCACAAGGGCGATAAATCACCTCAACAATGGTCATATGATTTTCTCGACTGGCTGGACAAATTTACTTTCTATCGAAGCTACCGGGAAATTCGTGGTGCCTTTTCAGTGTATTTCTCTTCGCTGCGTCACATTGAAGATGACTATATCAGTTACAGGTTAAATGACAGTAAACACGGACTGCTCGCTAAGGTTTCACGAGTGATACCGTTTAAGAATTTGTCACGATGGCTATGTAGAAAACTCGGAGGAATGGTCATTGTTGCAACTAAAGCGAACCGGGGCTGCCCCTGACTTGAGAAACGCGGGCGTGTATATCTGGGAACCCTGGGTGTGACACACCTGGGCAGTTGTTTCATCATCAGATTCCCCCACGGTTATTCAAACATGGTATTGGATAAGAGCGAGGGTGGCTGCGATAATTTCGAAGGTCAACGATTATCCTGAGTTTGTCTCAAACTTGATGGTTCAGAGTGTTAAGCGCATTGTAATATGACAGAAGCTGTAAACTAAGTTTACACTTCTGGCGTTTGGGGGTGTAAACAAAGGGCTCCGCAGACATTGTATGCAACCTGTTGCTTACGAAATAATTGTAAAATGAATACGGGTAAGTAACCTAACTACATGCCGTATCCCATGGGTTCCCGGCATCTGCAATTATTTTGGGGACCTGTGATAATGCCTCCCAGGCTGTTCCTGACGGACCTCTATCCTGTCCAGATACCCCAGCTGCTTGAGGGAGCCCTGACACGCATCGATCATCCATGGATCTTCGGTCTCTACCAGCATCTGTAGAAGCGGCTTTATAGCGCGGGGGTCGCCGAGCACGCCGAGCGACCGGGCAGCGTTGCGCCGCACTCCGCCGTCTTGATCATTAAGAGCATGTAGGAGGGGCTCCACTGCCTTCCTGTCCCCGATCGACCCGAGAGCCTCAGCCGCCTCCTTACGCACCCCATTGTTGGAATCCATGCGCAGGGTGTTAATCAATGCCGGAACCGCTTCCTTCGAGCCGGCGTTCCCCAGCATCTTCACCGCCTCTTTCCGCTGTTTATGGTCTGGGCTGCCCAGTAGTTTAATGAGTGACCGCATCTGCGCGCCGCCGGGCTGAGACCATCCACAGGCTGCAGAGAATAACATGCTGGTGACAAGTCCAACAACCAATCTGCTGCATTTCATATATTCACTCCCATGGGACCACAATAGTTAATGGTCCTGAAAATCGGTAGCGTGTCGCCGGGATTTCATTCATCCCCCGCCTGCTTAGCATAATCATATCAAGCAGGCAATCCTAAAACAATCGAGCGGCACTGATCTGGCGCCGGCCGAACTGCAACGGGAAGATAGCGATGCTATTCAGCCGTATGGCAAACAATCCACGGCTGCGATATTTCCAAGCTTTATTCTACTAAAGCGCTGCTTTTTTCATAAACCATAATCTAGCGGGACGTTCCCCGTTTTTTTCAAAAGATTAATAGCTCACCGCGGAGGCGCAGAGCACGCAAAGAGCGACCGCAAAGAATTTTATAACAGCCTGGCTCTCTGCATGATCTATCATCTCTGCGTCCTCCGCGTCTCCGCGGTGAAATATATGATATCTTCTTTTTCCGAACTTGGAGTAGTACAACTATAAAAGAATAATTCTCAGCCGCTGATTCGCTGAAAAGCAGTTTCTATTTGCGTACGGCTTCTACCCTGATCTATTCATCAACTTTTAATGTCTTCACCGCGGATTACGCGGATTCTTGTTTGTAATCCGTCCAATCCCTGCCTATGCCGAAGCGGAGCTCCGGCTCCGCGCAGGCAGGCGCGAAATCCGCGGTTTCATACCTTATCCTGGGTTTATCCCAAACCTGATGGTTCAGGTTGTTGAGAGCATTGTGATATGAGAAGATATGTAAACTAAGTCTGCATTTATGGCGTTTGGGGTGTACACAAAGTATGCAAATCGAATTTTTGCAGCATCCATGGAGAAAGGAGAGTTAAAAGATGAAAAAGTTGATGATTTTGGTGCCAACTTTGATGTTTGCGGTCGGCTTCGCTGGCATGGCGGTTGCCGGGAGCGTTGACTCCCCGGGGTCACCCTCAGGGGGAAGCGGGATGTATTCACTCGCGCAAATTTACGATTACCTGAACTCCGGGATAGTGCCACCCAGCCCAGACCTTTTCCAAGAGCCCGGCGCGGCTCCCGGGTCAACGATGAAAACGACAAAGCAGATATTCGATGAAATCAAGGCGAAGCACGATCAGTGCCTGGCGACCGTAGCTGATGTAAACTCAGGCGTAACGTTCTTCTGCACGCAGCCGGGAAGCTGGGGAGTGCAGACGGGAACATTGGTTGTACCGCCAACAGCAACAGCAAGCCCAACCCCAGCCCCAACCATAACCCCAACCATGACAGGCGGCGAATGGGTCCTGGTTCCCGGGAATACAAACACCGGTGATCCAAATTATGCCTATCAGGTCCACAGCGACTTCTACGTGATGAAGTACGAGGCCAAACAAGTCAGCAGCAAAGCATATTCTCAGGCCGCTGACACACCCTGGCTCATTAGTATTTCCAGTGCCGCTGCCGCATGTACTGCAATTGGCGCACACCTCTGCACGGTAAAAGAAGCCCAGACTATCAACCGCAATCTGGAACAGGTGGCGAGCAACTGGTATGGAGGCATTGTTGGAACCAACGGCATGTACCGTGGAAACTGCGGGCTGGCTGATAGCTTCGGGTACAATAAAGGCAATGTCGATTACGGAACGGGGAGGGATACCAAAGCCCGGCTTACACTCTCCAACACCCAGGAGATTTGGGACTGGAGCGGAAATGTCGGGGAATGGATATGGGGTGATGCAACAGATGGAACCATTGATACAACCGGCGGAATTGCCTGGGATACCGGCGGTTGGTACGAATGGAATACTACAAGTCCCAGTTTAAGCGAGGAAAGATCTGTCCTCGGTCCTTCAACTAATTCATACACATCGACCCAGGGGATGGGTCAGTACTATGGAGGCTTGAGCACGAACACCTTCCGCCGGGGCGGCCGCTGGATGGATGAGGTGGCTACCGGATGTTTCGGCCTGGAGCTGGACACCTCCCCGGCGAGCACGAACGGCGGGGTTCGCTGCTGCAGGTAGTCGCAATCTGGAAATCCAAATCCTGGAAGGGGCAGGCCCAACGGCGCATTATCAGTTGGGAATGAACAAGTAATGGACACGACTTACGCACTTCCAGCATAAGAAAAGTGGGCTCAGGCCGACGGCGTTTATGCCGCCGGCCTGGAGCCCTGGCGCAGGGAAGTGTTTTTCCCTACGCCGAGGAAATTATATCCCCGCCAAGATCATAGTGCCATG
>JAPLCW010000071.1 GCA_026392015.1 Candidatus Auribacterota bacterium | reverse complement strand
GTATTCACTCTCGCAAATCTATGACTACCTGAACTCGGGGATAAAGACAACACCCGTCCCCAGTTTCCAGGAACCGGGCACAGGCCCCGGACCAACTATGAGGACGTTGGAAGAGATCTACGAAGACATCCAGGCGAAGTTCGACCAGTGCGCCGCCACGGCTGCTGATATGAAATCAGGAGTGACATTTTTCTGCACGAAGTCGGGAAGTTGGGGGGTTCAGACGGGAACATTAGTTGTGCCGTAGTGACTATTCAGATTCCCCTAGTTTGAAATGATATATTATGCCGGGTCTGTGACCTCCGGGGTGAAAGTTCCTGATTCCGCTGGATTGCAAATTGTACCGAAAACTTGGCACGAGGCTTACTGCAAATGGCCCTACAAGCGCAGACTACACATCTTCATGAAGTCATTACGGTTGCTTTCGGCGCAAAATGTACCTCCGGTGACTTAAAAGACTTGATATGAAAGGCATTAAGCAGGTCTTGATTTTGGGAAGGAAAAGCCCAGAATTTTGGATAAAAAAGCCCCGGATATTGTATCCAAACTGAGCCCATAACTTTGGAAAGGATTGCACGGGCGAAAGCTAATCGCTGGTAGGAGAAAAAGGCCAGAAATCTGGAAAATGCTTTTGAATTAGTACTTATTTTAACATGCTGTGTATCCTGGAGTTAGAGCATAAGAGAGATTGGAAATGGCGGGTAGTGAAAATAAGATATGCCCTGAATCATTGGAAATGTATGGAGAAGACCGGGTTCCGGGCCAGCTTGGGAGGGTGCTGGCATAAATAACTACGTTTGGGAAGGAGGGCAAGAAGTGATGAAAACTGTGATGAAGATAGGACGCGGGTTTTGGAAATCCGTGGTAGGGGCGGGAGTTTCGGTGTTTAATGAAGGGATGTTGGTAGGCAATTTCTGCAACAGAAGGGAGTTTAAGATGAAGAAGTTATTGATTGGTTTAGTAATCGGATTGGCTTTGACTGCAATAAATATAAGAGTTACGTATTCGTCAGAATGGGGAGGTAGTTTGTATACTGGATTAATAGGTTATTGGAACTTTGATACTATGACAGATTCAAATACAAAATTCCCAGATGTTTATTTAGGAAATTATAATGGAACTGTAGTTAACTCAACTTATGTTGCAACTTGGGAAGTAAACGCATCTTGCAAGATTGGAAGATGTGTATATTTTAATAATGAAGGTTGGAGTTTTGGAATAGATAGTTATATTGATTTAGGAGATACTTCAAGTTTCTTAGCTACAAATAAACCTGTAACTATTTCTTTCTGGGCATATCCTATTAATAATTCAAGGGGTAATTATATGGGAACTTCTGACCAAACGGATGATGAAAAAAATCCACAATTTGCAATAGGAAAAGAAGAAGAAAGCCCATCAGACAGACCTGTAAGATTTAGGATGAAAGATAGTGCGGGAGGAAGAATTTTAATAAATGAAAATGCTGTAAATAATTATGTAAATAGTTGGTTGCATTATGTTGTTGTCTATAGTGGAAACAAAGATGCAACAGGAGTTAAAATTTATATCAATGGAACTTTAATATCTAATGATGTCAAAGCAAATACACTAACAGGGGATGTATCTTTCGCAGATTTTACCTTTGGAAGTATGAAAGGAATCTACGGAAGTAAATATAGGTTAGATGAAGTAGGAATATGGAACAGAAGTTTGACATCTGCTGAAGTTACACAATTATATAACGATGGAGGTGGAATAACTTATGTGACACCTACGCCGACTCCAACGCCCACGATCACTCCCACCCCCACACCAACCAAAAGCATGGATTCTCACGGGCCTCCTTCCGCGGGGAGCGGGATGTATTCACTCTCGCAAATCTATGACTACGTGAACTCCGGGATAGAGGCAACACCCGTCCCCAGTTTTCAGGAACCCGGTGCGCCTCCCGGCCCGACGATGAGGACAACAAAGGAAATTTATGACAAGATCCATGGGAATCTCTCTCAGTCCGAAGAGACGGCCGCTGATGTGAGGTCCGGCGTGAAGTTCTTCTGCACTCAACCAGGAAGCTGGGGAATACAGACGGGGACACGACCTTAGGCCGTAGCAAGTGCAACACCTGACAGGCTGCAAGGAGTGACTGAAAGAGGTCACGTTCCGGGCTATGCTCTTCGTGGATGTGAGATAATTCCGGGGACACCATACGCAATTATGTAATCATCTGGGAAGGAAAGGAATTCGCTGCCACCGTGCGATGCCGCATGGCGTCGTGCGTAGGGGGATAAATACTGTTGCCAAACTTTCCTACCTCTGTGCTGCCCGCATGATTGAGTGGAGATAGTTGGATGAGGCCACGTGTATCAAGATCAGATCAGCTTATCCCACTCTTCCTGGCTCACTGGTAATATCCCTTTTCTCAGCGGCACTTCCTTTCAGGTGCCGGTATAGTAAGATATTTCTAGCTTGTCATCTGGCAGACATAACCATTTGTGTATGACAAGGGTTGTATACAAAGTTTACACTTTTAGCATTCAGAGGTGTAAACAAAGTATGCAAATCGGTATTTTGGGGTATCTATCGGAAATTTCCATTTTTGCCGTCCTCGTTCTAATTAATTTTCCGTGTAGTTATTACAACTATTTTTTCTAATCAAGGGGAAATTGTTAAGTTGGCACGAAAAATGCAGGCTAGACAATCAGGGGGGGATCAATGTGCATTGATTTTATCAGCCCTACTGGCAAAATGAAGACCTTCATTATCATTGCCGTAGTGTTCTTCGCGTCTTCCCTCGCCGATGCCGTACCTGTACATTCTCCCTTTCCTCAGTGCGGCAACTATCCATTTTTCCCTGAGTTAAATAAGAATTCCGGCCTTCGTCAATCAAGCAACGCCATACCGCAGATCGGTAGGATTATCGAAGGCCATAATCTGATCTGGGGGGAGAGCATAGGGTGGGTTAATCTCAGGACGACACGCACTGATTTGACGATTGGCTCAAACATATTGGCGGGCTGGATCTGGCTCGAAAACTGTGGATGGATATGCCTCGGGGAGGGGCATCCTCTGAATGCGGGACGCTACCCCAATAGGGGTGCCTATGACTGGGGAGTGAACAACGATTGCCAGGGCAATCTGTCAGGCTATGCGTGGTCGGAGATCACGGGCTGGATCAACTTCCGCACAAGTCATTCTCGGGTGTATCTGGATGATGGTGGGCAATTGTACGGCTATGCGTGGGGAGAGAATGTTGGGTGGATGCACTTCGGTCCTGGCAGGACCGTGCAATATCTTGCGAAGGCTGACGCGGGCCCGTGGAAAGACATCGGGCCGGAATCGGAGGATAGGTTAGCCGGTGGCCCGGATGATTCTGCAATGAGCAGCGGCTCTGTTCCCGTAGCAAGGCTGATAATCAGTCATGAAAGATACAACACTGATGTCTGGACAGTCTGTTTGCTCAGGCTGGAAATAGACTATTTCTGTACGCATATCCGGTGTTCCGATACACCGGTTTATATAAGCAGTCTTGCCAAACTAGCTCCCATACGCTCCCCCCCGATAGGTATCTGATCCTTTTGCATTGCGAGTACTGCAGTCCCGCTGAGCGGGACGTGGCAATCGTGCTTTTATCAATTTCAAGATGAATCAAGAAAGGATTGGTACCAAAAATGAAAAAGTTAATCACAGTAGCTCTGAGTTTGATGTTCGTGGTATGCGTGTCTTACACCGCTGTTGCCGGGAGCCTTGATTCCCCGGGTGCTCCTTCAGCAGGGAGCGGTATGTACACGCTCCAGAACCTGTACGACTACCTGACGAGCGGCACAGCGCTCACGGTGCAGAGCAGTTTCCAGGAGCCCACGACAGGCCCCACCGCCGGCACGATGAAGACGACAAAGCAGATCGGCGACGCCATTAAGGCACTACTGGATCAGAGCGATGTGGGTCCTGATAATGTTGAGTCGGGCAAGAGGTTTTTCTGCACGCAGGCGGGGGGCTGGGGCATTCAGACGGGAACATTAAGTGCGCTGCCGAGACCGACAGCAACCCCGACCATAACCCCAACCCCAACCATAACCCCAACCCCAACCATAACCCCAACCCCAACCATAACCCCAACCCCAACATGGTCGTTAAACGAAGCCACCTGCAACGCCACTTCCGGCTGGCACTGGTACACGACCAACACCCGGAGCGCCTGCTGGAGCAAGACACTCGCTGATTCTGTTTCCTGGAACATGGTGGGGTCGAATGATACCGATAATCCGGGCGCTTACACATGCGCATCCGGAAGTACATTACAGGAGAGGATGACAGCCGCCGCCGCGGGAGAGTGGTATAAGATCGTGAGCGATGTTGATAGTGTTGCCATTACCTCGAGCGACAACGGCCAAACCGGCGCAAGTAAAATTTCCGCCCTCGCCATTGCCGATTGCGTGGACGGAACACGAAACCTCTGTACGGGTAATGGCTGCCTGGGTAATGGCTGGACTACGATAAACAGCGCGCTCCGCACCTGGGCTGGCGCGGCCGGCAAATCCGCCCTGCCGTATCATGCCGCTGACGCCGGAAATGCCCAGACTGATAGTGACTACTATGATGCCTGTGCTCAGAGTACGGCAGGTGACAAAACCCTGGGCAGTAGCTGTGCCAGTAGTTTCTACTTAAATTACTTAGATTGCGACAATAGCGCCGGCGGCACGGGGCGTTGGACGTGGGCTGCCCGCATTGGGGAAATCGCGGCTGGCAACAATTGGGAGATCGAAGCTATCCGCATGGGCCACGGTTCATGCTCGCAAGCGGACGGGATGTTCGTCACGACTAAGGATAATGCCGATGGTAAGCTGTCAGTACGCGTGGTCGTGCGTCCGTAGGAATGATTTGGCTGTTTGATGATTTGGAAGCCGGGTTTTCTTTTTCCGGCTTCCAAATTGCCGTCCCGACAGCGGGGCGAACACGAAGCCGCATGCCGCCGGCAGAGATAACTCCGGATCTTCTTCCCAAGGGGATCTCTTCGGCATTGGATAAGATCCTTGCTCTTTAAGCCGGAGTAACTTCAATTCCATCCGACAAATTGATTTGGATGAAATTCCAATGGATTTGTGCGGATATAACTCATCCGTTCGCCAGAGGATCACGGGATGTCTCATGGCGTCGTGCGCATTCTTGGCCCTGTCTGCCAATAGGGCGGGCGGGCGGGGATGAATGGCAACTCAGGTGATATTTCTATTTTGGCATCTGGGTAACAGTATCATTATGATATGACAAGAACTGTATACAAAGTTTACACTTTTAGCGTTCAGGGGAGTAAACAAAGTATGCAAATCGGGCTTTTGGGGCATCTGTCAGAAATTTTCATTTTAGCCGTCCTCGTTCTAATAGATTCGCCTCGTAGCCATTACAACTATTTTTTCTAATCAAGGGGAAATTGTAAAGTTGGCATGGAAAATGCAGGCTAGACAATCAGGGGGGGATCAATGTGCATTGATTTTATCAGCCCTACTGGCAAAATGAAGACCTTCATTATCATTGCCGTAGTGTTCTTCGCGTTTTCCCTCGCCGATGCCGTACCTGCACATTCTCCCTTTCCTCAGTGCGGCAACTATCCATTTTTCCCTGAGTTAAATAGGAATTCCGGCCTTCGTCAATCAAGCAACGCCATACCGCAGAT
>JAPLCW010000070.1 GCA_026392015.1 Candidatus Auribacterota bacterium | reverse complement strand
GGATGTGGAGATGCCTGAGTTTGTGCGTGGGTACAATATGATAGGGAGTGTGTGGCCGGTGGATGTGAATTTTAATTTGAGCAATTTGAAAGAGAGTGGAGCGAACGCAGGGAGCGTGCTCACATCGGACGAGGTTTATTCCCAGGAGGGTAGCGGATATGGAGGGAGCTTGAGCTTTGGCTGGTTGTCAAGCAGTGACGGCATGTGGCATGGCACGCTCACCGGTTTCAGGCGAGGATATGGCTGCTGGTATAAGATAGACGGCGGCAAAAACCCGTTTAGCTGGTCCAATCTGAAACCGTATGGCCAACCGCCTTATTAGGCTTTACGAAATTATTGCTATATACACTGTAAACAAAGTTTACAGTTTCGGTCATAAGAGGTGTATACAAAGTATTCAAAACATATTATTATAATATGTCAAGCAAATCACGCCAATATATTACGATACGCAATTACCTCGCCTGAAATAGATTAAGTATATTTTTCAAAAATAGGAAAAAATGTCATATTTGGCACGAATTATGCTTGCTTATAACCTGTTGTGGCGTTTCACAAATCAATTTAGATAGCCGTGGAATTGAACGGGGTTATCACAATTTAGCAGTAATTGTTTCTCGCTATTGTCAAGGATTCGCTGCCTTTTTAGCAGACGGGGAATTATCAGACCCGGTTTAAGAACTGAACGCGCGATTTGCAGGGGAAGGTCGATGATTGACCGCCCGTGGGGGGGAATCAATCCCCTGTAATACAGTATGTTAAGATTATTTGAATAATGTTATTCCCGAGTGAAAAATCAATCAAGTTAGATATCTATGAGAACATATAGACGCGCGGTTTATTATCTGAAGAGGGTTATGATAAAGAAGGCAAGGGGTGGCTGGGCCTCCATATTTATATTCTGCCTGCTTGTACACGGTGGATCTCAGCTCGCTGCACATACTTCAGATGCGCAAAGCGTAACTCCAACAGGGACCCCTACTTTAACACCTACGGAAAGCCCGTCAGTAACGCCGACTTGGAGTCCCCCAGGGTTGTACTATATAAACCCGAACCATGATGAAGCTAAGGGGCTTGGATTTTGCAGCGGAAACTTCTGGATAAACGGGCAAATGGCAGAAGTAGATGACGAGGTTGGCGCATTCAATTCATCAAACATTCTTAAGGGCCGTGATAAGGTGCGCTATGCCGGTATCTATGGCGCCATGTCTACGAGCGGGAACAACGGCGACGTTGTACATTTTCGGGTGGTGAGCAGGACGAGGAAACATGAGTACATAGTAACCAATACCTACACAATGCAGGGGGTTGGAGGGATGTATCCCTATGTTTTCGTTGACCTCAATACGGGGGCGGAGTATGACAGCAACTCTAACGGAATGTGCGACTTTTGGGAGTGGTACTATGGTGTGAGTGACCCCAACGGCGATCCTGACGGCGATGTCTACACGAATCTTCAGGAACACCAGAACAACACCAACCCGCTCGTGCCAGATGCGCCGTTCATACCCACGTCTACCCCGACGGTGACCCCATCAATGACACCCACGATAACCCCCACAATTACGCCTACTGGAACTCCCACACCCACGAACACTCGCACAATGACTCCAACGCCAACACCGACAAGGACACCGACCAACACGCCGACGATGTCTCCTACGTCGACACCTAGCGGGACACCGACATCGACTCCCACACCTATATCGCCGGTAATCACAAACATTACCCGCAACAACAGTTCATCGCCGGCGGGAAATATCACAATCACATGGGACAGCCAGATAGGAGTGGCCTACGATGTATATTATGCAAATACGCTCGCAGGAACATACACGGATGTTGCCGATGTAACGGCAACGGGTTCGACTACAGCGTGGGTTGACGATGGTTCACAGACCGGGAGCCATCCCTCTTCGGTTGATCAGAGGTACTATAAGATAGCCTGCTATGGCACATCACTATATTCCTCTGATACAGTTGGTGAATATAAGGTAACGATGTATGGCTCCGGCTCCGCCAACTCGCTGACGTCCGTATCTCTCCCGTTTGTGCAGTATGCCACGGGCATGAGCGCCGTATTCGGGGGACAGGGGCATACAGGGACACCCGCAATACCGGCACTGAGCGACAGGCTCAACAAATTCAATCCCGCGACGGAGGAGTTCGATATCAGGTTCTGGAAGAGCGCGAGCGGCTGGGTTGCCCTTGGCAACACCGAGCCGGTCACACTCCAGGCGGACGAGGGTTTTCTCTATACGAATTCACTCGCGACGCCGCAGAATATCTGGTTTGTGGGAAAGGTATCCCCGACAAATCGGTTACTGTCAATCAGGGGGGCTTCGGGCAAGGCACAATTGACGTATGTAGGTTCCGGATACCCCACATCGGTGAGTTTGGGTGATTCCAATCTGCTTGGAAGTGGTTTCCATAGTTCAAACATCACCGGTCTGGCCGATTTGATATACGAGTTTAATCTCTCTACCGGTGAGTTCGATCACATAGCGTGGTATAAAACGACTACATCGCTGTGGATGTTCATCAATCCGGCGACATCATTCGGATTCGAGCCCGGGAAGGCGTACATAATTACCAACAGGGATAATTCGACGCCGCCGGAGTGGACATGGGATTACGCGAAACCATACTCTCATCCGCCTAATTGAAGAGGATGGAGATAAAAGAAGCCGATCAATATATGTTATATAAGGGAGGTTATAAAAAATGAATAAGTTCTACCAGGAAAGCAAATTTCAACATAACGGATGGCACGGGAGTATTTTACTTTTCTGCAAGGGCTTATTTATTTGTGGCATCTGCGTGTGTGCGATGACGACTTTCGCTTATGGGAAGTCGATGGACTACTATAATACAACGCAGATGACCGATGAGAATGGTGACACTCTGCCGATCGGGGATTTTATACAGCTTGTCAAGGATGGTGGTGACAACGCAATAAGTCCTCCCGACGGAGATGGTAATCCCACCGGTGATGA
>JAPLCW010000155.1 GCA_026392015.1 Candidatus Auribacterota bacterium | reverse complement strand
CTAGTCGGGTTCGGGACAGGGCAGAAAGCAGGTCGCGGGTGCTGTCGTAATCGGAGTAACTAGCTGAACCAGCGCTCATGCGCTGGAAGGGAGGAACTATGTCTATTGACTCCGCGCCTTTGATGGGTGACCCATTACCGGATTACGCAGATTCGCATTGTTTAATCCGCCCAATCCGCGTAATCTGCGGTTATATATGTGAGGCTGTTACAATTGTCCTTTTATTCGTCCGCTGAATGATCCAGGTAAGCACTCTCTACGTAATTGGACGGTCTGCCTTCGCCCAATTTAATATTTACAGAAAGCATATGTATGCTATTATGACTTTCCATAGGCTAAACCCGGATTGCGAAATGCCACGACACAAGAAATCTAGACCGGCTTCAAAGGCCGCTAAAAAGCCGAAGGAATCGTCCGGCCCGAAACAGCTTGAACTCAGTATGCCTCCCGGCAAGAACGTGAAAAAAGAGGGGGGAAAAACGGTTACCCCCTCTAAGACCCCGCACGACCTGGGTGAGAATGGAATGGATCTCCATCAGGAAGAGATCGCGTATCAGATGGCTCTCCGCCAGAGGGAAATATCCGTCTCCGAATTCTTTAGCAAAAACAGGCATCTGCTCGGCTTCGATAATCCCAAGAAAGCCCTCCTCACAACCGTCAAAGAGGCGGTGGATAACAGCCTCGATGCATGCGAGGACGCCAAGATCATCCCCGAAATAAAAGTGGAGCTCCAGCAAATCGCCGAGGAACGGTTCAGGGTCAGCGTTGAGGACAACGGCCCCGGCATCGTCAAAAACCAGATACCGAAGATATTCGGAAAACTCCTCTACGGCTCCAAATTCCACACCCTCAAGCAGGCGCGCGGACAGCAGGGGATCGGCATCTCCGCCGCGGGCATGTACGGTCAGATCACGACCGGGCAGTCGATGAGGATCACCTCGAGAATCGGGCCGAGGAAACCCGCGCACTATTTCGAGATCAGGATCGACACTCAGAAGAACGCGCCGGAGATCATCAAGGACGAAGAGATATCCTGGGACTCCCCACACGGCACAAAGGTCGAGATCGAGCTGGAGGCAAAGTACCAGAAGGGGCGCCAGTCGGTCGAGACCTATCTGGAGCAGGTCTCTCTTGCCAACCCGCATGTCCGCATCATCTACCAAAACCCCGATGGAGAGAAGATAATCCTTGCCCGCGCCGCACAGGAGATGCCCAGGGAACCGAAGGAGATCAAGCCGCACCCGTACGGTGTCGAAATCGGCGTGCTCATGCAAATGCTTAAAACCACGAAGGCGAAGAGGCTGAAATCGTTCCTCATCCAGGATTTTTCGCGGGTGGGCGCGAAGGTTGCCCGTGAAATCTGCGCGAAGGCCAATCTTCCCGAGACCGCGTATCCAACAAGGATCGCGCGAGAAGAAACGGACAAGCTCTACGCCGCGATCAACGCGACAAAGATCATGAGCCCCCCCACCGACTGCCTCTCGCCCATCGGCGAGGAGTTGATCCTCGCTGCGCTGAAGAAGCAGATCAAGGCCGACTTCTTCACCGCGACCACGCGGTCCCCCTCCGTCTACCGGGGCAACCCGTTCCATATAGAGGTCGGTCTGGCATGGGGCGGTAAGCGCGCAGATGCTGAGGACGAGGGCGAAAACGGCGGAACTGCGCGCGAGCCGGAGGAGGAGCCGCTCTCGAACCTGCTTCGCTTCGCCAACCGCGTCCCGCTCCTCTACCAGCAATCTGCCTGTGCGATTACCAAAACGGTGATCGGATCGAACTGGCGCTCCTACGGACTCACACAGGCGCGGGGTGCGCTCCCGTCGGGTCCGATGACACTCATGGTGCATATGGTTTCCGTCTGGGTACCATTCACCTCGGAGAGCAAGGAGGCGATTGCCCACTACCCCGAGATCATCAAGGAGATCAGGCTCGGCATCCAGGAGGTGGGCAGACAGCTCAAGTCGTACCTGAACAGGCGCGCGCGGGTCGCAGACGCGGAGAAGAAGAAGGCATATATCGAGAAATATCTTCCTCACATCGGAGCCGCACTGAGAGAGATCCTGAAACTGGACAAGGCGCAGGAAGCCAAGACGGTTAAGATACTCACGGATATACTCGAAAAATCAAGAACGATGTGAGGCACGGGAGAAAGAGCTTTAACCACTGAGGGCACTGAGTACACTGAAAAGCATGGAGAAACCGCGGATTTCGCAGATTGCGCGGATTGGAAAAGGATAAAGGGTTAGAAACCACGGGAGAACACGGATTGTTGCAGGTTATTCAATTGTGGGAGGGGCATCTTGCCCCGATTATCGCGGATGGAAGCCGCTCCCACATTGTTTATCCATGGTTATAATAAATATCTGTATGTCCGAACAAAGTCAGCAGACCCCAGCGTAAATGAGGCATAACATTAATTTGTACCTTGTCATTTGTCATTGCAGTATTATCTCAATGATTTAATGGTTATAACCGCAGATTAGGCGGATTGGGCGGATTACACAATGAAAATCCGCGTAATCTGCGAAATCCGCGGTTAAAACCTTTTATTTTTGCACTCAGTGTCCTCAGTGTTCTCAGTGATTAAACTATATTTGTTCTGGAGAATGATATGGTCAAGGTAGCGGTAAGAATCAAACAGGCGGCGCAGGATATTTATCGCACGATCATGAAGAAGCGCAAGCCTTCGCTCGACCTCCCCATACGGTCGCTCGACAACGTGCGCTACAACCCGAAGGTCGGTTATTTTGAGATCGGGCGACACAAAAAGGAACGGACGCTCACCGTCAACACTGCAAAGACGTTCGCGCAAACCCTGAAGATGATGTCTCTCTCGAACGACCTCCTCAAGGGCGATGATATCGCCACCAAGAGGGAGGCGTACTACGTCTCCAAGAACTGGGGGGACGCGCGCTTCGACGAGCAGCCGGAATCGGATGCAGTGATGGACGATATCGAGGCGTTCTTCGAGGTCAACCGCGAGCAGCTCGGCTTTATTCCCGAAGAAAAAGGCGGGGAGGTCGCCGGGAAACTCATCGTCATAGACCGCGATCCCGACACCGGGCGCAAGATCAAGATCGACTGCACACGGTTCGGCTCCGGAGCCTACTCGATCCCGATCTCCGTCGAGGAACTCCAGTTTCAGACGAACGCGGAATTTATCCTGGCAATCGAGACCGCGGGCATGTTTCAAAGACTGGTGAAGCACTACTTCTGGAAAAAGGCCAACTGCATCCTTGTGTCGATGGGCGGCGTCCCTACGCGCGCCTGCCGGCGCTTCATCAGGCGTCTCGCGGACGAGAAGAAGATCCCGGTCTATGCATTCGTGGACGGCGACCCGTACGGCATCACCAATATTTACCGCACCCTCAAGGTCGGCTCCGGCAATGCCGCCCACATCAACAAGTTCTTCTGCGTTCCCCAGGCTCGTTACCTCGGCGTCACACCTCAGGATATCATCGACTACAAGCTGCAGGACGCGACCCACCCCCTCAAGGAAGTGGACATCAAGCGAGCCAATGACGCGCTCGCGAACGATCCGTTCATCAAGCATGAAATGGCGTGGCAGCAGGCGATCGAGCAGATGATCCAGATGGGGGTGAGGGTGGAGCAGCAGGCGTTTGCGAAACATGACCTTAACTACGTCATCGATGTCTACCTGCCGAAGAAGCTGAAAAATCCCGAAAGGTTCCTGCCCTGAGCGAGCTGGCGTACCTTTCTGATCCCAGGCGCCTTGGTCGATTACAGCTGTATACTGGTGTCCTGAGAACTTCTGCTATAGTGCGCGCGCAACTCCCTCGAGATGAGCGCCTTCAGCTTCTCGCGAACCCTAGAGAGGCTCCCGGGGATCGTCGCGCCGGCTGCATACCAGTGCCCTCCGCCCCCGAGGTCTCGTGCGACGCCGTCAATCCTCACGCGCCCCTTGGAACGCAGGCTCACCTTCACCTGGCCATCCGGAAGCTGCCTGAGCAACACCACAACCTCGACAGTCTTGATCGCGCGGACATAATTCAGGAGATAGTTTTCGCTTCCTTCGGGATCGGCTCCCGCACTGCTATATACCCTGCTGCTGAGTGTCATGTACGCGATCCGTTCATTATGCTCAAATCTCAGCGAGTTGAGCGCCCGGCCGAAGAGTTTTGCTTCCGCGGCGGGGTGTGTCTGATAAAGGCTGTCGAACACCTCATAGGGAACCACCCCGGCCTCCATGAGTTCGGCAACAATCCGGTGCGCCTCGGGGGTCATCTTGGTGTAGACAAAACCGCCGCTGTCGGTGTAGATCGAGAGGTAGAGCGCCAGGGCGATCCTCTTGTCAATGCGGCATCCAAGGCGCCGCCCCAGCTTATACACAAGGATTGCAGTTGCCACCGCCTTATCGTCAATACAGTTGATATCCGCGAAAGACTCTTCGGGATTAAATGTGTGGTGGTCGATAACCACTTTGGGGCAGGTGACCTGAGGGACAACCTCTCCGAGGCTGCCGATGCGGAGGAGCGCGCTCGTGTCGACGATAAACCACGCATCGCAGGAGGCGAACGGGCCCAGTCCGCTCCCCGGGGTATGCACTTTCACCACGCGTTGAGGGTCTACGAAAAGGAACTTCTTCTGCGGCGGATCGCAGTTGATCGCATGGACCGTTTTACCCATCTGGGCGAGGAGATAGTACAGCGCCAGTTGCGATCCCAGTGCGTCCCCGTCGGCGTGTTCATGGCCCGTGATGACGAACCGTCTGCCTTTTTCTATAATCGGTATTATCTTCTTAAACATAATGTCTGCCCACATGGTCCCTCTTTCTATTCCGTCAACGCTGATTCACCCTCACGAATATTGCCGATGCCAGCTCCTTATCTATTGCAAACTGGCTCTCACCGATCTGAAATACATACGACGGAAAATTCTGGTTAAGTACAATATCCATAGTGGGGAGAACACCCATGGCCAGAAGCCTTTTAAGGGCTTCCCGGTTTTTTGTGTGCAGATAGGATACGACCGCCTTTTTCCTTACCTCGAGCTCGGAGAGCGGCATTATTACTTTTCCGGCAGTCTTCTTGGCCTCCCGGCAACAGTTACCCTCGGGAATCGACCTCCCATGCGGACATTCCTTCGGGTGGCCGAGAATGGTGCAGATGCTCTCGTCCAACCCTTCGTGGAGAAGATGTTCGAACCGGCAACTCTTGTCGTGAACCATCTTCTTCTTGCAGTCGAACACATCTACAAACAACCTCTCCGCAAGGCGGTGCCTCCTGACGCAGCTTCTGGCCTCCTTTTCTCCTTTTTGGGTAAGGCGTACCGCGTGGTTATGTATCTTCAGATACCCGTGGGAGATCAGTTCCTTTATGGCATCATCATCTCTCAGGAGACTCGTGTCGCATTGATCCTTTGCATGCTCGGCGCACTCGATCCAAAGGGATTCCAGGATCTCTTCAGCTCTGTCTGTTATTGGCATCTTTATTTTGCCTCCTCATTTTTATTCTTTTCAACCACTCGGGCTCACAGGGCATCTCAAAGCCGCAATTGGGGCATTTCACAAGTTCACATTTCCGCACCAGGCCGCAGCCGCGGCATGCCGACCGAGCCGTTTCCTCTCTAAATTGCAGCCCGCAGAGCGAGCATTTCATAATGTGACCCCAAGATTCCCGAGCACAAAATTCACCGCGAACGCCACTGTAAAAGAAAAGAAAAGGACAAAGAACGTTATCCCCAGTGCCGTCTTAAGGCCGCGTTCCTTGATATTCATCAGAAACTGGGCTATGCAGGGGAGAAACAGCGTCAACGCAATAGATGCTACTACAAGCTGCACGCCGCTTAAGGCCCCCGCTTTATTGAGATCAAATAATCCGGCAGCTCCATAATCTCGCCTGAAAAATCCAAACAGGAATATGGGAGCGGCTTCATCGGGAAGGCCTATCCATGAAACCGGCGCTCTCAGCAATGCGATGACCAGGTCAAATGTGCGCGTGATCTGCCCTATCCAGATAATAACGCTTGCCAGAAGAAACAACGGCATTATCTCCTTGAAATACCATTTTACCCTGCCGTAAGTCTTCACAATGATATTGTACAGTTGTGGCATCCTGAGGGGGGGCACTTCCATATAGAAGGAGGGTCTTTCGCCGGGTAAAATCTTCGCAGTGAGATATCCTATGAATAGGAATACCAATCCTATTACTCCTCCCCATAAGAGAACTGCATGTGGCCTGCCCTCAAGCAGCGCGAGAATGACGCCGAGCTGGGCAGAACATGGCACGGCGAGCGACAGGAGCATTGTCGAGATAAGGCGTTCCCTCTTTGTGGGAAGAGTGCGCGTGACCATGGTTGCCATCGTGGCACAACCCAAGCCGAGGACCATCGGGATAACCGCCCTGCCGCTCAACCCTATTTTCTTAAAAGAGCGGTCTATGAGCATTGCCAGGCGGGGTAGATATCCGCTATCCTCGATTACGGCGAAGACTATAAAGAACAATGTTACGATCGGGAGTATGAGGGCCACCGCATATCTCACCCCGAGAGTGACCAATCCGTACTGGCCGGCAATGAGTTCCCGGATTGCATTCCACGGAATGATAAGAGAGACTATTTTGATGACATACGGATTGATGTGACCCTCAAAAACCGTTCCTTCGAGAAAATTGACAACGGTGCCTGCGCCGAATGCACCCACGAACTTGTAGAGGCCGACATAGAGGACGAGAAACAAAATGGGGATCCCCGTGACGGGATTCATTGTGAGGCGGCTCAGTGTTTCGGCAAATGGCTCCTTCCCTCTCTTCTTCCTCACCACCCTGCTCGCGATGCGCCGGACCTCTTCCTGCCTTTCCATCGCTATCTCATATTCGACAGGGTAACTGTAGTGGATCTTCGCATCCCTTATAATTTCTTCTATCTGAGCTAGATGATCAAGCTCTTTTTTACCCACGAGCTCAGCTATCTCTCTGTCATCCTGTAAGAGCAGGAGGCCGATAGTCCTCTTTGAGAGACCGTAGCTTTGTGTGAGAAGATTGCCTATTTTCTCGAGGGCGATCTCTACAGAGTATTCGACCGGCCCTCTATACTCGGTTTTCAGAGGCTGTTCCATACGCAGTAATTCTCTTTCTAAGCTCCTCCATGCCGGTGCCATCGGTGCACACTGTTCTGATCACGGATATGCCGAGCTCTTTTCCCAGCAGTGCGCTGTCCACCTCGATACCCGCGGCCGCCGCCTCATCCAGCATGTTGAGGACGAGCATCGTCGGCATGCCGGCTTCAATGATCTGGAGGGTGAGGGGGAGCATCCTCTCGAGGTTTTTCGCGTCTATGACGTGCAGAACTATATCGGGCTTCTCCTGAATTAGTATGCGTCTGGCCACACTCTCCTCCTCGGTAATCGGCAGCAGGGAATACATCCCCGGAGTGTCGGTTATTTCGAATTCCTCTCCGCCAATCTTCGCGACTCCCCTTGTCACCTCCACGGTCGTCCCCGGATAATTCGAAACTATGACATATCGCCCGGTGAGATTACCGAACAGAACGCTCTTGCCCACATTCGGGCTTCCCACTATGGCTATCTTTTTCATATTCTTCATGCCTTGACACGCTTGATCAAGGCGCATTTCCTGCAATAGCCGCGAATTCCGAGCTTGTGATCAACAGAAACGAAACCGTGTTTTTTGCATACCTCTTGCTGTGCCCTTTCTATCCTCTCGTCCTTAAACTCAATATAGCTCCCACAAGAGACGCACAGGAGGTGGTCATGATGTTCCAGGCCACGCACCTGCTCATATTGGGTCCCGGATGTCCCACGGAATACATCTCTGATCAAACCGCTATCGATCAATAGGGGTATGGTTCGATAAATCGTTGCCCTTGAAACCCTGCCCACGCGCTTTTTCACCGTGTCGTAGAGTTCGTCGAAGTCAAAATGCTTGCGCAATGAAAAGATCGCCTCTAAAATCAAACGGCGTTCCCGGGTGAGGAAAAGGCCCTTGCGCCTCAGATGGGCTATGAATATATCCCTTGGATTTTCCATACTCTAATAGATACTTAGTCTCAATCTCAATTATAACAACCTGCGGATTATTATCAACGCGTTTATTGAAGTAATGGTAATGGGTCAGTCTTGGGGGGTATCCCTTTCACTTGTCATCCCCGCGAAAGCGGGGATCCACTATGAAACCTGGATTCCTGCTTTCGCAGGAATGACATATTAAGCAATGTACCCCCCATAAGTGATAATCATCCAAAGGCGAAAGGAAAGAAAGTACAATCTTCGTGCAAGGCGGCTCGGAAAGGGCGAGCCAGAAAGGAGGCGACTATGGCCTTGTACGGGGGGA